>JBAROK010000102.1:0-4425 GCA_049642065.1 Candidatus Omnitrophota bacterium | reverse complement strand
GAAATTGCGGACCATAATAAGGCCTCTTTTGATCATTCCTTTGAGCAGATAATTGGTCTTTCCGAGAGACATTCCGAGATGTCCGGATAAGTCCCGTTGAGACAGGTCTTCCCGATCGGATAAAAGACGAAGAATCTTAAAAATGTCCTCTCTTAAGGGGTGTTCATTCATTGAACGATATTATACAAGGGTTATATATAATATGTCAATGGGTATTTAGATATGATATTATGGTGTGTTTTTAGACAAAAATATCCTTTTCAGGGACAATTGTAGGCCTAAATTTTATGTAAGTACTTATATTATAAGAGCTTATGTAAAAGTTATGAGGGGAAAATGAAGCTTCTCGATTGGTAAGTCTTTTATTTACAATATCTTACGTGTTACTGGTCTATTCCCAGCTTCCTGATCTTTACATAAAGCATAAGTGGTGAAATTCCAAGTTCTTTTGATGCTTTTTTGATGTCGTTGCCGCATTCAGCAAAAACTTTTAAGATAAGCTCTTTTTCGTGTTCATGAAGAGAATTCGAGAGCATACTAGGAGTTTTACTTTCAAGTTCCCTACGCAAAGAAACATTCTCCTCCCTAAGCTTCCGGAAAGCCATAAGGCTCCTTACCATGGCATGTATCTTTTCTGGATGAAACGGTTTCAGAATATAATCATACGCGCCCTGTCTTATCGCTTCTACCCCGGTCTCTATTGACCCGAACCCGGTTATTATGACTACGGGCACATTCGCGTCAACTGACTTTATGAATTTCAAAAGTTCTATTCCGTCAGTATCTGGAAGCTTATAATCCAGTATTGCCAAGTTAAGCCCTTTTTTCTCCATGATGTTCTTAGCCTCAGCTCCGGAAGAGACGCAGATCACCTTCTCCTCAACCATCGGAGTTACTGTTCTTTCCAAAAGATCAGTTATCGTCTCATCGTCATCTACTATCAGCACTATCTTTTCTTTTTCCATAACTCCACCATCCCGCTGAACATTATCCTATGAGTTCACTTATCTTTTGTATAAGTTCTGTCGGTTCGTATGGTTTAATAAGAACATGTTTCGCGCCAATACTCTGCAGCTTCACATCGAGGGCTTCCGTTTCACGGCTAGCCGTCAGAATAATAATAGGAATATCCTTCAGCACTTCGTCCGACTTCAACTCCTGGTATACCTCACCACCATCTTTTATGGGAAGCCTCCAGTCCAGTAATATAAGATCTGGTTTTTCACTTCTGGCCATATCAATGCCTTTCTGGCCGTCAGTCGCCTCCATTACCCCGTACCCGGCCTTTTTTACACGGAAAGCCACTGATTTCAGGATGTCGGGTTCATCATCAACTATAAGGATCTTTTTAAGTCCGTTCATGTTTACCTCTCTTTGTCAGCCACTGGTTACGCAGAAAGCGCCAGTATCTCTTTTACCGTATTTGTAAATAATGTCGGGTCTATGGGTTTTGTAAGCCGCATGATCGATGAACTTTCTGCCGGGATCTCCATTTTATCAAGCTCTTTCAGCCTTTCCGCATGCCCGGAAACGGCAAGAACCGGGATCGATGACAGCTCTCTTTCGCTACGCAGCCTTCCAATCACCTCATACCCGTTTATATCCGGCAAGACCATGTCCATTATGACGAGATCCGGACGTTCCTCTCTCACTTTATTGACCCCCTCTATTCCCGTTGAGGCCGCCAGCACTTCATATTCTTCTCCCTTAAGCACATTCGCGCAGAAATCCACGAATATTTCTTCGTCATCCACGACCAGTATCTTGTATTTTCTTACTACCGGAAGAGTGAATTTGAACTGGCTTCCCTTCCCGTATACCGATTCCACCCAGATCTTTCCGCCATGGCGCTGAATAATCTCCCTGCTTATCGCAAGCCCCAGACCGGTACCCCCGGCTTTTCTGGTCTTTGCGTCCTCTATTTGCCTGAACTCTTGGAACACTTTCGGTATATCGCTGTCTTTTATGCCCGGGCCCGTATCATCGACCGAAACGCATATTTCATGGCCTTTTGGATACACCGATATTGTCACCCCGCCTTCTTCGGTAAACTTAAGAGCGTTGTTGACAAGGTTTATTATGACCTGCGTTACCCTGTCCTGGTCAAATTGCGCGCTGGGCATCCCCGGCACAATCTCGGTTTTCACGTAAAGTTTCTTTTCTTCCGCGACAGGTCTTTGCATTTTCACGATATCCTCAACAATGGCCGAAATATCGTTTTCTGATACTTTCATAGCCATTTTCCCTGACTGGAGCTTTGTGAAATCAAGAACGTCATTAATCAAGCGGCCCAAGCGGTCAACGTTCCTTTTAGCCGTGCTTAAAAAATCCTCCTGCTCTTCGTTGATCTCTCCCGCTGAGCCATCCAAGACTATGCCAATCCCTTCCTTTATGGCGGTAAGAGGAGTCCTTAATTCATGTGATACCATTGAAGTGAAATTGCTTTTCAGCCTTATATTATCAAGAAGCGCTTTTTCCGCCGACTTGCGTTCGGTAATGTCCCGGAAAGAGCCTATACCACCGACGAGTTCACCGTCACGATCCGCAAAAGGCGTTACAGTCAATATACAGGGGATCGATATTCCTCCAGAACTCGTTACGGTCACATCGCTGTTAACATGGTCTTTCCCCTCGATTATACGCGCCATCGAATCCTTAATTATCCCGGCAATAAAAATATCGAATACTTTTCCGCAATATTCGGCAACTAGTTCTCTCCTTGTCTTCCCAACAAGATCCAGAAGTGTTTTGTTCGCCCTGACTATCCTGAGTTCTTTATCGAACACAAGCATTCCGTCACCCGAACTCTGGAAAATCTGGTCCAGTTCGGTGTAGGCGGACCTCATCATTTCCTGGGATCTTTTCTGGCTAGTTATATCTATGAAACTCTCTACGCCACCTATGACATTACCTTGTTTGTCCCTTAAAATATCAACGTTTTTCGATACAAAAATCCTGGTTCCATCTTTTTTGTTTATCGTACATTCCCTGTTTTCCATAGGTTTCTGAACGTCATCAGAATAAAGCCCGCATTTTTTATCACACGGTTCGCCAGCGAAAACATCACACTTTTTCCCGATTATTTCCTTAGCCGAATATCCAGTGATCTCTTCCGCTTTTTTGTTCCAACTTGTAATCCTTCTGTCAAGATCAATCGAAAAAATGGCACTGGGTATAACCTTGAAAATATGTTCAGCATATTCTTTCGCGTCCCTAACGGCCTCTTCCGCCAATTTGCGTTCAGTGATATCGCGCATGACATGGACTACGCTGGAAACCTTTCCATTTTTGTCTTTTATGGGAGAAGTTGCTACTTCAACATACCTTTTTTTACCTGTTTCAGTAAAATGTATATGCTCTTCGAGCGCATATGTACCTGTTTTTAACGTTTCTTTAAGCGGACAGGTGTCGTGCGGAGGCGTACAAGGCGAGGATATATTATGTGTTATTTCATAACATGGTTTCCCGATAACATCCTTTTCATCCATCTCGACCGAGTCAAGAAAAGCTTTGTTAACCCCCAGTATCTTGTAATCACTCGTATCGATAACACAAATAGCGTCTTTAACGCTATCCATGGTTGTTTCAGCAAATTTTTTGGATTCCTCAAGAGCTTTTTCCGCTTCTATATGCTCCCTGATAAGCTCCCAAATAAGTTTGGCACTGTGTCCGCTTATTACGTCAACTCCATGGGGAGCCTTACTATCCAAGTCGTCCTGGACCTTTTCGCTGCCGGTGACATTGAAGATCTCGTCAACCTTACCTCCTTTAATAAACTTTTCGTAATCGTCCGCAACGGGTATATTTAACGCTTTAGCCTTTTTAATTCCAAGAGCAGCGCTATCTTTATCTATAACACCTATGATATCGATACCTTTGCTTTTACAGAAAACATTAATAAGTGCATCTCCTCCTTTGCCGCCACCTACAATAAGTACTTTAACAGCGCCTTTTCCAGCCATTTTATGCTCCCGCTATTTTTCTACTACCTTGAAAGTATCAATGTCAACTTCCCTGCCAGGGTTCACTTTACCGTAATACCAGGTCTCATCATCGGCAGAATATAACAAACTGGAAGGACTTCTCTGTTTCCCGCTACTGTCCGTTACGTAAAAAACGTAACCTTTGTCCTTACTGATCTTCAGTATGCCATCTTTCAGAGCCTGGTACTTAATACCCCCTATCCCCGTTGTCCAGTTATTAAAATCCAGGCCGAGTGCTTGAAACACCTTCTTGGCGCTGCCACCGGGATACTCTCCGTTCTCATCATAATAGTCCTTAAAAAGACCGGAAAAACCTTTCGATATCTCACTGAAACTTGATCCGAGAATTGTTAACCTTTCCACCAGCGACCCATGTATGGAACAGGCTAAGATGGTATGATAGCCAGAATCCCCTTGTAAATAAGGAGACCATGCGTATATG
>JBAROK010000047.1:0-79284 GCA_049642065.1 Candidatus Omnitrophota bacterium | reverse complement strand
GAAACGGCAAACACAAGCGCCACAACGCATAAAACTTTCACAAATTTCATTTTACCTCCTTTAAAAGGTAATTATTGCGTTTCTTATATTATTTTGAACGAACAAGGGCTTAGCCCCGGTTCTTGTTCTTCTATGTTAGTATCGCCTTAACCAAGCTTGACAGTTCCCGGCAATCCATTTAATGGTCTATTCCATCCCCCCTTTCTTTGCCAGACTAGAAACTGCATAGGCGGTACATGCGTGTCAAATAACAAAAGCGTAATATAACATTCACAAAAAGTTATATCTATATAGAAATATCTATATAGATATAACTTTTGAAAGAAGTATATCATGAAAATACCCTGAGTCAAGAGTAAGATAAAGAAAAAAACTTTCGTTAAGAGAATGTAACTTTTGCTTATTGTCTGGATCTTCCCAAACTTCAGATATTATGGGCTTTATAGCTCGTCCTTTATTTTTTGCACTATTTTTTCTGAGTTGGCCAGGATCTCTGCCTTGATCTCATCTGAATCAGTAAGGGCCGATAGCACTTCCTGCTGTTTTTCAGGAGTAAGAATATCGTCGGGAGAATGACTGTCAGTATTGAGTACCATATGAGCACCCGTTTTTTGTGCCATATCAAATACGTGTTTGTTCTCGTTGGAATGACCACGCCGGCATGTTATCTCAAGGTGCACTCCTTTTTCCGCGGCTAAACGCGCGTCCTCTTCTTTTATCGCTCCGGGATGTGCGAGTATATCTACACCGGCGTTAATAGCGGCAGCGTTCGTTCCCGGTATCACCGGTTCCACCGGAGACTCTCCGTGACCTACGATTATTTTCGCGCCGTTCTCGCGAGCGTAAACAACAAGCTCAAAAAATGATTCCAGCGGTACGTGCGTTATTTCCACTCCGGGGATCACAAAGATGTCCCAGTACTTGTTAAGCTCCTTCGCCGCTTTCACCGCGCTTGAAAGAACAGTTTCTATATTCGAGGCATCCACGTGGTCAGTGATCGCTATCGCTGTGTAACCAGCTACTTGCGCGCGTCTTACTAGTTCACTTGGCACCAAGTCACCATCGCTTAATAAAGTATGCGTATGCAGGTCTATCATTCATTTCTCCTTTCTTATCTGGTCAAGCCACTTGTTGAGCTCCCCAGAAAACCTTGAAAGTTCCAGTTTTTCCGGCAGAGAATACGCAGCAGTCTTTTCTTTTATCTCTTTGTCTCTTTTTGCGGCATCCTCATGGATAAAGTCATTAATAGATTTTATCGCAAGAATTGTGTCACTTTTCCCGTCCCAGTTTTCGTTTACCGGAAAATCTGTTCCCGCAAGACCATTGTCCCATGTAGCGTCCAAAAGCACCCATCTTTCGCCAAGGAACGCTTCGCATGCCAAGTGATACGTCACAGGGATCCGCTCTGACAGGTCTTTAAGTACTCCTGAATACTCAATGTCCAGATCCTTCCACATAAAAGAATATGTGTGATACCGTATGTCCACGCCAAGCCTCTGGTACATCA
Organism: Candidatus Omnitrophota bacterium; assembly: GCA_049642065.1. Lineage (GTDB taxonomy): Bacteria > Omnitrophota > Gorgyraeia > Tantalellales > Tantalellaceae > WJMH01. The sequence continues at coordinate 77,777 of JBAROK010000047.1, read as the reverse complement.
TCCCTAACAGATAATGCTTGGGAGTGCAGGATCCTTTATTTTCCTTAAGCATCCCTGAAGGACCTTTCTCCAGATCAAGGTGCTCAGCTATCACGTAATAAGGAATGTCCCTTATTTTGTCAAAGATATTAACTGTAGATTCTTCGGGCGTCAGCCCGTCGGTCCATTCGATATATTTAGCTTCTATTATATCCTGCATAAATATGATATTAACTTATAACCTAAAACTAGCGACCGACCTTTCCGTCCTGCATCAGTACTTTTTGTACACCACCCGACCAGAAATCCGACCCTACTGAAAAAACCAAAAACAGTATCGCCACAATAAGCGCGATCACAACTAAGACAAAAATAAGGGTCCTTATATCCGCCTTGTCCAGTGCTTCTTCTTCCGGAGCAATGCCTTCCTCTTCACATATATCCCGGCATTCCTCTTCCGGGCTTAACTCAGTTCCGCAAAAAAGACACACTCCCTCCGCATCGCCATATTTCTTAAGACACTTGCGGCACATCTTGCCCATACTATCCCCCTACTCGCTTTTCACGTATATAATCTTAAGTTTTGTTCTCGAATTTTCCACTATTATTCTATCGTCTTCAAGACGTACATCTGTTTTCCCCGCAACATCAGAAGTTAACAGTATCTTACTCTCTTCTTCCAGATAGGTCCCTTTAGCTGTCAGCCAGTGACCCATTTTATGTGTATAGGTACCGTCTTCTTTGAACTCGTACCTAGCCTTGCCCGCCATCTCCGGAAGGCTTTTACCGTTACGATAATACTCAACACTCTCCCATGTCCCAGTAACACTCTCAGCCAAAGCACTAACCGCCAGACTTGCCAGCATCACCAGAACGACCAGAATGCATCTAATGGATCTCAATTTAATCCTCCTTTTACCGTCCAAAGAAACACTTTATCTTTCGGCCGTACACTAAAAGGAACCTTAATTCCCGCCGAGCGTCCTTTTTCCACGAAATCTACCCTGTTATGTTCTATCTCCATCTCTTCAACCTTAGCAAAAGAAGCGGGAGTGCTTTTGCCGGTTATAAGTATCTCCTGTCCCTCTTTTAAAGAACCGCAGGTAAGATGCACCTCAGCCACGCCAATTTTTCTATAGTACTTAATTACTTCCCCAAGATATACTTTCTCGTACTCTTTATCTAGAGTGCCTCCTAAATCGTCGGGTTTTCCAAAATAAAAACCGTCTGAAAACCCCCGATTAAAGGAGAACTCCAGTTTCTTTAAAAGCTCTTCCTTAAGATCTTCTGTGAGATTTTCTTCACCAAAAGAATCGATCGCTGTCCTGTATGCTGATGTAACTACGCTGACATATTCAGGCGCACGCATTCTGCCTTCTATTTTAAAAGCTTCTGCGCCCGATGTCATCACTTTTTCGAAAAAACTTATTGTGCAAAGGTCTTTGGGACTCAATACGTAATCTTCCCCGAGAACGTAGCTGCATTCAGCGTCCGTATCGTTATCAATTATTGAGAACTCCCTTCTGCAGGGCTGCAAACATTCGCCTCTATTGGCAGATTTCGCAAAAGAATCCTGCGACATAAAACACCTGCCGGATACGCTCACGCACATAGCTCCGTGAATGAAAGTTTCCACAGCGCATTCTATGTTTTCTTCCACGGCTCTACGTGTAATATTTCGTATGTCACTAAGTGTGCATTCCCTGGCAAGAACTATCCTTTTCGCACCCATCGAGGAGTACGTTTTAAGGGCTTCAAAATTCGATACGCTGGCTTGTGTAGAAAGATGTATCTTAAGACCAAGTTCTTTTGCCATTGAAAAAACAGCCATGTCCCACAGTATCACGGCATCAACCCGGGCTCTTTTGGCCTCTTCCAGTATCTTCCTCACCTTATCGGTTTCCCCGTCGTATACGATCACATTCAGGGCCAGGTATCCTTTTTTTCCGTTCTGGCGAAGAAGATCCATTACCTTTTGCATCTCAAGGATATCAAAATTATTTGCGCTTTTGCGCATATTAAGCCCCTTGATCCCGAAATACACCGCATCAGCCCCTGCATCAATTGCGCTATGGAACGAAGCCCAATTCCCGGCGGGTGCTACTAGCTCAGGTTTTATATTTTGCTGCATTTTTGTCATATTTCTAACACCTAATACCTGCTATTAAATCATGTAATCTATCAAATGGCAACTGCAGTTCGCCTAATCGTGTCCAGTGACCAGATCTTCTTTCCCCTTTTTACTGAGCCGCTTTATCTCTATCTCTCTTTTCAGGGCGCTAGACCTGTTAGGCACCTTCTCCTCGTAGACAAGTTCTACCGGAAGGCGGCTTCTTGAGCATTTAGAACCTTTTTTGCCTTCGTTATGCTCCTTTACCCTTCGCTTTACGTCTGTAGTAATACCCGTATAAAGGGAGTCATCTGAACATCTGAGAATATAAACGGACCACATGGTCATTTTTGGGGTTGGATCAGGGCTCAACTTTTTGACTTACCCTGTTCAGCTACTTTATTCGTGGCTTTCTTAATTTCTTCGGGATCGCCAAGATAATATTTCTTTTGGGGGGTCATATCATCAGCAAGTTCGTATACTAGCGGTATACCCGTTGGTATATTCAAACCCGCTATATCTTCATCGGACACTTTATCCAGGTATTTAACTATGCCTCTCAAGCTGTTCCCGTGAGCTACCACAAGCGTATGCTTGCCCGCCATAACATCCTTGCATATGATATCCTGCCAGTAAGAGAGCATTCTTTCTATGGTGTCCTTGAGACACTCTGTTACCGGTACATCCCTCTCGTCCAGACTCCTGTATTTCGGATCGTTGCCCGGATACCTCTCATCCGTCTTCTCCAAAGCAGGCGGACGGACATCGTAACTCCTCCTCCAGGTATGTACCTGCTCTTCACCGAAATTAGTAGCAGTCTCGCTTTTATTAAGCTCCTGAAGGGCACCGTAATGCCTTTCGTTAAGGTGCCAGGACCTATGTACCGGTATCCACATAAGATCCATCTCATCCAATACGATCCATAACGTCCTTATCGCTCTTTTCAATACCGAAGTATACGCTACATCGAACATAAAACCTTCGGCCTTAAGGATCTCTCCCGCCTTTTTCGCTTCTTCTTTACCTTTTTCCGAAAGGTCCACATCAGTCCAACCGGTGAAACGGTTCTCTTTATTCCAAACGCTTTCGCCATGCCTTAAAAGTACTATCTTCTTCATCCTTATCCCTTTTATGCTATATCGATCCTCTTATCCCGGTACACATCCTGTATCGCGTTAAGGATGCCTATGCCATCTTTCATCGGCCGCTGGAATGCTTTTCTGCCTGATATGAGGCCCGTTCCACCTGCCCTTTTATTCACAACAGCTGTCCTGACGGCTTTCTCGAGATCGTCCTTACCGCCAGAAGCCCCGCCTGAGTTTATTAGCCCGGCTCTACCCATATAACAGTTAGCTACCTGATACCTTGTCAGGTCAATAGGATGGTCGGAAGTAAGCTTCTCATACACCAGCGGACTGGTCTTACCGAACCCAATAGCGGTATATCCACCGTTATTGGTCGGAGCTTTCTGTTTTATTATATCCGCTTCAATAGTAACGCCAAGATGGTTTGCCTGGCCGGTAAGATCTGCCGAGGTATGATAATCCACTCCATCTTTCTTAAAAGCATCGTTACGCAGATAGCACCATAAAACAGTGAACATACCCATCTCATGAGCCCGCATGAAAGCTTCAGACACTTCTTCTATTTGCCTGCGAGATTCTGCAGACCCGAAATATATGGTCGCACCCACCCCAACAGCTCCCATATTATATGCCTGGTCAACATCCGCAAAAAATCTCTGATCGTAAGAGTTCGGATATGACAAAAATTCGTTATGGTTTAGTTTCAGGATAAAAGGTATCTTTTTCGCATATTTTTTCGATACCATCCCCAGCACCCCGAGGGTCGAAGCCACCGCATTACAACCACCTTCTATAGCTAGTCTTACAATATTTTCAGGATCGAAATATATCGGGTTCGGTGCAAACGATGATGCCGCTGAATGCTCTACGCCCTGGTCCACCGGCAGGATAGAAAGGTATCCCGTACCCTTCAGCCTACCGTGATTAAACATAAGCTTAAGATTCTTCTGCACTTTCTCGGACCTATCGGATATACCGAAAACCTTGTCCACAAACCCGGGTCCCGGAAGATGCAGGTTCTCTTTAGGTATAGTTGAACATTTATGGTTCAACAGATACGGGGCATCTTCTCCAAGAATTTGATTAATATCTACAGTACCCATATGCCCACTCCTTTCTTCTTAAGCAGCCCTAAGGCTCCTTCTATTCTTCTTCCTCTATTCCATGTATCTTTCTAAGCGCCATTAGTCTCTGAAAATTCGCGAATAGGTTGTATCCCAAAAGCAGAAAAGCCGGTATTAAAAGCCACCATACCCAGAAAATGCTTATCACCAGTAGCACCAGAAAGACCAGAAGGCTTATCTTCTGGTTATGCCACCACACGAAATAATCTTCTGCTGCTGCACGCACTCTCGTCTCGATCGCATCCAGCGGTATCTTTTTTTCGCCGTCAAGTATCACATCATCGTGTCTATTTTTCTCTTCTGCCAATTTATCTCCTCCTCCTGGAGAAACCAAAAATCTTCGATTCCGCTATATTATACTATCAACCCATCCTTTTCAATAGACAAAGGTGCTTCCGAGACTATTCGCTCTCACCTTGAGAACCATCCAGTTCAAGCTCATCAGCCAGACCTTCTATCATCTTTTTTTCCTTTTCGTCGACGCTGGAAAACTCAGCAGCGATATGGAAAAGACCGTACGGCGCGTCCTCAACTCTCAGAATCTTCGCCAGGCAGCTTATTGGTGGTTCGTAATCGGGGAAGTTCACCTTGAAGTCCAATACAGAACCCACTCCCAGATCCTTGTCGTAATTGAAACTCACTCCACCAGAACTTAAGTTCCTGACAGTGACCATATCCCATCCCTTGAACGCCTCGGTAGAGCTCTCGTGCGGCCTTACCTGGAATCTCGCGATGAACTGCTTTTCTATCCTCTTATGTTTTCTTCTTTCGTGGGACATATCTCTCCCTCCATTCCAATAACAAAAAAAGGCAAGCCCCTTAAGAACCTGCCTCTTAGAAATCCTGCTATATCAACCTGTGGCGTCTCATGGAAAATATCTTAACGCCCTTTTCCCCGTTTGGCAAGAGAAATGCACGACTCACCGGATCATTTATTGATCACGTTGAAATACGTCTTTCCTTTCATCTCGCCGTCTAAGTACACCTCTATCCTGTATCTTCCGGCCTTGGGAAGAAAAAGCCCCGAAATCTGTCCCGCTACTACATGCTCATGATATATATTATCAAGACTGAATCTTGTTTCAAGTTCAGCACTGTTGAATATCTCCAGCGAGTTCTCAGGATCCACTATCTTTATCTCCTGCCTGAAACACCCTCCCTGCCCGTCACCCCATTTCGTTACAATAGATACTCCTGAACATACCGCCGGCACGTCACCGACATGTATGGTCCTGAACTCTCCCGCATAAGTATTGCGGCCCATATGATCAGTATAAACTTTTTTGCACAGCATCACACCCTTAAGAGAAGGTTCGAGTACCTGCGTCTCTTTGCGGCTTTCCTGCTGCCTTTCAACATCCGTTTCGGGTTCACCCCAGACTGACATCCCCTCACTCCCTCTTTTTTTCAAAAACTCTTGTATTAAAAGTTAATATAATAATAGAAGTATAATGAGGTTTTTAAAAAATGCAAATCGTAAAAATAATAAGTATCCCGGAGGCTGATAGAATATAACCTCCGGGATACTTATTTGTTCTTTTTTAGTTATTACACGCCTTTTATCTGATTCCTTTTACTCGTCCCGATCTACGACTGTTTCATCCTTTATTTCTTCCGTAACCTCTTCCTCAACATTCTCATCCCTTACCGGCATTTCCTTTAAGGACTCGTCTATAGTCCGCCTCTCTTCGGTCATATCAGTACTTCTCTCCCTAACCCTTGCCCTCTCTCTTTTAGCGCCTGTCCCCACGATAACCGCAAGAATAACACAAACCGTTATTAATGCCACATTAAACATCTTTGTTTTTTTCATTCCATCCTCCGGCTTTATTCCGTTTTGAAAAACATCTTCACGGCACATAAGAGAATAACCCCTCCTAATATTATTTTCAGTGCCCCTGGATCGGTCATATTGGAAAGAACGGCTCCCAGAATCGCACCAACCATCGCACCCGGTATCAAACATTTTACCGCTTCACGATCAATGTTACCGAACTCCGAATGAAAAAAGGCTCCTGCTGCCGCGGTTGGAACTATAACAGTAATTGAAGTCGCAATAGCTTCGTGCATAGGAAACCCAAAAAAGATATTAAGCACAGGCACCATTATCACTCCTCCGCCTATACCAAACAAAGCCGAAACTAACCCAGCCGCAAAACCGAGTATCACAAAAGAAGGTATAGAAGCGAGATTCATGGCCGCTGTTATCTGGAAATTCACTATGCCAGCCTGCCTTACCCCGATAAAAATCAGAAAAAAAGCGAACAGGATTTTTAAAACCCTGTTGTTCGCTTTGTTTGCAAGGATCGAACCTATTCTTGATCCCGCAACCGCTCCTAAAACTATATACAATACGCTTATGAAATGTATATTACCGCTTTTTATCAGATAATGTGTCAGCGCACCGACAAAAGCTGCCGGAACAATCGTTGCCAGTGAAGTCCCAGCGGCTTTTTGCATCGCGTACCCGAAGAAGAAAACCAATGCGGGTACCATCACTACTCCCCCTCCTACCCCTAGGAAAGCGCTACTGAATCCCGCAAAGAATCCAAGAACAATATATTTTAGGTTTTTCATTGATGGGTTATTTCTTCTTGAAGAGGGATTTGATGGACTCTGCGGCTTTTTTACCGATATCTTCAGATGCGCCAGACTCACCGCCCGCAGGAGCACCGGTTTCTTTTTTCATAAACCCTTCCAGGACGCCTTTTGCCTGGTCTTCAACTATATTTTTAAGGTATGGTTTTGCGACCTCTTGCAGCGTCTTTTCAAGTCCGGTGAACTTCGGATTATCCACGGTACCCGTGATCCCGAAATTAAGTTTTAAAGGATCCACCTGGTTAAGCGCCTGGCAAAGGGCAGACATCGGTATCACACCAACCATCGTGCCTTTACCCGATCCCGGCTGGAGCTGGTGACCGGTAAGAACGATCTTGTTCTTTGAGTCAAGCGAATCGTTCACAATAACGGTATCGGAACTAAGATCAAGTATGCCTTTCTCTACGTCTACGGGAAGCGAATCCTTGTAAATAAAACTTATGGCAGGCAGGTCCACGTCCCTGGCAGAGACATCCACATCCGTTCTTACGCCGTCACGTACAAACTTGCTTACATATGACATGTGAAAACTTCCGGCGGGTTTGTCACCCTTTCTAAGAGCACCTCCAACTTTCAGCGTATCAAAGGTAGCTCCTTTTTTAGGGTCTATCGCTATACCTGTCATGCTTACGCCCGCTTTTTCAACGTCAATTTCCTGGCCACCACCAGCCACAACGTGGATACGAGCGTTCTTTATGGCAAGTTTCTTTATCTGCATCAGGTACTCATCTTTAACGGTCCTGAAAAGAACGCGTCTACCCTTAGGTAGTTCTATAACTTCGGTCTTGATCTTTCGGGCTTCTTTTTTTGTTTCTTTATGTCCCTCTACAGCTTTTTTTGAGCTGCGGTTTTTGACCATGTTAAAAACCATGGAGAACCAGTCTCCACCATCTCTTTTTTTAAAACGATCCATTACGGAAGTTTTCTTGGCGGGTGCTTCTTTCGGCTCAGCTATCTTAGCAACGTTAAAACTCCCGTCAGGCTCGCCTTCTAGGTTTATAAGCACCCCCGAAAGGCTTACGCCCGACACTACTATTTTCTTTGAAAGAAGCGCAAAAAAACTCATTCCAGCTGAGGCTTTTTTGACCTCTATCATCAGTTTCTTATCATCATCCGGATCGTATACCCTGAGATCCTTCATCGAAAACGACAACGTCAAAGGCCATACATTAACACTGCCAATGGTTATTTTGGCGTCACTGGACTTGTTGATAACATCTACTACCATCTTGCCCAGTATAGGACTCAAGACAAGGCCAAAAGCGAGCTGGAAAACCACCAGCATCGCTACCACTATCGCTATGCCTTTTACGTTGATAAATTTTATGCCCATTTAATCCCCTCCAGTCTTGCTGGTAAGTGCAACAGCTTTACTGATAAGAGGCAATTTCATAAACCATTTATAGAACTTCGTCTCTTTGAACTTATCGAAATACTTTTCCCGGAGAATAACGATACCTTTTTTCGCTCCTATATATACAGGAAAGGTAAGTATCCCCGATATCAGAAGCCCGCCGAGAACAAGCGTATTACCCAGATCAAGATACGCAATGATAGGTAAAGACGTAAGGAATCCCCACAATCCCGCCAGGAACTTTAAATTAATTAGAAGTATTCCTCCTACAGTATCCGCCAGCTTATATACTCCTACGATGTAAATAAGCTTGAATACCGGCAGGACCAGAATAGAAGCAAGACGGTTTATCTTGAAAATAAAGAAAAGCATAAACAAGAGGATCGCCATAGGCCCGTTCAGGGGAATGAACCCGAAAAACATGCCCATGACCACGCCCGCAGCCACTTCGCTTTCGGAAACGTTGGCGGTGAATAGTTTAACGATTTTTACTGGTAAATTAACGAATGGTAACATGAGAATATTATACTTTTCCCAATAATAGTAATCAAGATATTTGTCATAAACGGGATTTTATGTATAATGAATCTATAAGGAGGTTGTGATGCACGAAGCGCGTAAAGACTGGTTGCTCTGTGATTTTCACATTCATACCGATATCAGCGATGGTAAGCTTCCGCTTCCCGAGGTCGTGGACCTTTTCGGCAAGAACGGGTTTGACGTTATCTGCATAACCGACCACGTCTATGATAAAGATACCATCAAGCTTTGGGTAGACAACAACGAAAGACCCTGCACCATACATAAAGAAAAATTCTCAGATTACATGCACTTGCTCTCGCAGGAAGCGAAAAGAGCGTGGGAAAAGTACAGTATGCTAGTTCTTCCGGGAATCGAAATCTCTAACAACCCCGCCCTCTTCCATCTTATTGGACTAGACATAAAAGAATATATCAATCCAAATCAGTCAGTGGAAGACATAGTAAACCAGATACATGGGCAGAATGCGGTAGCTATTGCATGCCACCCTCATTACAAGGATTCGGAACCAGAGATGCCTTTCATACACCTCTGGGAAAACCATGAGAGATACGCTAATCTTTTTGACGCTTGGGAAGTCGCTAACCGTGACGATCTGTTTAACGTGATAGGTCTGAAAAGGTTCAACTACATAGCAGGTTCGGATTTCCATGAACCACGCCATGTTTATTCATGGAAGACTCTCATTAGATCGGAAAAAAATACCAAAGCCATTAAGGAAGCTATCCGCGAGAATAGAAACATCGCGATATATCTTTTCAGGAAAGAACGCGCTATGCAGAAACGACACTAAACGCGTTACAGGTGGAATTTCTTATACCAAGGGCATTCGCGGCAATCCTTAAAATCCCTACCCGTCTTAGGAGTATATATCCTATCATTAAGCCAGCAACTCGTACCCCTGTACCCTGCCATCATATAATGCGGGCATTCTTCTTTTTCTTCTTCGCTGCAATTCCAATATTCCCAGCAGTATTCAGGCGTACCCATAACAATGATCCTCTAACATTAAAAATTGTACGACCGTTACCCCGTAACACACGTATTACTCATTATGATACCACTGTAAAAAAATTGTGTAAATAATTTCTCAGGGAATTTTAAAATAGGTTTTTTAACTTAATCAGTCGCTTCTGAGTATCCAGTAATCAACGTCACCTTTGTATTTCAACAGGTACAGGCGTCTGTTTGCTTGAGGCTGGTTACCGAAAATGCGCAGGTACACGTCGTCGAAGAACAAGGGATCCTCTAGATAATACCCGTGTCCGTAGGTAGCTTTGTTTATCGGTGTCACGTCTATAAGAGCTATTTTGTCAGGTTCCAGCGACTTAAGATAAAGTATATCTTTAGCTTCCTCAAGCTGCTTATGCTCCTTAAAAGCTTTGATGTCCTGACGACCTACTCTTTTTTCCTGGTTTATAATGGCACTAATGAGCAGAGCGCTGTCGTTGGAAGAAACGTATGTAGTTAAGTTATCTGAAAGCGCGACGATCTCGTGCCTGAATTTTTCATCGAATTCATTTTCGCCCACGTCAGGAGCTGCTAAGAAAACGTCTTCTATTTCAGTTTCCCTATCCGCGAGGTCATCATATTTATACATATGCTCAAAAGCGTTACAGACTACCTGGCACCCTAAACTAGAAGCTTCTATCCATACCCTTTCGGGCTTTACCTTACGGATAATATCCCTAAGCAGCTCTCCCAGATACGGGCCGGACTCTTCGGCGTACTTCTGGGCCCTTTTATACCCTCCGATCGTAACAGGCTGATCTCCCGGCCACCCAAAAAGAAGTATCGGAGTATTCACGTCCAACAGATATGCAAAATAAGCTGCTTTTATCGCCGTAGTCTCAAAATCGTCCTTAAACCCAAAAACAAGCACCAAAAGCGACTTATGCGGTGACTCTTTAACAACCTTTGTAAGGTTCTGAATGAAAAGATCGTTATCCATCTTCTGGATATTCTGTATCCCGATCTCACCTTTACGTTTAAACCTGCTGGGTAGCATCTTGCCTATCTTTATGCTGGGATCCAACTTGATCTCGAGCACGCCGCTTGTAAGCTCGTCTATCATCTTTGGCTTAAAACGCAAGGGAGTGTCCGCTTTTTCGATAACTTCACGGTTAGTTGAATAGAATATATCTATAACCCTGTAATCGCCTTCCTGCCTGTACGCTATACGCCTGTAAAGATCAGATAAATAGAGCTGCGACTTCTGCGCCGTCATAGACGTACATCCCGCAAGAAGCGAACATGTTATCATCAATACCATAACCTTACATATATGTTGCCTATTAACCAAGATCATTCTTCTTTCTCCTTATTGCTATCTTCTTTTTCAGGTGGCCCGGAAACCCCCCAGTAAGCTCCACCGGGCACAAAATCCGCAGGTTCGTTCTCTACGGCATCTTGTGAATAATCTTCTGTGTATCCCCGCACATCTCCCTGTTTATTAAACTGATAGGTCGTACCATCGTAAGTCTCCGAATACCCTTTTTCACGTCCTTGGCGGTCAAAATTCAACGTCTGCCCATCAATATTGCGTGAATATCCCCTCTCTCTTCCCTGCTGATCATAATAATAAGTCGCACCGTCATCTGTCGACTCGTACCCTCTTTCCTTACCTCTTCGATTGAACATTAACTGATCCTGCGCGCTAAGAAACTGAGAGAAAAAAAGCACCAGTAATATAACAACTAATAGACTTTTCATGGCATTTATTATATCCTATCTTTCCCGCGAATGGAAATATAGTATTAAAAATGAAAACGCCTTCCCCTGGCGGTTCTTCACCAGAAGAAGGCGTTTATATCAAAATTTGATCAAGCTCTTTAGGCGATCTCGCGATCTGCGTCCCGTTCCTTAATATACCTATTAAGGAGCGTACACGCAATAATCTCACAAGCCTCTTTTGAAGGATTGTTTTGATCTTGTGACTCTTGATCAGCGGTTAACACTGCTTCTTTTATCATATTCCCTACCTCCTTACAAATAACAGTATTTATTATCTTAACGCTTGAACGCCTGTTTTGCAAGAATTTTCTGCAAAAAAAAACACCGGAAGCCTTTAAGCTCCCGGTGTTGATCTATACACTGAAAATATGGACTTATTCGCCCTTGATCCAGTCTGCCCATACCTGGAAAACGGATTCCTTTTCTCCACTACTGGTACTCTTCTTGCTTGAAGAATCGCCTTCCGCATAAGCTGAAACCGAACCCAGAACGATTGTAAGAACTATAGCTAGAGCAAATATCTTTTTCATATTATTCTCCCTCCTTTTTTTACTCAAAATAAGCAATATAAGTATAATGCCATCCCGGCAGTTTGGCAAGCATGCTGGGATTTTTGATCATTCCTTGGTCCAGATCCTCGTATTAAGGTTCAGATCATCCACTATACCAGCAACAAGCTTGAGATCCTCAAAATATTTCTGTACCGGCGCAAAATCCAGTATTGTCCTGAATACCCGCGGCTCAAAAAGGTCTTTCTGGTAAGGTATAGCCACGAACACTTTCGACCCTACGAACGAGAGATATATCCTTTTACCGGTTTTTTTCTGGAAATCCACTATCCTTTTCATAAGGCTTGTAGACAATATGTACCGCGCCTCTATCTGATCGTTACCGTATACCGCGAATAACTTTTCAAACTCAGGATCTTCAAGTTTTATAAGATCCCCCCTCATCTTATTCATCGACTGAAATAACGTACCGACATGCCCTAAAAGCTTTTCTGCCGTATCCGGCAAGACCACCGTGTTACCCTTGAAATGCTTATTAAAATCAGCCATAAAAAAGAGCCCCTTGAAGATAGTATGTTCCTGTTTACCGCCTTTTGAACTTCTTGTTTCATAGGCAGTGTACAGCTCAGAGAACTCTACCCTGGTTTTGCCTATAGTTCCCGAAATATGGTCGTCACCGCTATACTTATCGATATTTTTCTGGAATATACCGCTCATTTTGAAAAGAGACTGGCTGACCTTACCAAACTTGGAGTACGTAAGACCCTCATCTATGAACTTAACTATTTTTTCGATAACCGCATTCTTGAACAGTCTCCTGTAATCTCTTATCAGGAAATGATAGATAAAGGTGAGCACCAGTATCCCGGCTATAAGTAAAAATATGCCTAGATTAGGTGAATATCGGATGGTATTTAACGCGAGAAGACCGAATACCGGCACCACGATCATGACGGCAAAATAGAATTTTTTGAGGATAGTCTTTCTCTGCTCTTCTAAAACATCAAGCCCCGGTGCGATTCTTTCAATGTAAAGATCGCGCAGCTCTTCAATCGTCTTCATCGATTACCTTCTGGTCACTGATTAAAAAGGTCTTTGACGTTGACGTTCTGTCTTTCTCCCTCGGAAATCTCGAACACTTGCTTGCGCTGGTAGTTCATTGCCGAGGCGAAAACATTCGTCGGAAACATCTCGACTGCGTTATTATAGTTAGTTACAGCTGAGTTATAAGCTCTTCTGGCAGCAGATATCTGCTCTTCCGCTTCGTTGAGGGAACCCTGAAGCTGCAAGAAGTTCTGGTTCGCCTTAAGGTCTGGATAATTCTCAACAGCGACCATTATCCCGCCAAGCGTCTTTGAAAGCTTGTTATCCAGGCCTACCTTCTCATCGGTACTCAAGCCACCGGAGATCGCTTTTGCTCTTAGTTCCGTGAGCTCATTAAGCGTACCTCTTTCGTGCTGCATATAGGTCTGCACCGTTGATACCAGGTTGGGTATAAGATCATACCTTTTCTTGAGCATAGCGTCTATACTCGCGAAAACGTTTTCCACCTGGTTCTTCTTATTAATAAGACTGTTGTAGATAATGATTACCGCTAACACTAAAACTACTACTACACCTATTACGGCCGGCATGAGAGCCTCCTTTCCCTTTATCCCACGTAATAACTTATTCTCAAGTATCTTGTAAACCTATCTATAGCCGCGTTACGGCTCTGTTGTCTCTCAAGTTCTTCCTGAGTCTCTTTGTACTCGGGTATATCTCCTATCATCTTGTCGGTATATGCTTCTCTTTCCTCTTCGCTCATAAAACTCTCCCGCATGGCTTTCAGCTCACCTGAATCCAGAAAGAACCCGCCACAAGCATAACATTCATCCACATTGACCTCTTTACTTGACTGGTACTTATGCATATGCATGGGGACACCACATTTAGGACAGTTAATCGCTTGCCTCGCCTCGTCATTAACTCTGGAATAATTTAGCGCTTCTCTAAGTGTCTCACCGAAACCTTCGTTATTCTCATCGAGCCTAGCCAGCTCCATCCAGTCGAACCACATCCCTTTACAGCCCTCGGCACATACGTCTATTTTAACTCCACCAAGATCCTTTTCAACCATTTCCATACTACACACGGGGCACTTCATTTCAGGCTCCTTCCTTTTTGAATATATAATACTGTCTTTTATTTTACCATAAAGAGAAGTGAAAATGGAAATGTAGGGGTAAGCTTATCTGTAGGAGAGATCCAGTTTTATTTAAGACCGTCCATATATCCCGCTTTGTAGCCTGCCTTGTACCCTTCTGCGTATCCAAGCTCATATTGACTTTTCTGGGACTGCTGATACACCGGCTGCTGGTTGTACCCGCTGGTATAATACACCCTGCTTTGAGGAGCCTGCCAAGACTGGTTTTGATAGCTTTGATTGTTGTTACTGATCGCATCAAGAAGCGCCCCGCCTATGATCGTAACACCTGCTCCGGTAAGCGCGCCTTTCCAAATATCGTCCCCATCAGCGCCAGAAACGGAACTCCCTATTGCTCCAGCACCCGCACCTAAAAGCCCGGCTCTCAGTATGTCTGCCGCGGACTTCTGCCCATAACACGGCACAGTAACAGACACAATACAAGCTAGTATCAGTGTTATTACAAATATCTTTTTCATGGCACACCTCCTTCCTCCCTACTATATTAGACAAATTTTGCCCTTAAAAAGTTCCCTCAAACTTGCCTAAACTATAGAGTATGTTAAAATAAGATATTAGATTATTGCGCAAATCCAATTAAGGAGGTTTTAAATGGTTTTATCACTGGAAGAAAGAGTAAATGGAGCTGTTGGACCCTTTGATGATTATTGTGATGGGTACGGTAATGTAGGTTCAAGCGGACTGGGTTATATCTCTGTACTTAAACTTCAGACAGGTAAAGTAAAAAAGGATATGGATACTGTACTTGAGGGTATTGTATCTTATGACCGTGCCGAGTCTTTAGGCACTTACGTGGGACAGATAAATATGGTAGCAGCTTCTTCCTTCAACGGGCTTAACGGCGCTGTATGGGGATACCATCTTGCGAAGAACGAGTCCATAGCAGATGGTTCGATCAAACCACTCTTTACCAGGAAACGCAGTGACGGAGTTGATATCCCAGTCTATTCGGTTGAACCTCTATTAGATGCCGGTAAACGTTTATTTGGCACGGCCGATGAAAGAAGGTTTCCTATCCTTCCCGGCGCTCACGTGAACTGCGCTGTTAAAGACAAAACTGTCTCAGGACCTACTGCCATCTGGTGCGCAATAGCTCTTGCAATAGCCGAAAACCCCGAAAAAGACTCAAACCTCTTTATCGAAGACGCAGGTGACTCTATACCCACTGACAGCGATGAAGCCAGGGTAGCATATTTAGACCAGCTTATGGAAAATATAGCTACCAGCATCGTGCGCTGCGGCGACGATTCTAATGTGAAATATAAAGAGATCTTCCTGGGCTATAAAACCGAATGGATCCCTGAAGGGCATGTAGGCTGCGCTCTTACCTGCGCGCCTTACGTAGTGTTTGCGAAAAACGCTATACCCGATGGTGGCCCTGCATCTAAGATGCTTTCAATGACGATCTCTGAATGGGAAAAAGCTAAGGGATTCGCGAAGTAACTATAATCAGCCTTCTTCAATAAGTCCGGTGACACTGCTTCTGGCAATGTCACCGGGATTCATGGACCCTTCCAAGTTTCGGATAGAGAATTATGGCGTCCCCGGACCGATTCGAACGGTCGGCCTACTGCTTAGGAGGCAGTCGCTCTATCCAGCTGAGCTACGGGGACAGAGACCGAATGTTAGTAATAGTATAAAGTGCACGACGCATCAGCGTCTGGTCTTAACGGTTTTTTGCTTCTTCTTTTTCTTCCCGTTCATGCGGGCTTCCGCTTCCTGCTCCTGCTCTTCCATCATCTTACGGAGTTTAAGCATACACGCAGCTTCTATCTGGCGTACCCTTTCTCTGGTGATACCAAAGTGTTTCGCTGTATCACGCAAAGTATGCGATGCACCATCGTCGACAAGCCCAAACCTAAGGCGCAGTATCTTCTCCTCACGTTCGGTCATCTTATCAAGCAACCCTTCTATCCTCTCGTGAAGCAGGAACTTTGATAATTCGTCCACGGAACTAACGATACTCTCGTCTTCAATGAGATCCATGAACTCCGAGTCGCCTGACTCACCTATCGGAGCATTAAGGCTGGCGATATTAGAAGCCATGTGGTTAAGTTGCCTGACACGCGTCACGGGAAGCTTCATCTTCTTGGCGATATCGTTCATCTGCGGCGTCTTGTGCAGTTTCTGGGAAAGATGTTTCTTAATCTTCTGGAAACGCATAAGCATCTCCATGACGTATACCGGGATACGAACCGTCTTACCCTGATTAGCAACGGCTCTAGTGATATATTGTTTTATCCACCATGCGGCATACGTGCTAAAACGGTACCCTTTATCCGGATCGTATTTGGTAACCGCCTTCATAAGACCCAGGTTACCTTCTTCAATAAGATCCAGCATAGGAACGCCCAGGTAACTGTACTTTTTGGCGATATTGATGACAAGACGCAAGTTGCTCTTTATCATCTTCTGGCGCGCCTTTTTGTTGCCTTTCTTAACTTTCTGCGCAAGCTCTTTCTCTTCCACAGGAGTTAGAAGCGGCAGGTCACGTATATCTTTGAGATAGAGTTTAATTGCATCCATATATAGGCTCTTTGGTTAAACCGGTTACTGTTATCCTGAGGCCCTCTTTTTCGGACCTCAGGATAACATATTACGATCTTCATTAACAATCTTTTACTGCTGCCTGTGCGGTCGCAAGACGCGCTATCGGTACACGAAACGGTGAACAGCTCACATAGTCCATTCCTACCTTGTAGCAGAACTCTATGGACGCGGGATCGCCGCCGTGTTCGCCACAGATACCGACCTTGAGTTTCGGTCTGGCTTTTCTGCCTCGATCGATACCTATCTTGATAAGCTGCCCCACACCTTCCTGGTCAAGCGACTGGAACGGATCCTGCGGCAGTATCGACTTGTCGATATATGGCACAAGAAAACCGCCCATATCGTCACGGCTAAAACCAAAACTCATCTGAGTCAGATCGTTCGTGCCGAACGAGAAGAACTCCGCCACACCGGCAATCTTATCGGCGGTAAGAGCAGCGCGCGGTATTTCAATCATCGTGCCGACAAGAACAGGAAGTTGCTTGATCTTATGCTTCTTCATGACTTCCTTCTTGACCTGCGTGATAACAACCTGCTGGTCAGAGATCTCTTTATCCGTACCAACAACCGGTATCATGATCTCCGGCATAACTTTCTTTTTGGCTTTAAGAAGCTCTGCGGTTGATTCATAGATAGCCTTTACCTGCATCTCTGTGATCTCAGGATAGGTTACACCTAGACGTACGCCCCTGTGTCCCATCATCGGATTGCTTTCTTTAAGAAGCGCGATACGCCTCTCAAGTTCGGGCATCTTTATCTTAAGCGCCTTAGCAAGTTTCTTCTGCCCTGATTTCTGATGCGGCACGAACTCGTGAAGCGGAGGATCCAGCAGCCTTATTGTCACCGGATACCCTGCCATCGCTTCCAGCGTTCTCTTGACATCCTTCTTCACGTAAGGATAAAGTTCCTTAAGTGCAGCTCTTCTTTCCTTTTCAGACTCCGAAAGGATCATCTTGCGAAGTTTGAATAACGGTTTTTCGGAACCCTCACCGTAGAACATATGCTCGGTCCTGAAAAGACCTATACCTTCGGCACCGAAATCACGTGCTCTTTTCGCGTCTTCCGGAGTCTCGGCATTGGTCCTTATCTTCATCTTACGGACAGTGTCACATATCTTGAGGAACTCGTTCATAACCTTATTCTCTTTCGCGGCATCTATCATCGGAAGAAGGCCCTTGTAAACAAGACCCGAAGTACCGTTAAGAGTGATATCATCGCCCTGTTTCAGTGTCCCGTATCCTTCCATCTTGACAGTTTTCTTGCCATAATCAACTTCAAGGTCACCGCAACCAACGATACAACACTTACCCCATCCACGAGCTACGAGCGCCGCATGGGATGTCATACCTCCACGAGCGGTGAGAATAGCCTCAGCAGCCCTCATACCCTCAACATCTTCAGGGTTGGTCTCCTCACGAACGAGTATAACCTTCTTTCCCTTTTCCGCCCATTTAACAGCGGTATCGGAATCGAAGACTATCTGACCGCGAGCACCACCCGGACCTGCGGGAAGACCTTTAGCAATCGGTTTGGTCTTTTTTTCAACGGCCGGATTTATAACCGGGTGCAAGAGCTCATCCAGCTGGCTGGGTTTTACTCTCATGACAGCCTCTTTCTTGGAAATGAGACCTTCTTTTACCATGTCTACTGCCATCTTAACAGCAGCCGGACCGTTACGTTTACCGGTACGGGTCTGCAGTAGATACAATTTACGGTCCTCAATAGTAAACTCAAGATCCTGCATATCATGGTAATGCTTCTCAAGCCTCTTCTGGATACTGTCAAGCTGCTTGTACACCTTAGAATCCCATTTCTGAAGCATAACTTCGTGCTTGTTGCTGTCCGACCGGGAATTCGGGTTGATGGGAGCAGGCGTTCTAGTGCCAGCAACGACATCCTCACCCTGGGCGTTTATCAGGTACTCTCCGTAGAACTTATTGTCACCGTTACCCGGGTTACGCGTGAACGCAACACCTGTAGCGGAATCCGTGCCCATGTTCCCGAAAGCCATTACCTGGACGTTAACCGCAGTACCCCACTCGTGAGGTATGTTCTCGATCTGGCGGTAAGATATAGCTCTCTTACCGTTCCAGGACTGGAACACAGCGCCTATACCGCCCCAAAGCTGGTCGTCAGCACTGTCCGGGAAATTTTTCTTAAGAACCTGCTTGATCTTTTTCTTGTACTTATCGCAGATATCCTTAAGATCCTTAGCGGTAAGATCGGTATCGGCTTTAGCGCCAACAGCTTTCTTCTTGTTGTGAAGTATCTTCTCAAGCTGCATGCGGATACCCTGACCTTCTTTCGGCTCTATGCCAGCGGCCTTTTCCATAACAACGTCAGAATACATTGTTATAAGGCGCCTGTAAGCATCGTAAACGAACCTTTCGCTACCACTTTTCTTGATGAGACCTATTATGGTCTTACTGGTAAGACCAACGTTAAGAACGGTCTCCATCATACCCGGCATCGACTGGCGTGCGCCGGAGCGTACCGAAACAAGAAGCGGATTATTCGCATCACCGAACTTTTTACCCGTGAGTCTCTCAACCTTCTTCATGGCAGCATTTACTTCCGCACTGAGAGTTTTGGGATACTTCTTTTTATTGTCGTAAAAATATGTACACACATCAGTAGTAATGGTAAATCCGGGAGGCACAGGTAATTTGAGCTTCGGATGCCCCGCCATCTCTGCGAGGTTCGCTCCCTTACCACCCAAGAGATTCTTCATCTCTGACTTGCCGTCGGCTTTACCCCCACCGAACGAATACACGTATTTCTTTGATTTTTTCGCTGTCGCTTTTTTCTTGGCCATCTCTGTCTCTCTCCTCCTTCTTTTTTAAAATCTCATCCAACACACAGTGCCAGATGTAAAGTTAAGTTAGAACTTTCCTTCAAAATACTCTTTAAGCTTCGTCGCTTCTATTCTCTCCTGGTCCATAGTATCCCTCTCTCTTACGGTAACTTTCCCGTCGTCAAGAGACTCCACGTCAACGGTGACGCAGTACGGTGTACCGATCTCGTCCTGCCTGCGGTAAAGCCGTCCTATGGCCGCGGTGTCGTCATAGACCACACGGTAATTCCCTTTTATATCACCGCGTATCTTGTGTGCCATCTCCACTATCTCAGGTTTGTTCTTAAGCAGCGGCAGCACCGCAACCTTTATCGGCGCAAGACGCCCGTCAAATGCAAGGTATACACGTTTTCTATCTTTTACGGTCTCGGTCCTGTACGCATCCACCATAAAAGCCAGTACCGCTCTATCCACACCGCCGGAAGGCTCTATCACATAAGGTGTATAACGCTCGTTCGTAGCCGTATCAAAATACGTCAGGTCCTTGCCGCTAAGTTTGGCATGCTGTTTAAGGTCAAAATCAGTCCTGTTAGCTATACCTTCCAGTTCGGACCAGCCCATCGGGAAAAGGTACTCAATGTCATGACACCTTTTCGCATAATGCGCAAGTTCGTCTTTCTCGTGTTCACGCAATCGTAGGTTCCCTTCCTGTATCCCCAGAGAGGTGTACCATCCCTTACGCGCGTTCACCCAGAAATCGTACCATTTCTCGTCTTCACCGGGCTTAACGAAAAACTCAAGCTCCATCTGTTCGAACTCACGGCTCCTGAAAGTAAAGTTACCCGTAGTTATCTCATTACGAAACGCTTTACCTATCTGCGCCACGCCAAAGGGAAGCTTCTTCCTGCTGGAATTAAGTATGTTCTCAAAATTAACAAAAATCCCCTGCGCGGTTTCGGGCCGCATATATACATCCTGCGCGTTACCTTCTACAGAACCCACCTGCGTCTTGAACATCAGGTTA
This sequence comes from Candidatus Omnitrophota bacterium, assembly GCA_049642065.1. Lineage (GTDB taxonomy): Bacteria > Omnitrophota > Gorgyraeia > Tantalellales > Tantalellaceae > WJMH01. Next base: position 57,171 of record JBAROK010000047.1, on the reverse strand, counting down.
AAGCTCTTAGGCTCGGTAAGCTCACCGCCACACTCAGGGCACTTATCTCCTTTGATCTTGTCTATTCGGAAACGTTTCTTGCATTCCCTACAGTCAGACATCATGTCCGCAAAAGACCCCACATGGCCGGAAGCTTTCCATACCTCAGGGTTCATCAAGATCGCCGCATCAAGCCCCTCGATATCGCTACGGTCATAGACCATGGCTTTCCACCACTGGTCCTTAACGTTCTTCTTAAGCTCCACACCAAGCGGACCGTAATCCCAAACGCTACCTATCCCACCATAGATCTCGCTATCCTGAAAGATATACCCGCGCCTCTTACAGAGGTTAGCTATATCTTTAAGTGCCACATTGATCATGGCATCATCTGTCTTTTCTTTTTTCTTGTCTTTACCCATTCTAAACTATTCCCGCTTTCTCCATTTTTTCCAGGAACTTCAGTGACTTCATCGGCCTACCCAGGTGATACGCCATGAACCTTTTTAGTATCTTCTCCGTCTCCCTGCCAACTTCCCTGCTGACTTTTATATGAGAGGTCTTATCAAAATCACTCTGCTGTATCTTACGCAGGAACTTAAGCGTTCCCAGAGACAGTTCTAAGGCCCCTTTATCCCTTGAGGCGCACCCGCTGCACAAGGCACCACCCGAGGACGGGCTAAAACCTATTCCCCTTTCAAGAGGCGACCCGCACTCAACACATTCGGCTAGCTGCGGACTTAAGCCTAATACTCCCAGTAATTTGATCTCGACTATCCTGCTGACGCGCTTGGCACTGGAACCAGTACCAAGCATCTCGAGGCTTTGGACCAGGATACGGTAGAGTTCCTCGTTCGGATCATAATCATTAGTGACTACGCTTATTAATTCTATAAAATAATTGGCGTATGTCAACCTTTCTATGTCTTTTCTTACCGGAAGATAGAAATCAATGGCCTCACATTGCGTTATGAGATCCATCGGTCTCTTCTGTTTTCTATAAAAGAGCAGCTCACATCTGGTGAATATCTCGAAATTTCCCGCAAACTGCGGGTAAGGACTTCTTACTCCTTTTATAACGCCTTTTATCTTACCAAACTCTTTAGTAAATACGACCAGTATATAACTGGTCTCCCTTAACAGGTATTTGCGTAATATAATCCCTTCAGCACGTTGCGCAGGCATCTCTAAAAAGTCTCGTCATCTTCTCCGGGTACGTCCAGCGCTGTCGGTGAAACAGAACCTCCGGAGACCACAAGTTTCATCCCTTCTTCAACACTCATCTTAAGAAAACGTATACTATCCTTCGGGACAACAAGGAAGAACCCGCTGGTCGGGTTAGGTGTTGTCGGCACGAACACATTCACGCCGCTCTGCCCTAACGAATCCTTGAGCTCGCCTCTGGTGATACCCGTAGTGAACCCGATAGTAAAAAGTCCCTTCCTCGGATACTCAACCATTACGACCTGTTTGAAAATGGTCTTGCCCTGCCCGAGAAGCGAATTGAATATCTGTTTGCTCGTGGCATAAATCTTACCCATAACCGGGACCTTCATCAGAACCTTCTCACCCAGACCGAACACGCGGTTTACAACCAATATCTTAGCACCCCATCCGATTATAGCTACCATACAAAGAACACCGATAAATATCAATGACTTGGCTATAATAATCTCGTGCCTCTGTTCCAAAGCCATAGGCGCAAGCAGCTTAGCCAGCGGGCTTAATATGGCATTATTAACTTTTATCACTACGAACCGTATAATCAATACAGTTACAGTTATCGGCAAAAGTATAACTATACCATTAAAAAAATTAACTAAAAACCTGTTCCATAACTTTGTGTTCATAAACGTAACCTTCTTTTATTTTACGAAAGCAGTTGAAAGATTAATAACGCTATTAACGTGCCTAACACGCTGCCCGTGATAACTTCCCACAGGGAATGCACTCCGTTAACCATACGGCTTTTAGCTATAAGAAGCGCCAGAAGAAACACCAGGATGCTTACTAAAGCGTTCATCGTCAGTAGCGATATTATAATCCATGTAGCAAAAGCGACCGCTGAATGACCGCTTGGCATCCCACCTTTAAGAAGAAAATTTTCCCTGCGCATTACCTTAACCAGGATCACAAGGCCTACCACCACAAGAAGCGTTATCAGCGTTATATGCCAAGGGGACTGCTTTATCCTGAAAAAACCTTCCAGTCCCCAACCAATACTTTTTCCAAAAAGTATATATCCTGTGATCGCAGCATTAACAGCGCTTACGAAAACCGCTCCCGCGGATACATCTTTTACGATTTTCACCGTTGGATGAAACTCTTCACTTACGTGATCAGTAAGATGCTCTATCGCGGTATTGAACATCTCCGCGACCAACACAAAAGCCACAGCAAAACAAAGCAGTAAGAACTGTACCGGAGTCAGGTTAAGATATACCCCCACTATCAGCACAAGGAACCCTATGATAAAATGGATCCTCATGTTACGTTCACACTGAAGGGTGTGTACCACACCTTCCAACGCAGCGTTCACGCTGTGCAAGAACTTACCGCCGTAAGAGCTTTTTGGATTCTTGCAAGAGTCCATCCTCTTTCCTCCGCATTTTCGTGCGTCCCTGGACAGTTGTATCGTTATACCCCAACAGGTGCAACGTACCATGTATCACATAAAGCGCGAGTTCTTCCTTGAACGAAAGATCGTACACCTTAGTGTTCTTTGCCGCCATATCGGATGATATCGCGATATCACCAAGAAAAGACCCTTTATCTCCCGCAGGCCACGCTATCACATCCGTCGATACGTCCTTCCCAAACCACATGCGGTTCAGCGCGCGTATCTTCTGGTTACTCACGAATATTATGTTGAGCTCGACGCTATTCTTCTTATGCGCCTTAAGCACGATTTTCGCGACCTTCTCGGCTTTTGAAAGATCAATCTTTCTTTTTTTGTTTCGGTTTTCGCTGTTTATTCTTATTGTCATCCGACGGTGCCCCATTAAGTTGTTTTTTCGATGGTTCCGGATAGTTAAGCCTAGTATGAAAAATGCCCATAAGGACCCTTACGAAACTGTCCGCGATCTCGTGCATATCTTTAAGCGTCAGGTCGCATTCATCAAGCTGCCCGTCAATGAACTTGTTGTTTATAATCTTCCTCACAAGGTTCTTGATACTTGCGGGAGTCGGCTCTTCAAGCGACCTGCTGGAAGCTTCTACCGAATCTGCTAAAAGCACTATAGCGCTTTCTTTGGTCTGCGGTCTGGGACCGGGATATCTGAAATCCTCTTCCCGTAAAACCTTTCCGTTCTCTGACTTCTCTATAGCTTTCTGATAGAAATACGCTATAAGACTGTCACCGTGATGCTGACGTATAAAATCTATTATGGTCTTGTTAAGTTTGTGCTGTTTAGCTATCTCTATGCCTTCTTTAACGTGTTTAGCTATGATAAGAGCGCTCATAGAAGGCGCAAGATTAGAATGTTTTGAACCTGCACCCATCTCGTTCTCACTGAAATACTCCGCTTTGGATATCTTGCCGATATCGTGATAATAAGAGCCTACTCTTGCCAAAAGGCTGTTGGCGCCGATAGCATCACAGGCTGCTTCGGCAAGGTTACCTACCATGATCGAATGATGGTAGGTTCCCGGCGCTTCCATAGCCAGGCGTTTTAAAAGCGGATGGTTAAGATCCGACAACTCCAAAAGACTGATGTTCGTTGGCACCTTGAAAAGATGCTCAAATACCGGCAAAAGACCCATGACTATGAACCCGGAAAGTATACCGCTGGCAATACCCCACATACCTTCTCTGAGGAAAAAATCCAGATCCATCCCGTTTATAAGCCCTATGCACGAAATAGCCAAAAACTTGGCTAGTCCTACCAACAGTCCCGCCCAGAGAATCTGCCCTCTCCTGCGGGAACCTTTAACAGCGGCCATACCCACAATGCTACCCACCAAAAGTACCAGCGTTACCTCGATCTTACCCCCGATAAGCATAGATATAAGGATACTCACGAGCACAACAAAAAGAAACGCTACATTGAACCCTACAAGTAACGTTATTATCATACCCATACTCGCCAAAGGTATGAAGTAACTTGGCTGAGGCGACCTCATAATAACGTCCGCTACTATTATCATGAAGAATATGGTGAGGAGGATTATCGCAACTTCTTTGGTCTTCTTCAAAAAATCCATCTTAAGCGTAAAATGCGCGTGAATAACAGCTATCATGCCCAAAAGCGCAAAAAGCAGCAGTACTCCCAGGAAGAACTTCGGGGTAGTACCCTGTCTGAAGACGCTCCTGATCTGGGATATCTGAGCGATATGACGCGCATCCGCTCTTTCGCCCTTTTCAATGATAAGCTCGTTCTTTTTTACTTCCCAGCTGCGGTACACAGGTTTAACGGCTTTACGTGCTTCTTCTTTACGCAGTTCTGTTTTTTTCAGGTCAAGCTTAACGTTAGGGACAAGATATGAAGTTACTATAGATGCAACTGCCTGCCGTGTTTTGCGGTCTCCGGGAAACTGTTGAGTAGCGCATTCCTCTACCCCTTTTGCGAGTTTACCTTTGACGATAAGATCCGACGTGTTTCTCTGTATCTCCTTCCCGGTCGCTTTATTTAAGATCGATACCTTCTCCGCTTCCTCGCACTTAAGATAAAGAGCGTCATCTTCATCAATGTACACAGTAAGGAATATAGTATCGAGTACGTCTATTGTCTTATCTCTCAGCTGCTGTATGTTCGGATATTCCAGAAAAATCCTGATATTCTTCTCTGTTATCTTGTCGCCGAGCCTTTCTTTAAGCGCAATGACCTTTTCGTTCAGTGGCATCTCTTCCTGTTTTTCCTCTTCAAACGCCCCAAAAAGATCATCAATTTCTGTCCTTATCTTCTCTTCAAGGACAAGATCTCGTTCCATGACAAAAGGTTCTTCTTTAGCCGCTTTTTTTCTGGCGTTCTCTGTGCTCTCTTCATCGACTTCCCAGTAATAAATGAAATCGTATGGCGCGTACCTAGCCTTAAGCGCAATGTCACCCTCGTTTATCTTCCAATGAGAAAGCTGAGGACTGACGAACATACTGGCCAGTGTTATGGCAAAAAATGCCACTATCAAGAGGATTGAACTGATCTCTCTGCGTTTGAAAAGCTCGTTAAAACTTTTAGCGCCAAATAATAATTTATTCATGTTCAGTTTCGACTTTGTCTCTGTATACTTTTATGATCTTCTGCACAAGTTCGTGTCTTACAACGTCTTCACCTTTAAGCAGGACGAACTTGATCCCTTCTATTTTTTCCAAAAGCGACTTCGCGTGTATAAGGCCCGAGCTTCTGCCTTTAGGCAGGTCGCTTTGCGTAACATCTCCGGTTATTACCGTTTTTGAATCGAACCCGAGACGCGTGAGAAACATTTTCATCTGTTCCTGAGTGGAGTTCTGAGCTTCGTCCATTATTATGAACGAATCGTTAAGAGTCCTGCCCCTCATGAAAGCGAGCGGCGCTACCTCGATAACTCCCCTGTCCAGATAATCTTTTATCATGTGCGGTTCGACCATATCATAAAGAGCATCGTACAAAGGCCTCAGATACGGGTTGACTTTTTCATACAAGTCGCCCGGCAAAAAACCCAGGTTCTCGCCCGCTTCAACCGCGGGTCTTGTAAGTATTATCCTCGATACCAGATTCTTCTTTAAAGCGTTAACGGCCATCGCCATTGCAAGATACGTTTTTCCCGTACCGGCCGGGCCTATTCCGAAAACTATATCGTGTTTGCGAATAGCATCGATATAGCGTTTCTGCCCCGCGCTTCTCGGCGTGATATAGGCCCTTTTCGAACTGACCTGTATCCTGTCGAGAAAAATATCGTCTAAATGTATCGCAATTTTCGGGTTCTTAATCGCGTAATCTATGTCTCTATCTGAAAGATGTCCGCCTTTTCTGATGACAACTAAAAATTCGTCCACGATCTTAGCCGTCTCATCAAGCGCCGACTCATCATCGGCCGATATTTTAAGATCACCGTTACGAAACGACGTGGTAACGCCAAAAGCCTTCTCTATTTTCCTGAGGTTCTCATCATGCTTACCGAAAAGCATCCTAGCTTCGGAATCATCGGTAAGTCGTATCGTTCTTTCTGCCATGCTTAGTTACCTTAAAACTATTTGATCCAAGCTTCTTCCGATTCATCGCCCACAACGGTTGAGGGCTTACTTTTTTTCACCGGCTCTTTTTTCTTTGAAACTGATTTAGAAGTCTTTTCCGGCTCTTCTTCGTCGTCTGAGGAAGAGGACCCTGCTGGCAATTCTATATCCACGCCTATCAGCGTGCGTTTAATGTTCCTGTCACCGCCGGTCATATCCTTCGGTTTGCCCGCGAGATACCCTCGGTTACCGTCAAGGTTCTGGTCCACCCTATCCTTCTTGAAAGTATAAACATCAATTGCATCAGCTTTTATCACAGCAAAAAGTGACATGACAAAACAAATAACTATCACTAAACTGAATATCTTCCTCATCCTAACCTCCTTGTGCAAAACTCTAAAACTACTTTTCCTTTTTGGCTTTTACGGTATGTTTTATACCCAGTTCACGCAGCTGCTTATCGTCAACATAGGACGGCGCGCCAGTAAGCGGACATACGCCTTTCTGGGTCTTAGGGAACGGTATGACTTCCCGTATAGAAGAATCTTTAGTAAAAAGCGTAACCAGCCGGTCCATACCGAAAGCAATGCCTCCATGCGGTGGCGGCCCGTAGCGAAACGCTTCTAAAAGGAACCCGAACTTTTTATCGCATTCCTCATCAGTAAGACCCAGAACTTCAAATATCTTTTTCTGAACATCTTTTTTGTGTATCCTTATGCTACCGGAACCTATCTCGCTACCGTTAAGAACAAGGTCATAAGATAGCGACCTCACTTTACCCATCTCTCCCTTATCCATTAGAGGTATATCCTCTTCCCTGAAAGAAGTGAACGGATGATGTTCTGATACCCACCTTTTCTCATCCTTATTGAACTTAAAAAGCGGGAAATCCACTACCCAGAGAAAATCAAATTTGTTCTGATCTATAAGGCCCTTGACCTTACCTATTTTTAACCGCAACGCTCCGAGTGAATCCCATACTACCCCTTCAGAATCAGCAACCATGAATATCATGTCGCCTGTCTTAGCTCCTGTTTTCTGGCGAATAAGTTCCATCTCTTCCGGCTTGAAGAACTTTGTGATTGGTGAAGTTAACCCGTTTTCTTCCACTTTAAAATAAGCTAACCCTTTGGCGCCATACTCACTAACAAAAGCCGTAAGGTCGTCTATATCTTTGCGGCTGATATCAGCATAACCCGGTGCAGCCAAAGCCATCACCCTGCCGCCTGAAGATACCACACTTTTAAACACTTTAAAATCGCAGTTCTCTACATCTTTTGTAAGGTCATGCAGAAAAACCTCAAACCTTCTGTCGGGTTTATCGCTACCGTAACGGTTCATAACGTCGTAATAATTCACCCTTTCAAAAGGTATCTTGATATCAACGTTCATGACCTCCGAGAACATACCCTTAAAAAGTTTTTCGCAGACTTCGAATATATCGTCCTGCTCGACAAACGACATCTCCATATCAAGCTGCGTAAACTCAGGCTGCCTGTCCGCCCTGAGATCCTCATCACGGAAACAGCGTACTATCTGAAAATATTTTTCTATGCCCGCTACCATCAGAAGCTGCTTGAATATCTGCGGCGACTGCGGGAGAGCGTAAAAACTTCCTTCTTGCGCCCTGGCAGGCACAAGATAATCACGTGCACCTTCAGGCGTAGATTTGGTGAGCATGGGCGTCTCTACCGACAAGAACCCTTCCCCGTCAAGAAAATTGGTTATGAACTGGTAAAGTTTATGTTTTATTTTTAGTTTCTCCTGCATGGGAGCGCGCCTTAAGTCGAGGTATCTGTATTTAAGACGAGTTTCTTCGGCCACCTCAAGATCGTCTTTTATCTCGAACGGTGGCGTATCCGATTCTGAAAGCACATCTATATTTTCAACGTCTACTTCTATCTCCCCTGTAGGGATCTTCGGGTTAACTGTACCTTCAGGCCGCGGAGAAACTTTACCCGTTATTTTCACACAATATTCGCTTCTGAGCTCGTGCGCCTTTTCATGGACTTCTCTACTCTTTTCGGGATCAAAAACGATCTGTGTTATGCCATGCTTATCTCTGAGATCCATGAATATGATCTCGCCATGATCCCTGCGTGATGCTACCCATCCGCAAAGCGTGACTTCCTTGTCCGTATCTTTAGCTGTAAGTTCTCCACAATCGTGTGTGCGTATCATTCTACCCTTTCAGTTTTTTCATCGCCTCTTCGAATGTCACCGTTTCTTGCGTACCGTCTTCCATGTTCTTCAAGAGCACATTACCGCCTTTAATCTCGTCTTCACCTATCAATATAACGAATTTTCTGGCTTCTTTCCCGGCCTTGCGCATCTGTCCCTTAAGGGACCTTCCCGTAAGATCTATATCGGCAGAAACCCCTTTTGCCCGCAGATCGTTGGCTACCCCAAAAGCGTTCTTAAAATACTCTTCTTCCACCGGTATCACAAGCACTCCCGGAGGATCCAGCGGCATGTTCTTTTTGTCAACCGCAAGAAGAAGCCGTTCAACACCTATAGCATAACCCGTCGCACCCACGTCAGGCCCACCCATCTGTTCCGTAAGCTCGTCATACCTGCCGCCTGCAGCTATCGCGTCCTGTGCGCCCAGAGCCGGATGTATAACTTCAAATATAGTACCCGTATAATAATCCAAGCCTCTTACAAGATCGCTTTTTTCCTTGAAGGGTATACCCATATCCTTAAGTATCCCTTTAAGGTCTTCGTAATATTTCAGGCAGCTTTTGCAAAGATATCCGAGTATGGCAGGAGCGTCCTTAACTATAGCTTTACAGCCTTTACTTTTGCAATCAAGAACACGTAAGACGTTAGTCTTAGCTCTTCTCTTACAGTTATCACAAAGATCGAAACTTTTTTTAGCCAGATAAACCGCAAGAGCCTTCATGTAACCGGCACGGTCTTTGGAACATCCGAGTGAATTTATAAGTATAGTGAAGTCTTTGATCCCCAGCCTCTCGAGTAGCATCTTGAGGCTGAAAATAAGTTCAGCGTCTATGTAGGGATCCGAACCACCTATTATCTCTGCACCGATCTGGTGGAACTGCCTGAGCCTGCCTTTTTGGGGACGTTCTCCACGGAACATGGGCCCCGCATAATATAACCTGACAAGCCCAGCGGTATTATACCAACCGTGCTCTATATAAGCCCGTATAATGGAAGCGGTGCCTTCGGGCCTGAGAGAGATGTTCTTACCTCCCCTGTCGGTAAAGGAATACATCTCTTTCTCGACTATATCCGTATCTTCACCTATACTGCGGGTAAAGACTTCCGTCTCCTCCAGAAGTGGAGTGCGGATCTCACCGTATCCGAAGGTACTAAAAACTTCCCTCGCCTTATCTTCCAGCCAACGCGTTACAACCGCGTCCTCCGGAAGAGTATCAGGCATACCCCTCAATGCTTTGTATTTGGGCGTGTTCCCCACGATAGTCCTTTGTGACTTATAAGACTTGTGACTTAAGGATTTCCTTAAACGTCCTGTGTAAGAGTACTTGGATCGGCACCCTCAACGTCTATCTTCATCTTCATACCCGGTTTAAAAGACACTACTTTCTTGTCGGGTATTGAAACGCTGTCACCCGTCCTGGGGTTCCTGCCCAGTCTCCCTTTACGGGTCTTTACCTTGAAAATACCGAAATTCCTGAGTTCCACCTTGTCACCTTCGCGCAGGCTATCGATTATCATATCAAAAGTGCGCTGGACAACATCCTTGACCTCTACCTGTTTCAGCTTGGTCTCGTCTGCTATCTTCATGATGATATCTTTCTTAGTCATTTATCTTCCTCCTTCTATTTTATTATGATCTATATCATTAAATAAGAAAAGTCTATTGCTCTCAGAAGTGGTTATGTTATCATGGGTTATGTCAGATGTCAACGATATAATAGTGATTATTATATAGGGGCTATCTTACTTGGTAAGAAACTTAATATTCCCCGATCCGACCAGCTCTTCCAGCTCAGAGATCAGGTCTCCCGTAGGGTTAACAAGCAGCGTTTTATCCGTAGCGAGGCGTATTTTTCGCCCTGTTGGCGCGATAATATCTATGTATATTGGCACTTTACCCTTGAATTTCTTGATAATGCCCCTTATCCGCTTCATCATCTGCTCTTCAAGTCCCGTTGTGGATAGCTTGAGGAGAACGGACTTGGTGAACCTTTCCTTGACCTTCTCTAAAGGTATAATATCCTCCGCCACCAGTTTAGGTTCCTCTTCACGCAGGTTCAACCTACCGTGTATATACACAAGATTGTCTTCCTTGATAAGATCGGGAGCTATTCTATATGCTTTAGGGAACACCAGCACCTCTACGAAGTTCTCCAGGTCCTCAAGTCTTATAATTGCCATCTTCTCGGCCTTTTTCCGGGTAACAGTAGTCCTGACCTTGTTTATTATCCCCCCTATCAGCACCTCCTGCCCATCAGACATCCCAGCAAGCTCAGATATCTTACAGGTAGAATACGCGTTAAGCAGCTTCTCGAACCTAGCCAAGGGATGGTTCGTGATATAAAACCCGATCATCTCCTTTTCATTAGCAAGAAGCTCGTACTCAGACCATTCCGGTATGTCAGGTACATCATGAAAATTTTCTTTAAAACTTTCATCGGCGTTAGAATCGTCAAAGAACGACATCTGTCCCAGATTCCTGTCCTTGTTCGCATTGGAAGCCATGTCCAGCACCTTGTCCAGTACAGCCATCGCCTGCGACCTGTGTATGCCTATAGAATCAAAAGCGCCACACTTAATAAGACTTTCCAGTACCTTCCTGTTCACTGCTTTCATATCGATCTTAAGCGCAAAATCGTAAAGTGACTCGAACTTACCTTCTTCCTGACGTTTACTAATAATAGACTCAGCGGCACCAGAACCCACATTCTTAACAGCAGATAACCCAAACCTAATATCGCTTCCCACAACAGTAAAATCCTTGAAACTTTCGTTAACGTCAGGTGGCAATATCTCCGTTTTCATTCTCTGCGCTTCGCTTATATAATCAGATATCTTATCGCTATTATTTTTTTCACTGGTAAGAAGTGCCGTCATAAACTCAACAGGAAAATTAGCTTTAAGGTAAGCCGTCCTGTAACTGATCATCGCATACGCCGCTGAATGCGATTTATTGAACCCATACCCTGCAAAATACGTGATATAGTCCCATATCTTTTCAGCTGTAATAGGGTCGACTTTGTTTTTCTTAGAACCGTCCAAAAACTTATCTTTGATCGCCGAAAGCGCTTCCGGAATCTTCTTACCCATGACCTTACGTACGTTATCCGCTTCAGCCATCGTAAACCCGGCAAGAGTAGATACAATGTTCATTACCTGTTCCTGGAAAACTATTATCCCGTAGGTTTCCTTGAGTATCGGCTCAAGCGACGGATGATCGTACTTAACCTCTATGTGCCCCTGTTTCCTTTTGATAAAGTCATCAAGCATCCCGCTACCCATGGGACCAGGCCGGTAAAGTGCCAGGATCGCGATAAGGTCTTCAAACCGTTCCGGTCTTAATTTCCTCAATAGATCCCTCATGCCGCCTGATTCAAGCTGGAACACACCGGCCGTCTCAGCCTTGGATAAAAGTTCAAAGGTAGCCTTGTCATCCAGGGGTATACGGTCAATATCCACGTCTATTTCTCTGGTACGCTTAACGATCTTGATGGTCTGGTCAATGACCGTCAGTGTCTTAAGCCCCAGAAAGTCCATTTTAAGCAGACCAATCTCATCCAAAGATTTCATGGAATAGCCAGTAGTTATCTGGTCATCCGAGGTTTTAAAAAGTGGTATGCGTTTCTGAAGCGGTTTATCGGATATTACAACACCTGCAGCATGTTTACCGGCATGGCGGCTCAGTCCTTCCAGCCGCATCGACGTATCGATAAGCTGTTTTACCATTGGATCTTCTTCGTACCTCGACATAAGCTCCGGCTCTATCTCTAAAGCTCTCTCCAATGTGATGCCGATATCGTTCGGTACGAGTTTCGCTATTTTATCCACGTCTGCGTAAAGCATACCCATTACCCTGCCAACGTCCCTGAGTACACCTTTAGCCATCATGGTACCAAAGGTAATTATCTGAGCGACATTCTCCTTGGAATATTTCTCAATAACGTAATCTATTACCTCATTTCGCCTTTCAAAACAGAAATCTATATCTATATCAGGCATCGTTATCCTGTCAGGGTTCAGGAACCTTTCAAAGATAAGCCCGTACTTTATCGGATCCAGGTCCGTGATACCCAAAGCGTAACTGACGATACTACCTGCTGCAGAGCCCCTTCCGGGCCCTACAGGTATGCCTTTTTCTTTAGCGTGATTAATAAAATCCCATACAATAAGAAAATAACTCACGTACCCGAGATCCTTGATGATCTGCATCTCGTGATCGACACGTTCTTTGATCTGGCTGGTAATATCATTACCGTAACGGTTCTGGATACCTTCGCGAACGAGCTTTTCGAAAAACTCATCGTTATCCTGGTCATCGGGCGCAGTAAATTTTGGAAGGTGCCGTTCATTGAAATCAAGTTCCAGGTTACATTTTGAAGCTATTTTGCCGGTATTTTTTACCGCTTCTGGTATGCCGGAAAAAGCTTCTTTCATCTCTTCGGGAGACTTGAAATACAGCTGGTCCGTATTGAACATCATACGGTTTTCTTCGGCGATGGTGGTCTGGGTTTGTATACAAAGCAGCGCATCATGCGCTTTGGAGTCGGTCTTATCAAGATAATGCACGTCGTTCGTAGCTACCAGCGGCAGGTTCATCTCTTCGGCTAACTTGATGATCTGTTTATTAAGCTTGTTCTGTTCTTCAAGCTGGTTATCCTGTACTTCCAGATAGAAATTATCTTCGCCAAATATTTCCGCGTATTCTGATGCGGATTTTTTTGCCTGCTCCCACTGATCAGAGAGTAGAAAATGCGGTACTTCTCCGCCAAGGCAGGCAGATAACGCTATAAGTCCTTTATTGTGTCGCGCAAGCACTTCTTTATCTACCCTGGGCCTGTAATAGAATCCTTCAAGGTACCCTATAGAGACCAGTTCCATCAAGTTCTTGTAACCGGTCATGTTCTTAACAAGAAGCACTAGGTGATAAGCCCCCTGTATACCGTGACTGGTCTTATCAAACCGGCTTTCAGGAGCGACGTAAACTTCACACCCTATGATAGGTTTAATACCTCTTTTTTGGGCTTTTTTATAGAATTCTATCGCTCCGAACATGTTGCCATGATCGGTAATAGCGCAAGCGGGCATATTATATTCTTTGGCAAGATCAAGAAGCTCGTCATGACGGCACGCGCCGTCAAGAAGGCTGAATTGGGTATGAACGTGCAAATGTACAAAATCAGAATGCGTATCAGTCATGTTCCGTGCGGTTTGTTGTATCGGAGGTTAGAGGTACAACTTCTCTTGTTATTTCTTCATTCCGACGCGCTGAGCGGTCTGATAGACCTTCCCTTCCGTCTGGATGGAAGGAGCTATGATCATGTTCACAAGCTGCATCTCGCGTATATTGCGTGCGCCGAGGTTACCCATACTTGTCGCGAGAGCGCCGACGAGGTTCTGTGTGCCGTCGTCTAGCCTGGCAGGACCATACAGTATCTCTTCAAGCGTACCCGTGGTGCCTACCTGTATACGGGTACCCCTGGGAAGCGAAGGATGCGGCATCGCCATACCCCAGTGATAACCTTTACCGGGAGATTCTGTCGCCCTGGCAAAAGCGTTACCGAGCATAACGGCATCCGCCCCTGCGGCGAACGCTTTACATACGTCGCCACCAGTGGCCATGCCGCCATCGGTTATAACCGGTACGTACCTACCAGTTTTCTTATAATAAAAATCTCTTGCCGCTGCGCAGTCACAGGTAGCTGTTATCTGCGGCACACCTATACCAAGCACACCGCGTGATGTGCACGCGGTCCCGGGACCTATACCAACGAATATACCCTGGCAACCCGTTTCCATAAGAGCTATAGAAACGTTATAATCCACGCAGTTACCGAAAAGTACCGGTATCTTCATCTCTTCACAGAACTTGTGAAGGTCAAGCGGTTCGTATTCGCTCGATTCGTGTTTAACGCTTATTACCGTGGACTGGATAATGAATATATCGGCACCTGCGTCCCTGGCTATGGGGCCGAACTCTCCGGCAACCTGAGGATTACAGCTAACTATTACAGGCACACCGGCTGCTTTAATTTCCTTAACTCTTTTCGTTATGAGCTCTTTCTTGATGGGGGCCGCGTAGACGTCCTGTATGACCTGGGTAGTTTTTTTGGCATCACAGGTTATTATTTTCTTTACCGCTTCTTCGGGGTTATCGTATCTGGTGGAAACGCCTTCAAGATGAAGTACCGCTACGCCTCCCAGCTTGCCCATAGCAATGGCGAAATCAACATCCACAACGCCATCCATGGAAGAAGCCATTATGGGAGCCTGGAACTTTATACCGCCGATCTCGCAGGAAGTATCCACGTCGTTAGGGTTTATGGTAAATTCTCCAGGTACTAATGCCACTTCGTCAAAACCATAACTGCGCCTGGCTTTTCTGCCTATTCCGACCCACATTCCCATAGTTTCCTCCTATATTTCCAATATATATATATATAATGGATTTAAAAAATGTTAGAAGTATGATACATAAGTGCGCCCTGTTTGTCAAGAGAGACTATTACTGGGGAAAATAAGGAAAATTTAAGGTATTACTAGAACTTTAAGGAACTGTAGAATATTCCTCAGAATATATACTGGAATAATCCCCGGACCAGCTGGCTACCTTTTCAACGCCTACCACCTGGGGGGTAAATCCCGGAAGATCCGCAACATCCGAGAAATCGGAGTCGTAGTCCCAGTTCCTGACAGGCGCATTGTAAGAGGACTGTCCCCAAGACCCTTCAGCTATCTGACAATCCCACAGGTTGACGAAAGAACCCCTTATGGTAAGGACATCTCCGCTCCAGTTTTCGTGAAGACGCGGATAGTTTTCTAGCCCACCACCATATGTACTGCCTGACGTAGCATCAGCACCTGAAATAAACGCGGCGTTAACCTCGGTATTAACC
Source organism: Candidatus Omnitrophota bacterium (assembly GCA_049642065.1). Classification (GTDB taxonomy): domain Bacteria; phylum Omnitrophota; class Gorgyraeia; order Tantalellales; family Tantalellaceae; genus WJMH01. The sequence goes on along the minus strand of JBAROK010000047.1, from coordinate 41,970 downwards.
GCAAGCCTGTCATTCAGCCCCATGTCACTATTAGCGTCAGACCAGTTGTTGGATACTATGTTCAGTGCATCGCTGATAACAGCCACAGGTTTCTTGTTCACAGCATTGAAATCCCCTTGTATATACGCCGGGTCGTTAGTGACCAGGGTCAGGCCGCTGGCGTTATCTATTTGAGCTCCGTTTACCACCCTTATCCCGGGCTGCTCAAATGACTCGGCATCGTTCCTTGTAGCATACATAAGCCCGTTCGAAGGAAGATGGCTGCTGTAATGCTGTACGTATACCGGATTACCTTCACCGTCTACAAGCGGATTACCCTCACCATCCACTCCCTGCACATAACCTGAAAGTTTTCTAATATCGATATCAGTCATCTTAATATATTTTCGTTCCCTGTAATTGTAGAACGTGGTGGTAGTGTTTATAGTGCCCTCGGGTATATCGTTGGGCCCAAAATCCGAGGCATTAATACTCCCATCTTCGTTATGGTCCGCATAAGCGACTTCTGTCAGCGTGGTTCCCCCATCGTAGAGTTCCCCATTCACGGCCTTCACATCGGCGCTGGTCGCATAATATCCATCAGGCTGGATCGAATATATATCCGCAACAGCTTTTGCAGTGATTCCATGCACTCCGCTTTTTACCGTCCCGTTCAATCCATCTCCCCACCTGCTCAGTGAGCTAGCACCCCAGTCACTCCTTCTGGAATCAAGCGGAGACGTTTCCCACCAGTACTTCATGTGACGAAAGGTATCGTCAGTACCCATTTTGAGCATCTCGACTATACCACCATCGGTGTTATTGCTGTCTTTTCGCCTGTTGTATATATTTCCTGCAGCATTCACATGATCTGCGTCTATTCTCAGTGTAGCCGACGTGCTCATATAAATATCCAAGTTAGAATGTATATCACCCGATAATGTCATATTGGAGCCTGGAAGGACCTCAAGATCATCAGCATAGAATATAGCGTGCTGGAACACGTAGGTCTTTCTCCTCAGTACTAAGTAATTGATCGTACTGGTAACGCCGGTTTCCGGATCCGTAACAGTTGCCGAGAGCTGATAATGTCTCTCACGCGCGGTAGACGTAACGCTCTGGTGGTCTTCGTCTATAACAACACACACGGATTTCATATTATACCCCGTAGACAGATAGTCACTAACATCAAGGCAAAGATCTTCCCAACGCGTAGGCGTCTCGGGATCATAGGTAGGTTCAGTTTCACTGGCAATTTTATCCGCCAGGTCGAATGCGACTTCCTCGGCAGCCGCTTCCGCCAGGTAATATGTCTTCGTAGAAAGAAAATACCTTCTTGCAAAATTATATTCGGTAGTCGCCATCTTTATGGCAGCAGCAGCAAACACTGACATAGCCGCGATGATCATGTAAGCGGTGATCATCATAAGCCCTTTTTGATTCCGTAAAAAAGTTATCCTACCGTTCATCTTTATCCTGTATATTCTCCTTCAATATACGAAGCTTCACCAAGATCGCCTTCCCAGCTGGCTCGCCTGTCTATTTCAACTGCATATGGTGTAAATGTCGGCAAATTATCAAGACTACCGAAATCCGTATCCCAGTCCCAGTTCCTGATAGGCGCATCATAGCTCGAATTCTTCCAATCGCCTGTCGCTATCTGAGCATCCCACAGGGATACGAAAGCGCCCCTTATCGTAAGTGTTATCCCGGCCCAGTTTTCGTGTAACCGCGGATAGTTCTCTAAACCCCCAGAATAATTTCCCCAATCTGTTGCGTTTACTCCAGCTATGAACGCCGCGTTCACCGTAGTTGTCGTGGCTGTTCTGCCGCTTTTATCGCCACTACTATTCGCATCGTCCCAGTTGTTGGAAATTATATTGACCGCATCCGCAAAAACAGACGCCGATTTCTTGTTCACGTTATTATAATCTCCCTGTACATACGCGGGATCGTTACTGACCACTGTAAGCCCATCCGATCTATGTATCTCAGTTCCGTTCAAGAGACGTATACCCGGCTGCTGGTCGGACGGTGTATCGTTCCTCGTAGCGTAAAGAAGCCCGTTATTCGGAAGATGGTTTGGGTAAAGCTGTTCCTTCCCCACAACCGTAGAATAATCACCTCCGGGCGGAACTTCTTCTCCTTCACTATCCACATCACACCAACCGGCAAGCCTTTCAATATCAATATCTGTCATTCTTATATCTTTATTCTCCCTGTAATTGTGAAACGTCGTACTTGTTGCAACCGTTCCATAAGGTATATCTGTCCCCTCTATCAGTTCTGATCCGCCTTCATATGCCGCGCCGTTTATCACCTTGACAGCAGCATTATTGGCATAAAAACCATCAGATGCAGTAGATTGCGGTTCCGGAACCGCTTTTTCCGTAACACCGTGAATACTGCTCTTAACCGTTCCGTTCCACCTGACTTGTGATTCAGTCGCCCAATCGCTTCTCCTGGAATCCAGCGGTGATCCATCCCCAGATTCAAGCATCTTGGCATAACTTGAAGAACCGTCTATCTTTATCTCTACAGTACCGGAAGCGCCACCCTCTTTATCTTTCCGCATATTGTAAACTTTTCCGGCGGAATGGAGATAATCACTATCTACCGTAAGGGTAGACCCGTCCGATGCGATATAAATATTGTTGTTCGAATGAAGCTTACCGGTAAGAAGCATATTCTGTCCGGGGAGAAGCTCAAGGTCACCCGCGTAAAATATGGCATGCTGGAAAGTATACGATTTGCGTCTTATGACCACCTGGTTCACAGTAGTTTCTACCCCCGTGATCGGATCTGTCGCTGTCGTATATATCTGGTAATGTCTTTCTCTTGTCGTCGGATCGCTCCCGGCATGATCAAGATCCAGTGTAACGCACGTTGTATCTATATCAAAACCCGTGGATAAAAAATCGCTGGTCGAGGTGCAAAGATCGGTCCACTCGTCATTGGATCCCGACGGTTCAGACTCATAATTAGCAACCTTGCTAGCCAAAAGATATGAAGTACTATCTATTCCCGCCTCGGCGAGATAATAGGCTTTTGTAGTGAGAAAATATCTTTTTGCGAAATTATATTCTGTTGTGGCTATCTTTATCGTAGCCGCGGCAAGAATAGATAAGGCAGCTATGATCATGTAAGCGGTGATCATAACTATTCCCTTTTGGTTCTTTATGGAAAACTGGCGCATCATTATATCCGCGTATTCACGGTTGATTTAAGAACTATACTGTTGACCCTGCCATCGCCATCTATTTTTTCTAGTTCTAATGTGATCCTAACCTCGGTAGGGTATAGGGAAGTATCGTCAGTAGAGTCCTCGAAAGTTATACTCTTGATGTTCTCGCTTATAACCTCCGGAGACTCCCATAGTTTATATTTTACGAGATCGTAATCACTGCCATCTGATTGAGCTTCGACGGTATAATATTGCGAGTCCCACGTAACATTGCCAGCCACAAGGTCCGGCACACCGTCATCATTCACGTCCAGCGGTATTTTATAGGTTATCTTATCAAAACCGGAAGCAGGTGAGTCCTCTGTGATATTAATCACTGACATGGAAGAACCCCTAAGATCACTTATTATCACGTTCAGGGCTATTCTGGCTTCCTGCTGAAGAGTTGCCGAAGTGCCGGTAGCCTGGAATACCGACCGCATCTCGACACCGGAAGTAACCACCGCCACAACAAGCAGTACCAAGAAAAACGATACTATTAATACTTCTACTAGACTAAAGCCCTTATTATTATTCTTCATAGTCTCCTAGTCCTAATCGTTTTGATTATCCTAGAAACCGTCTGACCATTCTTACTGGTCCATGTAACTTCAACCTCTACCTCCAACGGATCAGCACCGGTCCCTTGAGGGTACCTAACCCTTATCGTCTCATCCGGCAAGATAAACCCTCCTATATCCGCCGCATTTACCGTACCATTATGCGGATATTCAGTGGTAAGATCCGGAAAAGAGATACTCCTGACCCTTTCCATAACGTCTTTAAGGTCATCTGTAGCTACCGTAACCTCTCTGGCCATGGCCGCATGGTTCAAAGCACCCAAAAGTACTCCCCAGATCGCAACGATGATGCCGATGTATACCGAGGAGACTATCATCAGCTCGATCAAAGTAAAACCTTTTTTAGAGCTCCTCATTTTAAATCACCTCTAGAATTTAGGAATTTTTCTACAAAAAGAAATGAACTATCAGAACCTGATGTGTACAGGTATGAATACGCGGTATTTTTGAAGGTTTGCGTGAATATTTTCATCTGCCTACAGCCGCTTTTTAAATTCTTTAAATACAAGCTTATAGGGAATTATAGCATATAAAAGTAGCTTTAGACAAATGAAAACATATAAATATAGAAATGATTATTATACTAGTAACGGCAGAATTTAACAGTTTATTCAGAATCGTTCTCGGCTGCCATCGCAGCACTCTGGTAACCTCTCCACCTCATCTCCCCAATAACTCCCTGGGCTATATTAGTGAGGTGATCGCCTATCTTTTCGAGATTATCCACAAAATCCATGAAAAGTATCCCCGATTTAAGATCGCATTCCCCGTAATTGAGACGGTTCACATGCGATTTTTTCAGGTCTTCCTGGAACTTATTTATCCGCTGTTCTCTTCTCAAAACGTTTTCGGCTACCTGTGAATCGTTCTTCTTCAGAGCTTCTTCGGTTTCTGTCATCATGCTGTTAAGCTCGTTCCACATCAATGCCAATTCGCTAATGGCGTCGCTAGTGAATGGGAGTTTTTTCTCAATTTTGCGTTCGGCAAGTTCTCCTATATTCTCGGCATGATCCCCTATTCGTTCTATATCATTGACATTATGGATCAAAACAGGAAGTTCCTGTGAAACTTCAGGAGCAAGATCTTGCTGGGAAAGGTCGACTAAATATCCTGTAATAGCCGACTGGAGATTGTCAACTGCCTGTTCCAGCCGAGAAACCGGTTTCAGGGCATTCAAGTCATTTTCAAGAAAACTCTCCACAGCGCTCGAAACAGATCTACTTGCAAGCCCTATCATACGAACGGTCTCTTTCCTGGCCTGTTCCATTGCTATCGGCGGTGTTTCAAGAAGATGTTTTTCCAGATATTGCGGTCCCATTTCAATCATTCCCGGCTTCTTAGGAACAAGAAAGATACTCGCTTTTTCAAGCAAACCGATGAACGGCAGAAAAACAGAGACATTCACGATCTTAAAGAGACTGTTGGCGACGGCTATGTGAAACATAATATTCTTAGGCGTGATCTCGCCGGGAATAATGAAATTTACCGCCTTTTCAAACCATCCGTTATAAACAAAGAAAAGCATGTATCCCACACCTATTACATTGAACAAGGTGTGTGACATAGCCGCCCTCCTAGCCGGCAAATTAGTGCCCACAGCTGAGAGTTGTGCCGTAACAGTCGTTCCTATATCATCCCCCAACACAAGAGGAATAGCGGCAGAAAAACTAATAAGGCCGCTAAAGGCCATGACCTGCACGATAGCTATCGTGGCACTGGAACTCTGGATTAGCATAGTGATAAGCATACCGACAAAAACCCCAAGGATCGGATTCTTACTGAAACTAAAGAAGAGGTCTTTTACATACTGACTATCCTTCAAGGGCTCAAAAGCGTCTTTCATGAACGCCAACCCTAAAAAGAGAAGACCGAAACCCACAAGGGTCTGCCCCCAGAACTTTCCGTTCTTGGTCCGAGCAAATGTCTTAATGGCAAAACCTATACCTACGGCGGGAAGCGCATAATTTGTGATCTTAAAGACGGCTGTGAAAGAGACTAACCACGCAGTGAATGTCGTGCCGATGTTGGCACCCATCACTACGCCTATGGCCTGCTTCAACGAGAGAAGCCCCGCGTTGACGAACCCTACAACCATTACCGTGGTAGCGCTTGAAGACTGTATAAGACATGTTATTCCCGCTCCCACAAGAACGCCGATCAAGGGAACCTTCGTTAACATGTTCAGGATGCCCTTCAGACGTTCTCCGGCTATCTTTTTGAGCCCATCGGTCATCGTCTGCATGCCGAAAAAGAACAGCCCGAGGCCTCCTATAAGCATAAAAACAAGTTGTGGTGACATAAGCCTTTCTTATATATTAAATAGACTCTATTATGGAATTGTATAATTATAATCAACTTTGCAAGAAGTCAGGCATAAATTAACATGAAGAGCCCGGTCTGTCAAGGAAATATCAGAGATCTAACCCCTAATACCTATGTACCTATCCGAACAGTATTGAAATAGTCCCGCAAAGAGGTAATCCCAGCTAAAGCAGCAAGATAGCTGGTTTTTGGATTTGTAGGTGACGGTACGTTTTCTGTTCTGGTAAGCACCCTGCCTGCCTTGCTTACTATCTCGACTTCGTGAGAATTCTTGGTATATTCGGGTGATACAATTATGCGTACCTTGGTCTTCTCCCCGCCCATACCGGCAATGGAAAGAAGAGCTGAAACGTTCACGTTCTTCGGAAACCCTTTAATAGCTTCAAGAGCATTCCCCTGGAAAATAACCGTCTCTTCCTTAATAGAATCCACATCGATACCTTTTTCATCGAGATATGGAGCACCTTTTATCGAACGCGGCGCCTTACGTGTGGTTATCATCACGCTTTCAAGGCCGGAGATCTTTGATGCCTTAAGGGCGTCAATACCCGCTATCGCCCCGGAAGGCAGGATAACTCTTACGCCTTTCTCTCTGGCAGAGCTAAGCAGGTGTTCGTTACCTAGAAGACCACCTATGCTCATAACAATTATATCTTTCTTCTTCTCAAGAACGGCTTTGAAAACTTCAGTTACCACAGCAGGAGAAGCCGCCTCAATAACGAGATCCGCTTTTTCGACCAAGTTATCTATACTGTCAGTTATCTCAGCTTCCTGTATCTTCTTTGATAGAATATCGGCTTTTTCGGCATCTTTATCACGGAGAACGATCCCGGCTATGTTTGAGGACATCTCTTTATAGGCGTATTCTGCAAGAGCCGTCCCTATTGCTCCGCAACCAATGATCCCTACCGTTTTTTTATCCATATTCTTTCCTTATTTACGATGTTACATCTAACATTCTTTGAAGCGCCTTGCGCGCTTTTTCTGCTATGTCTTCCGGTACAGTAACTTTGTAGACCATCTTCTCCAGCGACCTGGCCAACCAGCCAAGCGTCGTAAGCTTCATATTTGCACATATGAACTGATCAGTAGGAACATAGAACTCCTTGTCCGGGTTATCTCTTTTAAGCCTGTATATTATCCCCATTTCCGTACCGACAATAAATTCCTTCTCCGGGGACTCTTTCACGTGTTTTACCATACCCGCAGTACTGCCTACATAATCCGCTTCATCCAAGACTTCTTTGCGACATTCCGGATGCACGATAAATTTAGCGTTCGGCCTGAGTTTTTTAGTATCAATTACCTCTTCACGCGTGAGCCTCATGTGCACCACACAATACCCGTCCCATATGATAAGTTCCTTCTCCGGCACGTGTTCCCTGACGTAACGGCCAAGATTCTTATCCGGGACAAAAATGACCTTATCTTCTTTCAGAGACTTGACCACCTGAATAGCGTTTGAAGAAGTGCAGCATATATCGCTTTCCGCTTTTACCGCGGCAGATGAGTTAACATAGGATACAACAGCTGCTTCAGGATACTCTTCTTTTTTCTTCTTGAGTTTATCTACTGTCGCCATATCCGCTAAAGGACATCCTGCTTCTTCAACGGGAAGAAGTACGATCTTCTCCGGGCTTAACATATAAGCACTTTCTGCCATAAACTTGACGCCACAGAAAACAACGACTTTCTCAGATGCTTCGACAACCTTACGTGCCAGAGCGTACGAGTCTCCTGTAATATCCGCAAGTTCCTGTATCTCGTCACGCTGATAGTTATGCGCAACTATAAGCGCACCTTTCTCCTTTTTAAGATCCATTATTTTTCTTGTAAGGTGTTTTTTGTATTTCGCGTCAAATTCCGGTTTTGTCATTTCGCTCCTTTTATCACGATATTATCGATCAGTCTAGCATCTCCTATGTAGGCTGCGACTGCTATTAACGTGTTATCCTGCACTTCATCCGATGGTTCCAAAGTATCTGTATCCACTACCTCAACGTAATCCACCCGAACATCTTTACCTTCTTCGAGAATACTTTTCAATTTCTGTTTAATGATAATCGCGGAAACTTCTCCCGCCGATATCATTTCTTTGGCACTTTCAAGCGCCTTGAAAAGACCCAGTGCCTGATGCCTCTGGTCATCTGAAAGATAGCTGTTCCTGGAACTCATCGCCAACCCGTCATCTTCTCTGACAGTTGGCATCACGCGCACTTCAACCGGTATATTCAGGTCCCGGACCATTCTTTTTACTGCTACAGCCTGCTGGGCGTCTTTCTGACCTAAATACGCTTTATCTGGACTCACTATGTTAAAAAGTTTGGCTACGATAGTGGTCACGCCTTTAAAATGTCCGGGTCTTGAAATTCCGCACAAAGTCTCTGTGATAGTACCCGTAACATCTACGTCAGTAGTGTATCCCCCCGGGTACATTTCACCTGAAAGCGGAGCAAAAATAACGTCAGCACCTTCTTTTTCGGCAAGAGCTTTATCCCTTTCCATGTCACGGGGATACTTATCAAGATCCTCTTCCGGCCCGAACTGCATAGGATTAACATATATGCTCATTACCGCCAGATCGCATTCTCTCTTAGCAGCTCTTACCAGACTGAGATGCCCTTCATGAAGGTACCCCATCGTCGGGACAAACCCTACCGTCTTACCTTCTTTTTTAGCTTCCCGGGAAAACTCCTGCATCTCGGATATCTTCGTGATGAGGTTCATATTAGTTCTTCCTTGTCTCTCTGTAAAGCTCCCCTATCGTCTTGCCCGTACCTGCATGCACCGCTTCCGGAGCTATTTCTGCAAGACCTTTCAGAACAAATTGCCTTTCGTGCATCTTAGGATGCGGAACAATTAATTTTTCCGATTCGATTCTCTCTTCACCATAAAGCAGTATATCCAAATCAATAACACGCGGATAATCTTTATCCGAAGAGCTCCGGCCCATATCCTTTTCGATACTTTTTAGAATATCCAATAGTTCTACAGGCGGTATGATCGTCTCTATTTTAAGCACACCGTTGAGATAATCGTCCTGTACGGGTCCCCCTACGGGCTTTGTGTAGTAAGTGCTGGAGGCTTCTAGTGCTTCTACACCATCTATTTTCTTCAAACGGCTAAGAGCTTCTTCGAAATTCTTCTCCCTGTCTCCGATGTTGGAGCCTATGCCTAAATAAACAATAACCATCATCCGTAATATATTAACTGAAGAATTCCTTCTTGATCCGCGCAACCACTTCCTGGAGCTTATCGGTTCCCACGGTCAGGGCCATACGAACATACCCTTCTCCGGAAGAGCCGAACCCACTACCGGGAGTAGCAACTATATCCGCCTTCTCAAGCAAAGCCTTTGCTAGTCCAGCCGAATCATATCCGCCAAATACTGGTGCCCAAACATAAAAAGTCGCTAGCGGCTTAGATATTTTCCAACCCGCTTCATTTAAACCGTCAACAAGCACATCCCGTCTTTCGGTATACATCTTATTCATCCTGGACTTGACCTCATCAGCTTTCTTAAGAGCTTCTATCGCGGCTACCTGCACAGCCGTAAAAATACCCGAATCCAGGTTGGCTTTTACCTTAGCAAGCCCGCTAAGGATTTCGGCATTACCTACTGCCAACCCTACTCTCCATCCGGTCATATTGAAAGTCTTAGAAAGAGAATGGAACTCTATACCGACATCTTTTGCGCCGTCCACTTCAAGAAAACTTATGGGGTTATACCCATCGAAACTCATCTCCGTATACGCAGCATCGGAACACACGATGATATCGTTCTTACGAGCAAACTCTATTACTTTTTCATAGAAAGCCTTATCACAAATAGCACCGGTCGGATTATTCGGATAATTTATATGCATCAGCTTACACTCTTTGGCTACATTAGCGTCAATCGCATCCAAATCAGGCAGAAACCCGTTTTCAGCCAGAAGTGGCATAAAATGAGGCTTACCGCCGGCAAATATCGTACCTGAATTATACGGCGGATATCCTGGATCCGGGATAAGTACTGTATCTCCCGGATTTATAAAAGCCATCGGTACGTGACCTATCCCTTCCTTGGATCCAAGAAGCGGCAACACTTCAGCGTCAGGATCCAGCTCCACGTTAAAACGAGACTTGTACCAGTTAGCCATCTCCTCACGTAAAGGCCTGAGTCCTTTATTCAAAGCGTATTTATGCGTCGAAGCGTCAAGAACAGCTTCCTGAAGCTCCTTGATGATAAAATCCGGTGTCGGGGTATCGGGATCACCAACACCAAGATCGATCACAGGCCTGCCTTCATTAAGAGCCTTCTGTTTCGCTTTATCGATCTCTTCAAAAAGATACGGTGGCAACTGCTTAATTCTGTTCGCGTAATCTACTTTCATTTATTTCCTTCCTTCTATTTGCCTAATCCTAATACATCCGCCATCGAGTAAAGACCCGGCGCCTTACCAGCTACGAATTTCGCGGCTTCAAGCGCTCCGGCGGCAAAAACATCCCTGCTCTTAGCGTCATGGCGTATCTCGAGGTTCTCAAACTCTCCGTCAAAGACTATCCCATGATTTCCTATGACCTCGCCTTCCCTGAAAGCCTCTACGGGCGCATCCTTACCAGAAGCCTCCTTTATCACCTTGGCTATCATCTTAGCGGTACCGCTAGGCGAATCCTTTTTATGCACATGATGCGTTTCGTCAACTTTTATGTCGAAATCACGGCCAAGAACCCTTGCCGCTTCACGCACTATGTTAAAAAGAAGGTTCACGCCAACCGCCATGTTAGGTGAGAACACTATCGGTATGCTTTCCGCTGCCTGGCGTATCTTTTCTTCTCCTTTAGGATCAAGTCCTGTAGTCCCGATAACCATAGGTACACCTTTTTCCCGGCACACTTCCACATGCGCAAGCGTAGGCTCCGGAAGTGTAAAATCAATAAGGCAATCAATCCCCTCACAAGCTTCACCTGGATCAGCTGTCACTAAAACCCCATTCTCTTCCTTGCCTACGGAAGGATCGCCGTCCCTTTCAAGACCACTGGCAAGCTCAATATCCGGATCCTTTTTAGCAAGGTCCGCTATACGTTTACCCATCTTGCCGCACACACCGGCAACACCAATTTTGACCATGATAACTCCCCTTAGCTCTAGATAAGTTTGTATTCCTTAAGTACCGCTTCAAGCTTTTCTCTGGTATCAGAGCGCATCTCACAAAGAGGAAGACGCCACTCTTCGTTTATCCTGCCCATCATGCTAAGAGCAGTCTTAACCGGAAGAGGATTAGTCTCTATAAACATCGACTTACAGAGATTAAGTATCTGGTAATGTATCTCTTTGCTCTTTTCCATATCCCCATCCAGGAAACTCTGCGTAATCTCATGCACCTTATCAGGCACGATGTTCGCAACGACACTTACTACTCCCGTCGCACCGACAGCCATGAACGGCAGTGTCATAGAATCGTCACCGCTCATAACGGTTATATCACACAGGTCTAATATATCCATAACCTGCTGCACGCTACCTGCAGCTTCTTTTATCGCAACGATATTGTCTATCTTCGAAAGACGCGCTACCGTAGCCGGCAAAAGTGATATCCCTGTGCGTGAAGGAACGTTGTAAAGCATTATGGGTATGTTTACCTTCCCAGCGATCTCGGCATAATGCCTGTACTGTCCTTCCGGAGTCGGCTTGTTATAATAAGGCGTTATCAGAAGCGACCCGTCAGCTCCAGTTTTTTCCGCGTATTTAGTCAGCTCTACAGCTTCAGCTGTGTTGTTGGAACCTGTCCCCGCAAGCACGGGTACGCGCTTGTTACACACCTCCACGGTCAGCTTGATAAGCTGCTTCTGTTCATCCATGGATAAAGTAGCAGCCTCACCGGTACAACCGCACGGAAGTATACCATCCGTACCGTTATCAATCTGAAATTCGATAAGACTTGCAAAAGCCTTCTCATCTATCTTGCCGTCTACAAACGGAGTAGCCAAAGCCACATATGAACCCTTAAACATTTTTCCTCCTTTACTGCAAGCTATATCTTGCCTTCACAAACTATATTAGCCGCACCTTCTAAATAAACGTTAGTAACCTTATCTCCTGATATATCGAAATACACGGTCAACACATCACCGCTTTTAGTACGCATCTTAACCGGACTTGATACGCATCCTAAAAGACCCAATACAACAGCGGATGCCACGGTACCCGTCCCGCAGGCAAGAGTCTCGTCCTCAACACCGCGCTCATACGTCCTAAGTGACGCACTGTTCTTTTCTACCTCACCCACAAAATTCGCGTTGGTCCCCTCAGGTGCGAACAGCGTGTGCTCCCTTATCTTCCTGCCAACATCCATGACCTCATAATTTTCAAGATCTTCTACAAGATGTACTACATGTGGCACTCCCGTATTGATATGGTGGGCTATCATCATGCTGTTGCCTATACCCAGCTTTATCTCAAGTTTCGTGTCTTTAGGATCACTCATTCTCAGCCTGACATTATCCCCGTCCACATTAGCTGTAAGAATACCCGCACCTGTTTCTACGGAAAGCTCGTTGCCCCAACCGCATATGGAAGCGTAAAGCGCGCTGCAGCGCAGCCCGTTACCGCACATATCAACTTCGGATCCATCTGGATTTATTATGCGCATCTTAAAATCCGCTACATCTGAATCTTCAAGAATCAGGAGCCCGTCTGCACCTATAGAAAGTTTCCTAATGCAAATTTCACGTGCCATCTCCGAATAATCAAGATCCCTGGCATCCAGCTCCCCGTTCTTATTGTCTATGATCACAAAATCATTCCCGCTTGCAACGGCTTTTGTGAATACAAGATTATATTTCATTACTTGAGCTCCTTCAGTATCTTCTCGCCGCGTATCAGGTCCTTATAGGTCTCCTGTTCACGAACTATTTTGGTCTGACCGTTTATTACCATAAGTTCCGCCGGACGAGGTCTTGAATTATAGTTCGATGCCATTGTATACCCGTAAGCACCCGCACCCATCACGGCAATGTATTCTCCCGCTATCAGTTCAGGCAGCTCCCTGTCTAGAGCAAGATAATCGCCGCTTTCACATATAGGTCCGACCACATCGTACTTCTGGCGTTCTGCTTCCCTTACCACTACAGGTCTTATCTCGTGATACGCCTCGTAAAGGCTCGGTCGCAAAAGATCGTTCATGCCAGCATCTACTATTGCGAACTTCTTACCCGTAGCCCCCGTCTTCACGTAAAGCACCTTGCAGACAAGAATACCGCTATTACCGGCAATGAACCGACCAGGTTCAAATATAAGTTTGAATGACGTATCTCTTACAAGAGGAATTATCTCTTTAGCGAACTCCTGCGCAGTAGTCGTCTTTTCCTGATCGTATATGATACCAAAACCTCCACCCAGGTTCAGGTACTCAACGTTGATATTACCTTTATCCAGAAAATCAAGAATCTTTTGTATCGCTGTCACGAAAGGCTTCACTTCGGTTATCTGTGAACCTATATGAACATGTACGCCTTTAAGTTCTGTGTTAGAATACTTGTTCGCGTTATCGAAGATCTCTTCCGCTTCCTCGAAACATATACCGAACTTCTTCTCCTTGGTCCCAGTAGTTATGTAATCGTGGGTTTCCGGTTTCACGTCCGGATTTATTCGCAAAGCTACATTGGCCTTCTTGCCCAGACGCTTAGCTACCGTATCAATCATAATAAGTTCAGGCACTGATTCAACATTGAAGAAAAGTATCCCTGTTTTCAGAGCAGTCTCTATCTCTTCTTCTGTTTTACCTACACTTGCGTAGACTATTCGTTCGGGAGGACACCCTATCTTTAGAGCTTTGTAAAGTTCTCCTCCTGAAACTATATCCAGCCCCGCCCCCGCACTGACAAGAGCCTTGCACACACTCAGATTGGAGTTGGACTTCATGGAAAAACAGATCAAGGGACTCACTTCTTCGAACGCTTTCTGGATCTTACTGAAATGGTCCATAAGCGTAGCATAACTGTAGAGATAGAACGGCGTCGGATATTCCCTGGCGATATCCGTCAGTGATACATCTTCACAATGCAAAACTCCGTTCTTATAGTTGAACTCATGCATAATTACTCCTATTCATTCACAATTCAAGCCGTTTTTTCCATTTCGCTATTTCTTTTTTCACAAAGTCCGGGTTCGTGCTACCCGGGGTCTTCTTGTTGCTGATGGAAGTTTCCGGGTTCATAAGACTGTACAGATCCTCTTCCAGTTTTTCCGAGAACCCTTTAAGTTCGGATATTGAAAGATCTGATATGTTTATGTCCTTATCGTTGCAATGCTTAACGATACTTCCGATCACTTCATGCGCATCTTTAAAAGCAATGCCCTTACGAACGAGGTATTCCGCCAGGTCCGTCGCATAGATAAACTCAGACTCCAGCGCCTTCATAGCTACATCTTTATTAAGGTCAATGGTACCTACCAGGTCTGCCATGATCTCAAGTTCTGAAGTTACCAACTCAATAGACTCAAAAAGCGGCCGTTTGTCTTCCTGAAGATCCCGGTTATACGAGTGCGGCAACCCTTTTAGCAACACAAATATTGAGTTAAGCGCACTTATAACACTCGAAGCCCTGCCCCTAATCAGTTCCAATACGTCAGGGTTCTTTTTCTGGGGCATAAGGGAACTGCCCGTACAGTAATCCGCTCCTATCTCCAGAAATCCGAATTCGGGCGTACTGTAAAGTATAAGGTCTTCACTCATCCGGGACAGATGCACGGCCACAAAACACAGACCAGATATAACTTCAGCTATAAAATCCCTGTCACTTACCGAATCTATACTATTCGCAGAGATACCGCTGAAACCCAGTTTTTCCGAGACGTATTTCCTGTCCAACTCAAGCGCCGAACCCGCTATAGCACCTGACCCCATCACGGAAACGTCACACCGTTCGCTGGCGTTCTCCAGACGTTCAATATCACGCTGCAACATCTCGACATATGCCATCAATAAATGGGCAAAAAGTACAGGTTGCGCCCGGTTAAGATGAGTATAACCCGGCACAATAACGTCCACGGTCTTCTCGGCCAGGTTGGTAATCTCTTCCTGCAGGTCCATGATAAGACCACAGATACAGCTCACCTTATCCTTGCAGTAAAGCCGCACGTCATTAACTACCTGTTCGTTGCGGGACCTACCGGTATGCATCTTCTTAGCCGCTTCCGGAGCTTTCTTCTCAACGTAATCCTGGATAGCGGAATGGATATCTTCATGTCCGCTACAGTTCCAGTTTCCATCCTCTATTTTTCCGGAAAGCTCATCCAATACACCTACAAGCTCATTCTTCTCGTCAGCTGAGATATACCCTTTCTTCGAGAGCATCTCAACGTGTACTTTTGTGCTCAGGCAATCGTACTTAGCCAGCACGTTGTCAACGTCAAGACTGGAAGTGAATGCCAGAACACGTTCGTCTATATCCTTGTTCTCGAACCTTCCGCCCCATAGTTTTCCCATCATTCATCTCCTTAGATTTATACTACTTCTTATACGGCATCGCCCATAGATCTATGAAACCTTTTGCAAGCGACTGGTCAAAAACGTCGCCTTCACCGTAAGTTGCAAGTTCCATTTTGTAACGCGTGTTCGGGCTCTTACGACCCGTTATGGTCACGCTGCCCTTGTACAATTTTAGTTTCACGTCCCCTGAAACACGTTTCTGCGTGCTGTCAACAAACGCGTCTATTGCCTCCTTGACCGGAGTGAACCATAACCCGTAATATACAAGTTCCGAGTACCCCTGAGCAAGAGCCTGCTTGTACTTCCTGGTTTCCCGATCAAGAACAAGTTCTTCAAGAGCCGTATGACCAGTATAAAGTATTTCTGAAGCCGGAGCTTCGTATACCTCACGGGACTTTATCCCGACCAACCGGTCCTCTACCATATCTACCCTGCCAACACCGTGTTTACCGCCTATCTTGTTTAGTTTTTGGATAAGCTCTACCGGGCTGTACTTCTTACCGTTCACAGCCACAGGCACACCTTTCTTAAAAGAAACCGTGACATATTCCGGTTTCGCCGGCGCGTCCTCAGGCCTTACGACACTGATAAAAGTATCTTTTGGCGGTTCGTACCACGGATCCTCAAGCTTTCCGCTTTCCACGCTGATACCCCACAGATTCACGTCGATACTATACAGTTTTTTCTTTGTCTGCTCGATAGGTATCTTGTGTTTCTTAGCGTAATCTATTTCCGATTCACGTGTCGTAAGTTCCCATTCCCGTACGGGAGCAAAAACTTTAAGCTTCGGTGCCTTGAGCTGGAAAGTCACTTCGAACCGGACTTGGTCGTTACCTTTACCGGTACACCCGTGAGCTACCGCGACCGCTTTCTCTTTCTTAGCTATATCCACCATCTTATCGGCTATCAGCGGACGTGACAGTGCCGTAGCCAGGTTATATTTACCCTGGTACAAAGAACCCGCTTTCAGCGACCGGAAAACGTAGTCGGTGACAAACTCTTTTTTAAGATCGCCGACTATACATTTTGAAGCACCGATTTTCAGCGCCCTTTTGCGACCGTTTTCAGTATCCGCTCCCTGCCCGACGTCTCCCATATAACAGACGACATCATAGTCGCGTTCCATAAGCCACTTTATTATCACAGAGGTATCAAGCCCTCCCGAATAAGCGAGTACGATCTTTTTCTTAGCCATATTAACTCCTTCTTTCGTAACGCGTAACACGTTACGTTATTTATTTACCCATAAGACGCAGCAGAATCGCCTTCTGCACGTGCATCCTGTTCTCCGCCTGGTCGTATATGATAGAGTTCTTCCCGTCTATAATATCAGTGACCTCCTGACCCCTGTGCGCGGGCAGACAGTGCATAATAAGAGCCCCTTCGTTCGCAGACTTCATGAGCTGCTCGTTTACTTGGAAACCTTGAAAATCTTCTAGCCGTTTTGCAGTCTCTTCCTCATCACCCATACTGACCCAGGCATCGGTATAAACTATATCGCTTCCGGATACTGCTTCATGAGGATCGCTGGAGAGTTCGAAAACAGCACCGTTCTTTTTCGCTAGTTTTGAGACCTCTTCGTAATAATCAGCCGGGGGACTATACCCTTCCGGTGTCGCTACTTTCATGTTGAGCCCCGTTTTGGCACTCACCATAAGTAGAGAATTAAGCACGTTGTTCCCATCACCCACATACGAAAGCGTGACTTTCTTGAGAGTCTTTTTTTTCTCCAGTATCGTAAAAAGATCGCTCAGTGCCTGGCAAGGATGCGCAAAATCCGAAAGCCCGTTTATAACGGGAACGTCCGAATACTCTTTGAGCGCTACAACGTCCTGATGCGAAAACACTCGTGCCACCATACCATCCACGTACCGTGATACCACGCGTCCCACATCTTTGACAGGTTCCCTAGTCCCCATTTTAATCTCACGGGGACTCAGGTACAGCACATAGCCTCCCAGATGCACAGCAGCCACCTCAAAGGATATACGCGTCCTGTTGGACGGTTTCTGGAAAAGAAGCGCCAACGTCTTGTCTTTAAGCGCACCCTTCTTTGAAAGAGGCGCCTTTTTCAACTTCTTAGCCAGTTTCATAATATCGAAGATCTCTTTAGTCGTAAGATCATCTACTGTTATAAGATCTTTTTTCATCATATTCCTTCCAGCGCTTTTGAAAGTTTTTCCAGTGCCAGGTCAATCTCTTCTTTTGAGACGGTCACAGGAGGCATAATGCGCAGCACGTTTTTCTGCGTACAGTTTATTAAAAGTCCCAGTTCGACACATTTTTCTATTACAGCTGAGGCGTCCTCAATGCCCAGCTTGACGCCTATCATGAGCCCTTTACCTTTAACTTCCTGGACAACGTTACCGTTTTCCTTCATCTCATTAAGTTTATCTGCCAGATAGGCGCCCATCTTGACGGTATTCTCCAGCAAACCTTCTTCTTCTATAGCTTCAAACACCCCGAGTGCTGCCGCACACACTATCGGGCTGCCCCCGAAAGTCGATGCGTGCGTGCCCGCGGATAAAACGTCTTTAAGTCGCTCGCTTACAACAAGCGCACCTATTGGAAGACCTCCGCCCAAAGACTTAGCCAATGTTATAGCATCAGGTTCAATACCGAAATGCTTATACGCGAACATCTCACCTGTACGCCCCATACAGGTCTGAACCTCGTCCATGATGAGCAGGATATCCTTTTCCTTGCAAATACCTGCTAGCTCTTTTATGTATGCTTCACCAGCTACGTTTATCCCGCCCTCTCCCTGCACGGGCTCTATCATAACGGCTACAGTCTTATCCGTTACCGCATTTTTGAACGCGTCAATATCATTGAACGGAATGTGCTTGAACCCTTCCGGCAGCGGCGAAAACCCTTTCTTTACCTTATCTTGCCCTGTAGCCGTCAAAGTAGCCAACGTACGGCCATGGAAAGATTTTTCCATCGTTATGATCTCGTACCTATCCGGGTTACCGTACTTGCGTGCCAGTTTTATAGCACCTTCGTTAGCTTCAGAACCGGAATTGGAAAAAAAGACTCGTCCCGTGAACGAATGCTCGATTATCTTCTCAGCAAGAATAGGTTGCATATCGTTATAAAAATTGTTCGAGACATGCAGTATCTTACCGAGCTGATCCTGAAGCCTCTTAACTACCTTAGGATGCCTGTGCCCGATACCGCTAACGGCCCAACCCGGGAAAAAATCCAGATACTTTTTCCCGTCTATATCTTCTACCCACGCTCCTTCGCCTTTTACCAGGCAAAGATCCTGCCGCGTGTACGTAGAAAGCACGTAACTGTCATACAGCTTTTTGATCTCATTAAGGTCCATTTGTATCTCCCTTATCCGTGTACTATCTCCGTGCCGATACCTTTATCGGTAAATATCTCAAGCAATAGCGCATGCGAAAGAGTCGCGTTAACAATATGTGCTTTCCCTACGTTGCCCCTTAACGCATGAAGACAGGCCCTGGTCTTAGGTACCATACCCTCTTCGATAACACCCGTTTCGATCAGATGGTTAGCCATCTCGAGCGTGAGTGAATGGAACAAAGTTTCCGGATGCTCCTTTTCCTTCATAACTCCACGCACGTTCGTAAGCACAACAAATTTCTCAGCATCCAGCGCTATCGCAAGATTACTGGCAGCCTCATCAGCGTTTATGTTGTAAAGTTTATTGTCCTTACCCTTGCCAACGGGACATATAACGGGAATAATGTTCGTATCTATAAGTCGGTTCAGTATAGTCGTATCGATTGCTTCTACACTGCCCACATACCCCAGATCTGGTCCTTCACGTTTGACCGCCTGTATCATGTTATTCTCTTTACCGCTAAGGCCGAACGCTTCCCCGCCGAGTTCATTTATCTCATTCACAAGATCACTGTTAACATCCATAAGCACCGAATCGACAACACCCATGGATTTTTCGCACGTAACACGCAAACCATCCACGAACTTTGTCTCGATATCAGCTTTCTTTAGACTTTCAGTTATGTTAGGCCCTCCCCCGTGGACAAGCACGGGTTTCATGCCCGCATAACGCATGAACACCATATCCTGCAGTACCATCTTCCGGGTATCATCTTCATGCAGGGAACTGCCACCGAACTTAACGACAACT
The DNA here is from genome assembly GCA_049642065.1 of Candidatus Omnitrophota bacterium. Classification (GTDB taxonomy): domain Bacteria; phylum Omnitrophota; class Gorgyraeia; order Tantalellales; family Tantalellaceae; genus WJMH01. Next base: position 22,266 of record JBAROK010000047.1, on the reverse strand, counting down.
ACCTTGTTGAAAAACTTCTTTATGTACGGCAACGCCTCTATCAGTACTTCACTCTTCTTGATCGCTTCTTCCATCCTAAACTCCAGTTTATGTTGTGTAATACGAATTCAGCGTAATGTATTTCTTCGATATATCACAGCTGTAAGCTATAGCTTTACCTTTTCCGCTATGCACGTTAACTTCTATTTTGACGTCCTTTTTCTTGAACACCGAACTCGATTTCCGGTTCACATGAGCTTGAGCCTTACCGTTCTTAAAGAACGTTACCCCATCTAAAGCTATCTCTATCTTTTCCGGGTTGAACTTAACCCCGCTGGATCCCGCCGATGAGGCGATACGTCCCCAGTTGGGGTCACCGCCAAGAACAGCGCATTTTACAAGTAACGATCCGGCAATGGCATCCGCCATTTGCTTAGCATCTTTATCGTTCTTTGCCCCTTTAACGTTCACTTCGATGAACTTGCTCGCGCCTTCCCCGTCACGCACTACCATCTTAGCCAGGTCACTGCAGACACCGTTAAGGTTATCCTGAAAAACTTTGAACTCACTGCTATTGCCATCGATCAGCTTATTGCCCGCTTCGCCGTTAGCCAAAAGCATAACAGTATCGTTAGTGCTCATATCGCCATCAACCGTGATCGCGTTGAACGATATCTCGTTGCTTGCGCTTAAAGCTTCCTGAAGAAACTTCTTCGAGATATTAACATCCGTCATGATATAACAAAGCATAGTAGCCATGCTCGGATCTATCATACCCGCACCCTTGGCAATACCGGTAATCCGTATCTTCTTCCCTCCCAGAGTAAAGGTCCTTGACGATATCTTACTGAAACTATCGGTCGTCATTATGCCTTCAGCTGCTTCGAGCAACCCGTTCTTAGATAGCCCATTCACCAGCTTCGGCATACCCTTGATCATCGGTTTCATAGGCATAAGCTCACCGATTATCCCCGTACTTGAAGTGAGCACTTGATCTGCTTTCGCTTTGATCAGTTTAGCCATACGGCTCGCTATCTCCCTGGCATCCTTAAGCCCCTGCCTACCCGTCATACAGTTAGCGTTACCGCTGTTTATCACAATGGCTTTTACAAGACCATTCTTTTTAAGCTGCCGCTGCGCCATAATAACCGGCGCGGCCTTGACAACGTTACTGGTAAAAACCGCCGCTACCTTGCAAAGTTTCTCGGAACAGATAAGAGACAGGTCCTTCCTCTTTTTCTTAACCCCGCAATAAATCCCGTTAGCCAGGAACCCTTTTGGCAACTTGTGCTTTATCATTTTTCTCCTATTTACATTAACCCAGCTTTTTCGTCAATACCGCACATGATGTTCATGTTCTGCACGGCCTGTCCGCTGGCACCTTTCAGTAAATTGTCTATCACTGTCACTACTATCAACATATCTTTGGCTACTTTCACGCCTATATCACAGAAATTCGTATAAGTAACATCCGCTAGTTCCGGCAGAATCCCCAGAGGTTTGACCCGAACAAAAGGTTCATCCTTGAACCTTTCACTGAACATCTGGTGCACTTTATCTTCCGCAGGAAGACCTTCATGCGGTACGTAGATCGTCGACAATATCCCCCGTTTTACCGGCAAAAGATGCGGAGTAAAATTCACTTTTACTTCACTGCCGCAAACCCCGGAAAGAACGTTCTCGATTTCAGGCATATGCTGATGCTCGTTAGCCTTGTAACACTTGAAGTTCTCATCCACTTCGGTAAAAGATAACGACACTGAAGCTTTGCGTCCAGCTCCACTCGTCCCGCTTTTGGAATCGATGATAATACTGGATCCCTTGGCCTGGATATCTTTTATCACCGGCAGAAGCCCTAATATAACACCCGTGGGATAACAACCGGGGTTCGCCACCAGATCCGCTGACTTAATAGCTTCACGGTAAAGCTCCGGAAGCCCGTAAACAGCCTTTTCTATATTCGCCTTGTCTGAATGCTCTTTAGCGTACCACTTCTGGTAAATATCCGACGGGAGCCTGTAGTCAGCGCTTAAGTCTATCACTTTCTTGCCTTTTGCGAGGAACTCTTGCGCAAAATCCATCGAAACGGTATGCGGAAGCGCCAAAAAGACCACATCGCATTTACCGGACACTTTTACCACATCAAGATCCTCACAGACAAGAGATATCCTGTCTTTGAACCGCGGATACACGTCCGTATATTCGGTTTTCTTATCGAACCGGGCTGTCAGGCATGTTACCTCAACCTCGGGATTTTTCAGAAGAACGTCCACCAGTTCCTGCCCTGAATACCCGGTCGAACCTATTACACCAACCTTGACCATCATGCCTCCTTAATATAAAAAACCGCCTAAATAATGTATATAATTAAGCTTATAAATAATATTAATCAAACCGTAAAAATCCAAGTATAGAATAAATGCCTTATCATGTCAACCATAATCACCCCTCTGCTAAAAAAAAGCGGGCCACTTTTCCAAGTGACCCGCTTTTAGAAAGCTGCTTGCAGCTGTGTTAACGTTTAGAGAACTGGAAGTGTTTACGGGCCCTCTTCTGACCGTACTTCTTCCTTTCTTTTGCCCTGGGATCACGAGTAAGAAACCCGTCTTTTTTCAGGGCAAGTCTGAGGTTCTCGTCGCTCTCGATCAGAGCTCTTGCTATACCGTGTCTGAGAGCCCCAGCCTGTCCACTGATACCACCACCATCTATCGTAGCTATGATGTCGAACTTGTCCATAGTACCAGTCTTCTCCATCGGCTGCATGACAACAATCCTGTCCGTTTCCCTCGGAAAATAGTCTTCAAAGCCTCTCTTATTGACCTTGATATTTCCGCTACCGGGACGTAACCTGACCCTGGCCACTGACTCTTTACGTCTACCTACAGCTATGTATTCAGTTAATGTTTCCATCAAATTACCTCGTCCTTTTATGCCTTTATCTCTTTGGGTTGTTGTGCCTCGTGAGGATGCTCCTCACCCACGTATAGCTTCAATCGTTTAAGCATGCGTGCGCCAATCTTGTTCTTGGGCAGCATACCTTTTACCGCGTGCTTTATTATATGTTTTGGGTCTTTCTCTTTCATTTTCTCGTAAGAGGTCACTTTCTGTCCACTGGGATACCCGGAAAAGCTTTTATATACCTTCTGTTCGCTTTTCTTACCCGTCACCTTTACCTTGTCACAGTTTATCACAACGACCCCGGCACCGTTATCCACGTGCCTGGTAAAATCAGGACGGTTCTTTCCCATAAGCAAAGTAGCTATCTGAGTAGCTGCCCTACCCAGAATCTTGTCGTCCAGATCGATCAGATACCAATCGTGCTCGGTATCCTGATGTTTTATCATCTTAGTCTTCATCATCGTACATCTTCCCTTAAGTTAGTCAATTATATTGATTTATCTAGATTATACAGCTCTTGCTGAGCCGAATCCGGATGAATTCAGAGTTATAGAAATTAACACATTTGGGGGTATTTTGTCAAGAGTTATTACGCGGGTAGAGATTTTCACCTTGCACAAGCTCAGACCTCCGAGAATTTGAGGTCTGAGCCCTACATATTTAACCTGCCGCAATCTAAGGCTTTTCCGCTAAAACGTACGCATTATCCTTCGGAAATGACCTTATAAAGGGCTCTTACCTGATCCTTGTAATACGCGTTGAAAACCTGTTCGACCGTCCCCTTCTTGCCACCTTTCCTCCGTGCATCGTTCGCTTTCTTGTTCTGTCGACGCTTTTCATTAAGCGTCACCTTGTGAGTATGAAGTTTTTTAGTCATCACTTCACTCCTTCCTTCTTCTTAAAAACGACACTTCCATCTGCCTGGACGACGAACGAAACCATGTCCCTATTCTTAATATCAAAATAGTTTTGCAGGACTTTGGGGATAAAGATCTGCCCCCTGTCAGATACTGTAGCATTGAATTTGAACTGTAGCTTCTTCTTCATATAGCCCTATTGATTAGTATTGCTAGATGCCCCAGAAATCCTACACTCCACGATAACTTCATCGTCCGCCCTTTTTTATGTTCCATCACTATAACAAGTATATAACAAGTATAAATACTTGTCAAATACTTTTTGTGGTTTTTTTAGGGGTATTTTAAGAGGAAATTAATACGTGACTTCTACCAGGAACAGGCCTTTAGCGGGGGCCGTGGGACCCGCTTCTCTTCTGTCCTTCTCTCTGAGGATCTCCTTCATGCTTCCCTGCGGCAGGTAGCCTCTGCCAATATCTACCAGCGTACCGACTATATTGCGAACCATGTTATAGAGGAAGCCGTCCCCTACTATATCCACGGTGATACCGGACTTTTTCCTTTTGATATTAACGCTGGTAATCCTGCGCACTGAAGACTTTTCCCTCTTGTCGCTTGCCTGGAAAGACTTGAAATCATGCCGGCCTACCAGACATTCCGCCTCTTTCTTCATAAGAGGAATATCCAAGCGATACGTTACTCTCCAGGAGTATCTCTCAACAAAGGGATCTCTGTGTTTCTGGCTGAGGATATTGTAACTGTAATGTTTTGACTTGGCGCTAAATCTGGAATGAAAATCTATTGCGACTTCTTCTGCCCCGGTAATAGCTATGTCTTTTGGCAACAGCGCGTTCAAAGCGGGTTGAATATTTTCTGCCGGTATATCGCTAACTGCTTTAAAATTTGCGACCTGCGCTCGGGCGTGAACGCCGGCATCGGTCCTACCCGCGCCATGAACGCAGTGTTTCTTGCCAAAAACCTTCTTGACGGCTTTCTCTATCTCTTCCTGTATGGTGCAGCCGTTCGGCTGAACCTGCCAGCCTTTATAATTCGTACCGTCATAGCTTATAGTAAGTTTGATATTACGCATGATAAGCCCGTTAAGGGGTAAGGTTTTTTACCCCTTAATAAGCAATTCCGCTATCTGGATGGCGTTAAGGGCTGCGCCCTTGCGAAGGTTGTCTGCGACTACCCACATGTTGAGTCCATTCGCAACCGAGTCGTCTTCTCTAACCCTTCCGACAAACGTCGCATCTTTGCCTTCAGCGTTGATAGGCATAGGATACTCGTTCGCGGACGGATCATCAACAACAACGATCCCTGGGAAATCTTTCATGGCCGCTATGGCTTCTTCCCTGGTGATCTTCTTTTCTGTCTCTATATTCACGCACTCGGAGTGAGCAAAATAAACCGGTACCCTTACGCAGGTAGCCGTAACGGCCAGTTCAGGCAATTCCATTATCTTACGCGTCTCATTGACCATCTTTATTTCTTCCTTCGTATAGGAATTATCCATAAAGACGTCTATGTGCGGTATCAGATTATATGCTATCTGATGGGTAAACTCTTTGACCATATCATCTGGAACTGTATGCTCTCCTACACCGTAATGTGATTCCTTATTGCTTAGCTGCATTACTTGTTTTTCCATCTCCAAGATGTTCTGCTGACCCGCGCCCGATACCGACTGGTACGTGCTGACAACTATCCTTTTGATACCGGCAACCTTATGTACCGCACAAAGAGGAAGAACCATCTGTATCGTGGAACAGTTCGGGTTCGCTATTATACCTTTATGTCCTTCTACGGCGTGCGGATTGACCTCAGGCACCACCAGAGGCACTTCATCGTCCATCCTGTAAGCGCTTGAGTTGTCCACACAAACGGCACCTGCTTTAACAGCATGCGGCAGGAACTGTTTGCTCCTTGATGCTCCGGCAGAAGCCAGAACGATATCTATCCCGTTGAAAGAGTCTTCACTGAGCACCTGTACAGGCTGCTCTACGCCCTTGAACTTTAGTGTTCTTCCTTTTGATCGCTCACTAGCCAAAAGACGCAGTTCATCTATCGGGAAATCTCTTTCCGCCAGTATCGATAGGAACTGGGTACCGACAGCACCAGTCGCACCCATCACCGCAACGTTATATTTGTCTTTTTTCTGTAACATATAGTCTCCCTCGAAATATATGCTTCTTGTTTATTCTTTACAGCGCATCGACTACAAGATCCCCAACCTCGGTAGTGGAGTATCCCATCTTGCCTGCCGAAAGGCTTTTAAGTTTAGTGCCGGTCACTTCCATAACCGCCTTCTCGATCATCTGGGCGGCTTTGTCCTCCCCAAGGATCTCCATCATCATACCCGCAGCGCTTATAGCAGCAAGAGGATTGATCACGTTCTTGCCGGTATATTTCGGTGCTGATCCGCCTATCGGCTCGAACATAGATACGCCTTCAGGATTGATGTTACCGCCTGCGGCTATACCCATACCACCCTGGATCATTGCCCCCAGATCGGTAATTATGTCACCGAACATATTGTCCGTCACAAGCACATCGAACCATTCGGGGTTTTTCACCATCCACATACACGTGGCATCAACATGAGCGTAATCTCTCTTGATGCCCGGATAATCTTTTTCGCCTACTTCGTGGAAAGCTCTTTCCCAGAGATCAAAAGCGTGTGTAAGCACGTTCGTTTTGCCTACCAGCATGAGAGTCTTATCTTTGTTGCGTTTTTTCGTATACTCAAAAGCGTACCTCAGACATCTCTCGACACCTTTCCGGGTATTCACTGAAGTCTGTATAGCAACCTCATCCGGAGTGCCTTTTTTGATTCCTCCTCCGGTCCCCGAATATAGCCCCTCGGTATTTTCTCTGACTACGACAAAGTCTATATCCTCAGGGCCCTTATCCTTTAACGGCGTCTCCACTCCTGGGTACAGTTTTACCGGCCTGAGATTTATGTACTGATCGAGTGCAAACCGCAAACTTAACAAAAGACCCTTCTCCAATATACCGGGTTTGACATCCGGATGGCCTATAGCCCCGAGAAATATGGCGTCAACAGTCCTTAATTCGTCAAGCACGCTGTCAGGAAGTATCTCACCTGTCTTTTTGTAGCGTTCGCCCCCCAGATTGTACTCAATCTTTTCGTATTTTATCCCTGTCTTCTCCGTGACAGCATCCAGTACTTTCAGTCCCTCCTGGACTACTTCCGGGCCTGTACCATCTCCCGGTAAAATTGCGATCTTATACATTTCTCCTCCTTCTAAACCTGGCTTGCAGGTTTTATCCTTATTTCTTGGCGTATTTCATCAACCCGCCACTTCTTATTATTTCTTTGATAAACTTTGGAAAAACTTCAGAAGTATAAACCTTCTTCTGTTTTGGCTTGGATATCTCGCCCTTGGTAACGTTTACTTCCGCGATGTCTCCCTGGTTAAGGGCATCGGCGGCTTCAGGGCTGGTAAATATCGGAAGTCCTATATTTATACAGTTCCTATAGAAGATTCTAGCAAAACTTTTTGCTATAACGCAGGATATCCCTGCGGCTTTTATGGAAATAGGCGCATGTTCTCTGCTGGATCCGCAACCGAAATTCTCGCCAGCTACTATAATGTCACCGGGCTTGACTTTCTTCATGAAACTCGCGTCCGCATCTTCCATGCAATGTTTTGCCAGTTCTTCGGGATCAGAGGTGTTTAAATAACGTGCCGGTATGATCTCGTCAGTATTCACGTCGTCGCCGAACTTATATACTTGTCCTTTTAATTTCATCCTTTTACCTCACTATTTAAGATCTGATGGCTGAGCGATCATTCCCCTTACCGCGCTTGCAGCCGCTACAGCCGGATTGGCCAGATAAACAAAACTCTTTGGGTGACCCATACGCCCAACAAAATTCCGGTTGGTGGTAGCGATAGCAACTTCGCCTTCCGATAGTATGCCCATATGCCCACCCAGGCACGGGCCGCAACTCGGCGTGCAGAACACGCCACCTGCACGTACAATAGTATCAGCATATCCTTCCTGCACAGCTTCCAAATAAATAGCCTGCGTAGCCGGTATAACCACCAGGCGCGTATCAGGATTGACCTTTTTGTTCTTAAGAACAGCTGCCGCTTGTTTAAGATCACTTATCCTGCCGTTAGTGCATGAACCAATAAAGACCTGGTCCACTTTAACGTCTTTGAACTCGCTGACCGGCTTACCGTTAGACGGTAGGTGCGGCGCGGCTACAACGGGTTCGAGTTTAGAAATATTATATTCCCTTACATCTGCGTAATTGGCATCCTTGTCACTGTTGTATATCTTGTATGATTTACGGACTGGTTTATATTTTTTTATGGCTGCTTTGACGTATTTTTCAGTAGTCTTATCCGTTGCTATTATACCCGCCTTACCGCCAGCCTCAATGGCCATATTACACATAGAAAACCTGTCGTCCATCGAAAGGTTTTCTATGGTCTCTCCCGTAAACTCGATAGCTTTATAAAGCGCCCCGGAAACTCCCAGATCTGCTATTGCATGAAGCACGAGATCTTTGCCTCCTACCCATTTTCTGGGTTTTCCGGTAAACCTCAGCTGAATAGTCTCAGGTACTTTCAGCCAACATTCCCCAAACGCCATAGCATAAGCAAGATCCGTGCTGCCAACACCCGTAGCAAAAGCTCCAAGCGCACCGTGCGTACAGGTATGAGAATCGGCCCCTATCATCAGGTCACCCGGCATGACGATCCCTCTTTCAGGAAGAAGCACATGCTCAACCCCCATTTCACCCAGTTCGAAATAATTGGCAATACCGAACTCTTCGGCAAAATCCTTGAGGATTTTCGCTTGGTTAGCGCTTCTCATATCTTTCGCAGGAATAAAATGATCCGGAACGAGTACGACACGTTTCTGATTAAACACCTTTTTGAGCCCCAGTTCCCGGAACTCTTTTATAGCGATAGGACTTGTAATATCGTTGCCCAGGCACAGATCCACTTTGGCCTTAATAAAATCTCCGGGAGTTATTTCTTTTACCCCCGACGTATGTGCAAGCAATATCTTCTCGGCTATTGTATATCCCATGGGTTTCTCCTCTTGAGAATAATATTAATATCTAGTATTAGATATATTGCGTTACTATTAATACTTAAGATTAATGAGTTTAACAAATTTCGCAGGGAAAATCAATGGGTAAAATTAGGCCCTCTTAGCTATAGCTCTGGGATAGCTTCCAATAGCTTACGCGTATAGCTATCTTTGGGAGACGCATATATCTCTTCTTTTGGAGCAACTTCTACGAGTTTTCCGTCCTTCATCACCCCTACCGTATCCGACATGTACTCAACTACCCTAAGATCATGAGATATAAAGATATACGTAAGATTCATCTCCTGCTGGAGATCCTTTAAAAGGTTAAGTATACCTGCCTGTATCGAGACATCCAGGCTGGAAACCGGTTCATCAAGAACAAGTATCTCCGGTCGCCTTATCAGGGCTCTGGCAATCGCTATCCTCTGCCTCTCTCCGCCCGAAAACTGATGCGGATATTTATTCTCACTCAAAGCAGCGTCAAGCCTTACCATTTCAAGGATCTTCTTAACTTTTGTGTTAAGTTCTCCTTTACCTGCACCCTGAATAAGTAAAGACTCGCCCACGATCTCTCTTACGATCATCCGTGGATTCAAGGAGCTGAACGGATCCTGAAAAACTATATCCTTCTCACCAGTAGTTTGTATCTGGCCACTATCGGGCTCAAGTATGCCTACCATTAACTTAGCCAGAGTGGTCTTCCCGCAACCGGATTCTCCGACAAGCCCGAAAGTCTTACCCTTAAGAGCTGTAAAACTCACGTCGTCAACGGCCTTGACCACACCGTCACGAACGAACATAGCGCTCTTTTTCCTGAAATATTTCTTTACGTTCTTAAATTCAACAATATTTTCCATAACTTTTTATACCGGTAGCCTCTCCCGCATATCCCCCAATCTCGGGATACATTCAATAAGCTGTTTTGTATATGGATGCTGCGGCCGTTTCAGGACATCTTCCTTCTTACCTTTTTCGATGATCTCTCCCCGCTTCATTACACAGACTTCGTCGGCTACGGCATTTACTATAGAAAAATCATGCGTAATAAAAAGTATCGACATCTCGCGCTGACGTTGTATATTTTTTACCAGATCAAGCATCTGTTTCTGGACGGAAACATCCAGAGCAGTTGTCGGTTCATCCAACACTAAAACTTCAGGCTCACAGGAAAGCGCCATTGCCAGTACGATACGTTGTCTCATCCCACCCGAAAGTTCGTGCGGATACCGTAAAGCTGCATCTGGTGATAATTCTACCATTTCCAAAAGTTCACGTGTCCGGTTGGCAATATCCTTCCTAGAAAGATCCGTATGTGATGCAATTGCTTCGTTTATCTGGACCCCTGCACGCATTACCGGATTAAGCGCTGTGAACGGTTCCTGGAACACCATCGCTATATTGTTTCCTCTGATCTGTCTTATCTCTTGGTGCGAAAGGCCAAATATATCTTTCCCTCTGTAGAGCACTTTTCCTTTCTCGCGTACAGCTGCTTGTGGCAACAGATCAAGCGTCGCCAGAGCCGTAAGCGTTTTTCCGCTTCCGGACTCGCCCACCAAAGACACTACCTTCCCGTGCTCCAGCGAAAGGCTGACCTTATCAATAACTCTTCTAGATGCTATCGATGCCGTTAGATCCCGTATTTCAAGTACGGCTTTTTCGTTCAATTCACTCGCTCCTTCAATTTAGGATCCAGTTTTTCTCTTAGACCTTCACCAATCAAATTGAAACTAAGCACCGTTATTAGTATCGCAAGACCCGGAAAAAGTGTCAGCCACCAAGCATAATTTATGTACATCCTACCTGTGGTCAATATGTTTCCCCAACTTGGCGTCGGGATCTGCACTCCTAGGCCCAAAAAACTAAGCGCACTTTCTATAAGGATAGCACCTCCAACGCTCAAAGTTGCACTGACGTATATCGGTGCCATCGCGTTAGGCAATATATGCCGGAAAATAATACGCTTATTTGAAACTCCCTGTACCCGGGCTGAATATACAAAATCCCTTTCACGAAGCGTTAAGAACTCCGCTCTCACCAGACGACAAAGCCCTGCCCAGCTCGTAAGCCCGATAACTATCATTACATTGACGATACTCGGCCCCAGGAACGTAATAACGATCATTATCAAAAAGAACGTCGGGAAACAGTACATTACTTCCACCAACCTCATTATCAGCCCGTCCACCCACCTGCCGTAATACCCACTTAAACCGCCCAGAAGTATACCTATTACCAGCGAAATGAATACAGCTATAAACCCTACACTTAACGATACGCGTGCGCCATAGACCATCCGGCTGAATACGTCACGTCCGAGGTTATCTGTACCGAAAAAATGACTCATTGAAGGTCCTTGAAGCTGCCCTTCCGGAGATAAATCCATCTCAAGCGGGTTATGTGTCGCGACAAACGGAGCAAAAACAGCTGACGCTACCATCACCGTTATCACGATTAACCCGAACAGTATACGCTTGTTCATTTATGTTTCTCCAACCTTATCCTTGGATCCACTACCGCATACATCATATCCGAAATGAATATCCCGAGAAGCGTCAAGAACGTAGCTATAGCGGCAACACCCATGACAACCGGGTAATCGTAGTTCATGATAGCTTCATACCCCAGACGTCCCATTCCCGGCCAGGCAAATATAGTTTCAAATATGAAACTGCCGGAAATAAGTGCCGGCAGAGTAAGCCCCATAATAGTAACTATCGGCATAAGAGCGTTCCTGAATGCGTGCATCACTACGCGTTTTTCTGGCAAGCCTTTAGCCCGCGCCGTCAGGATATATTTTTCTCCCAGAGCCTCGATCATACTAGACCGGGAATAACGCGAAAGTGCCGCTAATCCGCCAAACGCGGTAGCCACTACCGGAAGCACTAAATGCCACAATAGATCCTGTACTTTACCGAAACCATCCAGATAAGCCGTATACCACGGGCTCATCCCGGAAATCGGGAACCACTGAAGCTTGAACCCGAAAAAGAATATCAAAAGAAGCGCTAACCAGAAGGTCGGCATGGCATATCCTATAAATACCAGTACGGTCATCGCATTATCGAACAACGAACCTCTTTTTGCCGCGCTTATCACACCTATGGGAATGGCTACAAGAAATATCACCAGGATCGAACACACCTGAAGAAGTATAGTAGCCGGCAGATGCGTACCTATCTTCTCCATAACAGGCCGGCCATCGATAAAAGATCTGCCAAAATCAAACGAAATGAACCTCTTCATCCAAAGAGCGTATTGCACAAGTACCGGTTTATCTAAATCATACATCTTATTAAAATTAGCCCTCGCACTTTCAGAAACTTCCGGATTTAATCCATACTTTATACTCGCAGGATCACTCGGAGCAAGATGCATAACAACAAACAGGATAAACGATATCCCTATAAGCATCGGAATGATAAGCAAGAGTCTTTTAATAACGTAACGTGTCATGATCTAAAACTTGTATTTCACCTCACTTGGAGGCACATACCAGTCAATAAAATTATATCCAATACCCGCAAGCTCGGGTTTTATGCCCTTGAACCGTTTCTGTATGGCCGGTGTGGCGTAAGGAAAAAACAAAAATGTATACGGCGCTTCTTCCGCGATGTAACGATGCACCTGACGGTATATTTTGCCTCTTTCGTCAGGATAGAACTGTCTTCTTCCAGCCTCGATAAGTTCGTCCACTTTTTCGTTAGAATACGAGATAAAATTAAGCCCGCCTGGTTTCATCGAATCGGAGTGCCAGACGGTATACGCATCTGGATCTATAGGCATCGTCCAACCAAGTATTGTAGCTTGGAAATTCTTTTTATTTATAAACTGATCTAAAAAAGAAGACCAGGCTATGACCTGTATCTTTGCTTTAACTCCCAAACGCTCCCACTGGCGCTGTACTACCGTGGCCACGTCTTGCCTGACCTGGTTGCCTTGGTTGGTAGCCAGTATAAATCGAAATTCGCGGCCTTCTTTCTCCAGGATACCATCGTTATCCGTATCCCGCCACCCGGCAAGCTCTAAAAGCTTTGCTGCCTTTTCCGGATCATATTCATACGCAGCGGCCATCTCATCGTAATAAGGCGACCCTTTAATGAAAGGTCCTGTACAGCTTTCCCCTAACCCAAGAAGAACCGCCTCTATTATTCTTTTTTTATTTATGGCATAACTTAGAGCCTGTCTGACTCTTTCATCTTCGAATAACGGATCTTTCAGGTTATATCCAATATAAGTATACGAATGTGCCAGGTAACGGTACTTGTTTATCCTCTCTTTGAATCGGCTGGTTTCGCTGCGATAAAAATACTGATAAGGGTTCAGAACCATCGAATCCACGTCTCCGGAAACAAGTTCAAGAAGTTGTACTGCCTGATCCGCTATTATCCTATAGACATACCTTTTTATACCCGGCACGTGCTCAAAATATTCTTGATTGGCTTCTAAGACAATGTACTGCCCGGATTCCCATCTTGAAAATTTGTACGGTCCCGTACCTACCGGTGCCCTTGCATAACGAGATTTTTTTATATCCTCCTTTGCCCCCGCGTAAAGATGTTTCGGTATCACTCCCATCCCGAACTTAAGAAGTGCCGGTGCATATGGCTTTTCGTAATCGAATCTTATCGTGTAAGGATCGATCACTTTGATGTTTTTTATGTCTTTATAGCTTGATATATATGGGCACCCCGTTTGGGGATCCAGGATGGTTTCGTAAGTAAACTTGACGTCGGCGGCCGTCATCGGAACACCATCATGCCACAATACGTTCTTCCTGAGATTAAAAGTAATAAAAAGACCGCCTTCTTCTATGTCCCAGCTCTCGGCAAGATCCCCCACGATATTTAGATCTTTATCGGTTTTTGTCAGGCCATTATATATAAGTGCGCATATAGAACCTGAGGATGAGTCATCTGCAAGGAAAGGTATAAGAATACGTGCGTCCCCCAACCCGGAAGATACGTATGCATCACGGGATACCCATTTATCCGGGTTTGAATAAACTGCGGGACCGAAAAGAAACGAGACTAACAAAAAAAAGATCACTACCCTTACGAACGGCAGTGATCTTTTTAAAAAAGGTGTGCTTTTACTCACCTGCGACACGAAACCCTTTGTCTTAGATTTTCTGTGAATTAATATTCGGCGTCCGCTGCCGGTGGTACAGCGTCAACCGGAACTGTAGGCTGATCACCCGGTTTAGCTTTTTCCGGGAGCGTAGCAGGCATCATAGGAGCAGTCTGCTGTCCCGGCACCGTAGTCCCAGCCGGAAACTGAACACGTTCAAAAAGGGACCTGCCCCTTCTGGCTGTGACTATCCCCAAAAGCAGTGACGTTACCAGAAACCCGATAGCCGCAACTTCAGTAGCTCTTTTAAGAAGAAGAGGCGCCTGGGTACCCAGAAGCTGCTGAGCTGTTTCACCACCACCAAAAGCTTCTGTAAGACCTCCGCCCCTTCCCGCTTGGAGCAGTATTACGGCTATAAGCACTATACAAACCAGAATATGTACAACTATTAGTAATATATACATCTTTTACCCTTTTTTCTCAGCATAAAGCTGTGATGTAGTCTTGATTATATCAACAAAACCTTCCGATTTCAAGCTGGCGCCTCCTATAAGACCACCATCGATATCTTCTTCTTTCATAAGCTCTTCTATGTTATCTGGCTTAACGCTGCCACCATACAGAATACATCTTGACTCTGAGAAAGACGCAGAATACATCTCTTCCAGAAGATTTCTGATCATGGCGTGCACTTCTTGCGCCTGATCCGGAGTAGCAGTTTTTCCCGTACCGATAGCCCACACAGGCTCATAAGCTATTATCAAGGAATCCAGGTACTCCTCTTCAAAACCTTTAAGTCCACCTGTAATCTGTGTCTTGACTACGTCCATCGTCTTGCCCTCTTCCCTTTCTTCGAGCGTCTCGCCTACGCACATTATGGGATAAAGGCCACCGTCAATAGCTGCTTTTATTTTTTTGTTAACCGTCTCGTCCGTTTCACCGAAATACTTACGCCTTTCGGAATGACCAATCACTACATAAGCGCATCCCACGCTCTTTATCATGGGCACAGCTATCTCTCCGGTAAATGCGCCTTCATTTTCCCAATAACAGTTCTGCGCGCCAAGGCCTATGTTACTTTCGACAAGCATCTCCCCCACGTCACTGAGATTTGTGAAAGGCGGACATATTACGATATCAACGTTCTCTATATCGAACGCACCACGTTTTATTTCGTTCGCCAGTTCAACCGCCTGGTTGACATCCTTGTACATTTTCCAGTTACCTGCTATGATCGGTTTTCTCATCGCTTTCTCCTAACTTATGACTTTTTCGGCTTCCTTATCATTAAGAGCCGCTATACCTGGCAGTTCCTTACCTTCAAGATACTCCAGCGAAGCTCCACCACCAGTGGACATATGCGACATCTTGCTGCCCAGTTTCAGCTGATTGATAGCAGCAGCCGTATCTCCTCCGCCTATAACCGTAGTAGCATCCAGTTTTGCGATAAACTTAGCCAGTTCCCTGGTACCTGCCGAGAACTGCTTCATTTCAAAAAGCCCTACAGGCCCGTTCCACACAATAGTCTTGGATTCTTTAAGAACAGATTCGTATTTCTTGATCGTCTCAGGACCAATATCAAGACCTATCCAACCATCGGGAATATGTTCTTTGACGACCTTACCGCGCGCGTTATCCTTTATTTCTTTTGCAACCACGTGATCGGTAGGAAGAAAAACACTCACGTTCTTGGCGCTGGCAAGTTCGAATATCTTGTTCACGGTATCCAGCATCTCGTCTTCAACCCTTGAATCACCAACACCCTTGAGCCTTGACTTTAAAAACGTATAAGCCATGGCTCCACCGATAAGAAGGAACTCTATTTTATCAAGCATGTTCTCAATAACGGGTATCTTATCAGCTACCTTAGCTCCCCCGAGTATCAGACAGAACGGTTTATCTGGATTCTTGGTGACTTTCTCAAAATACTCTATCTCTTTCTGTACGAGAAAACCCGCCACGCTGGGAAGATATTGCGTCACGCCCACAGTAGAAGCATGCGCCCTGTGGCATGTACCAAAAGCGTCTTCCACGAAGATATCCCCTAAAGAAGCAAGCTGTTTAGCGAAATCAGGATCGTTCTTCTTCTCTTCTTTATGAAATCTGAGGTTCTCAAGAAGAATTATGTCACCGTCCTGCATGTTAGCTACAGCATCTTCAACATCATCCCCTACACAGTCGTCCAGTTTCCTGACATTCTTCTTAAGCAGCGATGAAAGCCTGTCAGCTACAGGGTCAAGACAAAACTCAGATTTAACTTCACCTTTTGGGCGGCCAAGATGACTCATCAGAATAAGTTTGCCCCCGTTTTCCAGAATATATTTTATTGACGGCAGGGCTGCTACTATTCTGCTATCGTCAGTAATAGCGCGCCTTTCATCGAGAGGAACGTTAAAATCCGCCCTCATCAGGACCCTTTTCCCCTTTAACTGAACGTCTGTAAGAGTCTTCTTCATGCGATACCTCCTTACACCGCTGGGGCGCCTCCCACTATCCAAGAAAGACGCCCCCAACAATATGTTATCAACACCCCGGAGGGTATTTTATTTGGCAACGTGACCGATAAGATCGACAACGCGGTTCGAATAACCCCACTCGTTGTCGTACCAGCCGATTACTTTGACCAGGTTGTCGCCCATCATCATCGTAGCAAGCGAATCGAATATACAGGAATGCTGGTTGCCAACAATATCAATAGATACCACAGGATCCTCAGTGTATTCCATTATCCCGTCCAATTCGCCTTCAGCAGCTTTTTTCATAGCCGCGTTCACCGCTTCCACAGTAGCAGGCTTCTTAAGCTCGGCAACGAAATCGACTACCGAACCGTCCTTAACCGGAACCCTCATAGCCATCCCATTAAGCTTGCCGCTAAGTTCCGGTATGATCTTGCCAACTGCTGCTGCAGCACCTGTAGTTGTGGGTATTATGCTTTCTGCGCATGCGCGAGCCCTTCTGAGGTCGCTGTGTGGCATGTCGAGTATCTTTTGGTCGTTCGTATAAGCATGTACCGTAGTCATAAGGCCTTTTTCAAGACCGAAAGTATCGTTAAGCACTTTTACCATCGGAGCAAGACAGTTGGTAGTACATGAAGCGTTAGACACTATCTTATCGGTATCTTTAAGAGCATCGTTATTGACACCGAGAACTATCATGTTATCTATTTTATCTTTCGCAGGAACCGTCAATATGACCTTTTTAGCACCGGCTTCAAGATGAAGCGCTACTTTTTCCCTACTCCTGAAAACACCGGTAGACTCGATCACTACCTGAGCACCTTCTTTTCCCCAGGGAAGTTCAGCAGGGTTCTTTACGCTCAGAACGTCTATCTCTTTACCGTTAACTACGATAGAACTTTCTTTCGCTTCGACTGTGCCATTGAACTTGCCGTGCACTGAATCGTATTTTAAAAGGTGGGCCAGCGTCTTGGCATCGGTAAGATCGTTTATTGCAACCACTTCAAACCCGCCACGCTGTTCCATGATCCTAAAGACCATTCTTCCTATTCTGCCAAACCCATTGATACCAACTTTAATCGCCATCTTTCCTCCTTAACTTCTGTTTAGAATAAGCTACTTACGAACTATTTCTTACTGATTATTAAAATAGAAGTGAGTATTATATATCCTACCGGCAAATCGTTCAATACTTTTTTTATTTAAAAGAGATAAACATTAAGGATTCGAACGAATCTAGAGGGGAAACATGCTTTACCCTAGTACTGTATCCTTCTTGATGGGGTATCCGCGTAGGAACTCTTCCTGGGTCATAGCTTTTTTACCTTCAAGCTGAAGCATATTCACGCAAATCTTTCCCTTACAAGTATTTACGATAAATTTCTGATCCATAGATACCTTTCCCGCATCCCGTCCTGCGCTCTGTGGGTCACATACTTCCGCTCTGATTATCTTCAGAACCTTACCATCAAGGTACGTAAAAGCTCCCGGCCATGGTTGCATAGCCCTGACCTTTCTTTCAATACTCTCCGCCTCATCACGCCAGTCTATCCTACCCGTATCTCTGGTAAGTTTAGGAGCGTATGTGGCGGTCTGCTCGTTCTGCTGTACTATATTCTCTGTTTTCGAATCAATAAGCTCGATTGCTTTCATCACGAGTTCTGCACCTTCATAAGAAAGACGTTTCAAAAGTTCACCAGCAGTATCATCGTTTTTTACAGGTGTTTTCTTCTGAAGCACCACATCGCCAGCATCCATTTTTTCGTTCATCTTAACTACAGTATTACCCGTTTCTTTATCCCCATTCAGAATAGCCCATGCGACAGGTGATGGTCCCCTGTACTTGGGAAGAAGCGACGGATGGAGGTTTATACAATATTTGGAAGGTGCATCAAGAAGTTCTTTTTTAAGTATCTGTCCGTAATCTATCACTACGAAAACGTCAGCTTTCAAAGTCTTAATATGTTCTATGAAACCTTTCTCTGACGCCTTCTCCGGCTGGATCACTTCTATCTCGGGACGTGACGTCCAGACGAACTCCTTTATGGGAGTCGGCTGCATTTTCATCCCCCGGTCTTTTTTCCTGTCAGGTTGAGTGACAACAGCAGCAACCTCGTGCCGGCTCTCTATGATCCTTTCCAAGGTCGGTATCCCGAATTTTCCTGTGCCAAAAAATATAATACGCATTTATTTACCTTCTCAGCCACCAGTCTACATTGACATAGGGTCCACGTCAACCGCCATGAAGACTCCGCTACCCTTTCGGAAACCTTTAAGTGCAGCACGAAGTTTTTTGACCATACTGGCTCTGTCTTCGGTCTTTATAATGATATTCCATCTGTAGTATCCCCGTAGCTTTGTCATCGGCGAAGGCGCAGGACCTAGCATATCGATATCCTTGATCTTCTTACGCAGGTTCTTCGCCAAGCGTTCTATACTCTTTTCTGTATTCTCTTCTTTTCTGGACCTGATCGTTATCTTGATCAGGCTAACATATGGCGGAAACCTGAGTTCGCGGCGTGATTGTACCTCTCTATAATAAAAACTGTTGTAATCATGTTTAGCTGCCATGCTAACAGCATAATGTTCCGGGGTATATGTCTGTACTATAACCTCCCCTCCAAGATCTCCACGGCCAGCACGTCCCGCTACCTGGGTTATAAGGTTGAAGGTACGTTCACCCGACCTGAAATCAGGAAGGTTAAGATTAGCATCGGCAGAAACCACACCAACAAGCGTTACTTTCGGGAAATCCAGCCCCTTGGCTATCATCTGCGTGCCTACTATCACATCCAGTTTATGCTGTTTGAAATCACGCAGCACCCTGTCATGGGCACCTCTTTTGGACATGGTATCTGAATCCATACGCGCTAAACGCACTCCCGGCATCAGCTTTTTTATCTCTGCTTCTACCTTTTCGGTACCCGTACCTTTGTACATCAGGTAATCGCTATTGCAATCGGGACATATTTTAGGAGGCGTTACCCTCACGTTACAGTAATGACATATAAGCTCGTTCTTATCCCTGTGAAATACCAGAGGTGAATCGCATTTAGGGCATTTCATAAGGTACCCGCATTTTCTGCAGATCACGAAAGTGGAAAATCCTCTCCTGTTCAAAAATATAAGCGCCTGCTGCTGTTTCGATACATCTTCGCGTAAGGCATCTCCCAGGATACGAGAAACAACCGTTTTTCCCACTCTGGTATCAAAATCCATCCTCATATCAACCAGTTTTACTCTGGGCAGTTCTTTCTCATATATCCTCTGGGTAAGTTCAACAAGACGATATTCTCCGCTTATGGCTTTGTGATAGGATTCAAGTGAAGGGGTAGCGCTTCCCAGGATAACAGGAGCACCAGCCAACCTAGCCCTTTCTATCGCTACCTCCCGAGCGTGGTATCTGGGCACGTCTTCCTGTTTATAACTCGGTTCGTGTTCCTCATCCACGATGAATATCCCCGGATCCTTGAACGGACTGAAAACTGCCGAACGCGGACCCACTACTATCCGCGCCTCCCCATCTTTTATCCTTTGCCATTCCCTGAACTTCGCGCTCTGCAACATCCCGGAATGAAAAACCGCTACCTTATCGCCGAACCTGGACATAAAACGTTCAACGGTCTGCGGGGTAAGAGATATCTCGGGTACAAGTATCACGCCGTCTTTACCCTTATTCAGAACGCTCTCCATTGCCTGCAGATAGATTTCAGTCTTACCGCTACTGGTTATACCATGAAGCAGGAAGACTTCATGCTTACCCTGATCGATACACTCGTTTATATCCTCTAAAACCCCTTTCTGCTCTTTGTTAGGCGTGTGCGGTGCTGTCGGCACGACCTCTCTGGGTTCTTCTTGCGCGCGCGTAGTCATGGAAGTTTTGCCTCTTTTAAGCGCTCCGGGTATCATCGCTTCAAGCGCTTCACCCCATGAACAGAAATAGTTATCTTTGATCCATTCGGCAAGCGCTATCATCTCACTGGTAAATATAGGAACCTCATCTATGATATCGATAAGAGCCCTAGGCTCTTCAACCATAGGTTTATCTTCAAGTTTGACGATATACCCTATACGTTTACTGGTGCGGAAAGGTATCTGTACCCTTTTGCCTATCTCCGGGGCATACTGCTCCCGTCCGGTCACCTTGTACTGGAATACTCTGTCAATCGGAAGGTTAGTTATAACCTCTACATATTGCGGCATTGTTAACCTCAAGTAACTCGCTGGTTGTGACTTATTTAGTCTTTTTCCGCAAGCTCTTCCAGAAGATCTTTTTCTCCAGCAACAAGTTCTTCTTTCTGCTCTTTATCCACCATTAACAAAAGTGCCTGGAACTCTCCAACATGCGTTTTTTCTTCCTTTGCCGCATGAAGCATGATCTTCTTTATTCTTTCGTCCGTCGCTTTCGCGGCAAGCTGTTCGTAAAGGCTCACGGCATCGAGTTCTGCAATAATACCAAGACGCAATATTTCCTTATCGATATCAGCTTCATCGACCTCTTCCAGGTCTATTGGCTTTTTAGCCATACCAGCCAGCGCGCTACCAGCCGCTATGCATAACCCTGCAAACACTACAACAGCGAACACTAGTTTCTTATTTCTGAACATGTTCCCTCCTTCTGGGTATCTTTAACCCTAGCTCCTTGGCTATCGCCTGCATATCCTGCCATACTTCTTTTTTACCTGATGAGTTACGCAACAGATACGCCGGATGATATGTAGGCATCAATTTTATCCCGTTATAATCGTAAAATTTACCGCGTAACTTGCTTATAGGCGTTTCCGTGTTAAGCAGCGTCTGTGCCGCGAATTTTCCTAGAGCGCATATCACCTTGGGTTCGATAGCATCTATCTGTTTAAGTAGATACGGAGAGCACATTGCTATCTCGTTTGGCATTGGGTTCCTGTTGCCAGGCGGCCTGCACTTCAAGATGTTACCAATAAAAACTTCTTCTCTTTTAAGGCCTATCGACTCGATTATTTTCGTAAGAAGCTGTCCCGCACGGCCTACAAAAGGACGGCCTTGCTTGTCTTCATCTCCGCCAGGCGCTTCTCCTATGAACATCAGATCCGCCCTCGAATCACCTTCACCAAAAACAACGTTAGTCCGCGTGCCGGAGAGTTCACATCTGAGGCAGCCCGATACTTCTTCCTCAAGCGTTTTTAACGTCATCTTTTTACCCGTGTTTTTCTTAGGCTCAGCTTGAAGATATATTTCGTTCACTCCTGCCATTATTTCCGATTCCACGGCACGTTTAATACCGTTGATCATTTCGTCCATCTTATCCCCCTATTTCCCCCAACACTATATCAACTATTTTTTCCGCAGCGTCCGGCCTGCGCAACTTATCAATACCTTCCATCAAAGACTCGTACACTTCCTCAGAAAGCAATATGCGATCCACCAATGCGGATATCTCGTTCATGTTATCAACTTTTTCTGCAGCGCCACATGAGGTAAGAAGCTGTTCATTCCAGGTTTCCTGTCCCGGAATAGATCCGAACAGTATCATCGGAATACGAGAATTAAGCGCTTCTGTCACGCTGATCCCTCCCGCTTTGGTTACCATTAGATCAGAAACAGCCATAAGCTCAGCAACTTTATCAGTAAAACTAAACAGCACCAACGGATAATCCAGCTGCTCTTCTATAGACCGGATATTAGCATAAGCAGTCCTGTTATGACCGCATACTGTTATAACCTGGAACTCAGCACCGCATGAGTTTAACGAAAACAGCATCCTGGCAATAGGACCTACTCCAAACCCGCCACTCATCAGGAACACTGTCTTACGATCCTCTTCAAGACCGTATTTCTTTTTCAGCTCCTCTATATTAAAATCCGCAAGGAACTCACCAGTAGTAGGTATACCCGTTACCGTTATTTTCTCCTGGGGGATACCTCTTTCGACAAGTTCGCCCGTCATGGAT
>JBAROK010000035.1:0-2478 GCA_049642065.1 Candidatus Omnitrophota bacterium | reverse complement strand
AGCGTTCTGTCGCAGTACATGCCAGATGACCATTATCGCACGGATAGTTCTGGAAAAAATATCCGACCCCAAGGGATAACTCTTTCTTATAATATCCATATCTTCATCTCTGTTATACTCCACGCTGCCTGGCCTACTCGTAAGTATAGCTATTTCCTGGGAAGGCAACCGGCTCCAGAGATTATAAATATGCGTAGCTATCCCCCCTCTTACTGGAGGAAACTCGCTGCTGGTACAAAGGGTCTTTTCCCGGCCAGCGTTCTCAATAATATGCATTATCTTTTCAGACATTTCTTCCGCATTGAAAATTGAAGCTTTTTTGCGACCTTCTTCAATACACTTTTCTCTTAAGTCCTTTTCTTTAAGTAGTTTGAGTAGGACTCTTGAGATGTCTTCGGGACTCTCAGGATCAAAGAAAACAGCTGCATCTCCCAGCGTTTCAGTCATCGGGGCTAGATTCGACGAGGCTACAGGTACACCAGATGCCATTGCCTCGACAGGTGGTATCCCAAACCCTTCCGCAAGCGAAGGAAAAACAAATACATCCGCTCCTTTCATGAACGCGTAAACAGCCTCTGTATCCACGTTAGAAATCGGTATTATTTTGTCATCTAGATTTTTGCCTGCGATTTTCCTCTTTATCTCACTAAGCTCTTTCTCCGATCCACCAACAAGAAGCAAATTATAACGATCCCTTATATCCGCAGGAAGAAGCCCATAAGCATTTATTAAATTTGTAATGTTTTTATGCGGCTTGAAGTTCCCCACATACAGAAAGTACGGTTTATCTATACCATGCCCCATAAGTATATCTTTTGGATCTGGTATGACATCGGGTAAGACTATAGAAGGATAAACAACTTTTATTTTTTCCGGGCCTATGCCGAACGTTCGTACTACTTTACCCTTAGCGTCCTGAGATAGTGTTATGGTCTTAACAGACCGCTGGCCACATATGAACGAATACAGAAAAAAATGTACTTTTTCAAGAAACCCCATGAAACCCTTGTGTCTCGGGGCTTTCAAAGGAATAATGTCGCTAATTGTGTTCACGTACGGACATACGCGCCATAGAGATGTTTTTGCATAAAGCGAGTAGAATACTTCGATCTTTTTACCGAGCAATGTCCGGGGAAGCAGAAACTGGTCCCATAAAAACGTATTATTCTCTTGAATTATGATTTTCTCGCCAAAGGCCGGAAGACTTTCAATATCGGTATATTGGTTACAAAAGAACAGAAACTCATGATCTTCCTCAGAATGAACATTATCCAGGAAATCTCTTAGTATAGTACGTAGCCCTGTATAAACGCCTTTTTTACACTCTCTAGCGTCTATTCCGATCTTCATCCGCGGCCTTCTTTCAGTTCTTCGTATACGTTTTGGATTTCAGAGATATGTTTTTTAATGCTGAATACATCCTCTACTCGTTTTCTGGCGTTTACTCCCATATTTATGGACTTTTGCCTGTTTTTAAGCAGTTTCTGAATGTCTTCCGCTAATAAATAGACATCACCGTACGGAACGAGAAATCCGGTCTTATCTTGGATAATAGCTTCATTGTTGCCACTTATATCGGAAGCTATTATAGGAAGAGAAAGTGACATAGCCTCAATAAGTGCCCTACTAAACCCCTCTCCCTGTGATGGTAACACGAATATATCAAGCGCTGATAATACCGCTACCATATCTTCTCGTGGGCCTGAAAGGAATACATGGGCCCCGAGCCCGAGCTGGTTGGCCATGGTCTTTATCCTTTCAGTATACGCTTCATCTACAGTCCTACCCATTATTAATAATTTAATGTCCGGGTGATCCCCCACAAGAACACTTAACGCTTTGAGTAATATCTGGTGCCCTTTTCTCGGTATTAAAAGCCCAATAAGGCCTAATAAAATATCATTTTTTTTGACCCCTATCTGGTTCCTTACAGATTCTCTGGCATTTAGATCCCTGGTAAACCTCTGAGTATCCACGCCGTTATAAACGACTATGGTCTTCGCATTAAACATCGGAAACCGATGACTAATACGTTTTTCTTTCGTACCTTCTGAAACGCATATTATCCTATCAGCAGCTTTACTTATGAACCAGTCATAGAGGAACATGTCCGGCGTTGATTCCCTGAGGTGCCACACCATTTTTGCTTTCGTTCCTTTTTTAGCAAGCGCCGCGTAAAACTGGGCCCTGCTGCCATTAGTGTGTACGATATCTACTCCTTGCGCGAGCATGATTGATCTCAACTTGGAAACCCGTTTATTTATCTCAAAAACATTAAATGAACGAGCCGTCGGCATATCCCATACTAGCGCAGTGATCCCCATGGATCGTACCTGCTCGGCTATTTCACCTTCTCCCGGACACAAGACAACCGGGTTGAATTTCGACCTATCGATGTTCGATAATATCTCAAGCAGGCTTATCTGACCACCACTGAAGATTTTTGATCTATTAGCAATAAAAAGGATTTTCATGACC
>JBAROK010000101.1:0-33711 GCA_049642065.1 Candidatus Omnitrophota bacterium | reverse complement strand
CATGTCATACAGCCGCCGGAGATTCACTTAAAGCGGGAGTTATCTACGCGCTTTCCAACGGAAAATCATTTGAAGAAGCTGTGCATACCGGAAATCTTTTTGGAGCTTCAACGGCTTCTATGGAAGGAACTCAAACTGTCACACCCCAGAGACTTGCCGAGATAGAGGCTTTAGCGCGCATGCAAAATGTAGTGCCGGAGATAGAATATCTGGCAACAGAAAACTAGGCACGGTGGAAGGCGGATCTTCCCGCTAGTATTTTTGCTACTTGCCTTGGAAACTCTCGTTCTACATATTTTAATCTAGCATATTTTGAATCCATGTATAAAAAAGCCCGCTAATGGTCTCACTTAGCATTCTCTTCGAAATCAATAGTTACAACATTACCATCTTTATCTAAATATTGCATTGTCCCTACTTTGGTCTTCTCATCAGTTTCAGTTTTTTCGACTATTTCTGTCTTCTTGTCTTTTTGAAACCACTCCCTCAATCTTTCCCACCAGTTTTTCTTATTCTCCTGGAGCTGTTCCTGCCATCTTTTTTCCCTCTCCGCGTCTTCTAGTTCCTGTTGTTTTCTGTGAAACTGTTTCCTTTTTTCATATTCGTCCTTTATGGTTTCTCGGTGAAGCAGTTCCTCGTCTCTTTCCTCCATCTCATCCGGCAGTGTTTTACCAAAATATGTTTTATCACTGTAATATATTTCATGCATCATATCTGGCGGGGCATTTAGTATTCTTTCTTGTCGTTCACGCTCTTCCTCATAGGCTTTCCCGTTTGGAGAGGTTGCTTTTCTTCTCTTCGTTGTCCCTTCGCTTGGATATTGAATTCTTTTCCAATCTTTGACGTAAGAAACCTCTGGATAAAGCCCTGCAGTTATAAATACGACAATATGAAATATTACAATAAAGCGCTTCATGTTGCTCCTAATCTAGAATTTGACTCCCATCCCTAAATACACCGCTGTCTCCTGATTTGACTTGAGTAGCTTCAGGAAGGCTTCCCCGTCCCCTTTGATCAATTTACGTGAGAGCTCTAACTCTGCGCCTATATTCTTATTCAGGATATCGTTTCTTAGTCTGAAAGATATCGTATCTTTATCCGTAAGCGAGGCATCCGCACCAAAGACCATCGAATACGGTTTTTTATCGCTATACTTAACCTCAAAGGTGAGCCCCAGGTTCTTTACTATTTTCCATTTGCCCGAAAACGTCACTATACGTTTAACGGGTTTTGCCCTGCTGGATATACCTATCCCCAACTCGTATTTTATCTGGTTGCCGGAGAAAACGCCCGCTTTAGCCTTGAAATTAAACGCGGAATCAGATCTACCGCTGAACTCATACGATATACGGGACTTATTCGTAACGTTCCAGTGCCCCTTGAAAGTAAGCGTATGAAGCTTTTTCTTTTTTCTTAAGAGATGTGCTTTTTCGTACTGGTAAATAAGGTAGTGAGACTTATTTATATCCCAGGCACTTCTAAACGTGAGGATATCATGCAGGCCTTTTTCTTTTTTTATGTGGAAGGCTAGGCGATTATATTTATCGGCCTTCCAGGTGCCGCCAAGCTCGAGCACGTAAGTGAGCCGGGTATTTTGTTTGGTTTTCGTGGTTACTGCGAAAAGCAGTGAATTCTTCTTAACGTCCAGTATTTCGCCTTTGAGGGTGATCTTATCACCCAGCGTCTCTCTACCCTTTTTGTCCAGAGTAAGAGATAGGTCATGGTTTTCTGAAAGGTCCCATTTTCCTTTCAGCTTCAGATGGTGGGGCAACCCCTCCTTTCCCGCTAAAGGGGCTTTTATATGGTAAATTAGGGCGTTTTTGGGGCCTATTTTAAACCTGCCGTCGATCACCCTGCGGAATTTGGAAAGGTCAGATTTCGTGCCTGCCCGATCGAGGACGAGGCGGTTGTATGGATCAAGGGTATATTTTAGTTCATTCATATTATGAAACTTAAAATAATCCTATTTTCTCCAGGAAATTGGTGAAAGCGCAATAAGAACTGTGTAAATCTCAAGACGTCCCAGAAGCATGCAGAGAGTAAGAATCCATTTCCCGGGAATCGGAATCCACGCATAGTTTTCTGTTGCACCAACACCAGAAAGACCGGGACCGATATTACACATCGTTGCAACAACAGATGTCACTGCCGTTGTAAAATCTTTTAATAGATAACTCATTGCTCCGGAAAAAAGGACAAAGCATACCAGAAAAAGAGCAATAAACCCCAGTATATTAGCTACTTGCTTCTCCTCCATTGCCTTGCCTGCTATCTTTATTGGAGAAATAATCCTTGGCTGGATGATCGTTTTAACTTCTCTCCAGGCAGTTTTCAGGAAAACCATTACCCTAACCATTTTTATACCGCCAGCAGTTGATCCGGCACAACCTCCAAAGAACATAAGAAGAACCAGCATAAAACGTATAAAGTTAGGCCAAATATCTGAATCTGCCGTTGAATATCCGGTAGTTGTCGTTATTGATACTACCTGGAACGCCACGTATCTGAGGACACCATAAGGCGTATTGATTTTTGCTTCTTCAGATGTAATTTTTTCTGTAAGCTGGTTCTGTGTAAGAGCCGGGCTGCGGAAACTATCCTTGATCTGCTCCTCCGGAGCAATACCCCCAAGCTGCAGGACTATAGCCCCAAGTAGGATAGCTACAATAAGAACTCCGGCATAAAAGTGAAACTCGCGGTTGCTTTTTACCAGATCCAGTTTTCTTGCAAATAGCACCCTGTAATGAATAATAAAATTCATGCCGGCAAAAAACATAAAAGCAACGACAACCCAATCGATATAGCTGCTATTGTAATAAGCAATAGAATTATTTTTTGTGGAGAACCCCCCTGTAGCCATAGTCCCAAAGGAGTGGCAGAATGAATCAAAAACTGACATACCGCCAAACTTTAGAAGAATTACTTCAGCCAACGTAAGAACTGCATAGGCTCCCCAAAGTATCTTGGCAGTCTGCGCAAGGCGTGGCTTCAGCCTCTCAGCGGTTGGTCCTGGCACCTCACCACGAAACATCTGGTAACTGGCAATGCCAAAAGCTGGCAGAATTGCCAGTGCCAGCGTTACGATCCCCATTCCGCCAAGCCAGTGAGTCAGGCTTCTCCAGAATAAGATCCCACGCGGCACTATTTCAACATTTGTCAGTATTGTCGCGCCGGTTGTAGTAAACCCGCTCATGATCTCAAAATAAGAGTCGGTAAACGCGCGTATACAGGTGTCAGTATTTATAACATCAGCTTGTGAGAGAAAGTACACTACTAGCGGTATTGCTCCAAAGAGCGTTAAAATGAGCCAGCCGAAGGTAACAATAGCAAACCCATCTTTTATGCCACTACCGATTAACTCTCTTGAGCCAATAAGTTTAAGCAGGGTTCCGCATATTAGGGAGGCTATAATAGCGACAATAAATCCTGACAGCCTGGGATCGAAAAAAATTGCAGGATACACTTTTGATGGAATCTCAAAAAAAGCTATTCCTGCAGGAATAAGCAAAATTAGGGCTAGAATTTCCAGGAGCTTGCCAATTGAATAAGTTATGAATTTAGTGTTCATTTTTCTTGGGAAGAATTGAACAATTTGTGAACCATTTTAAGGTATTCCTTACGGCAAAAAATCAATGCTTCATCCCCCTCTTTAATAACTGTTCCTCCCCAGGGGATAATTACATCATCATTACGGATTATACAACCAATAATAACAGCCTTTTTAAAGAGCTTATCAAGTTCTTTAAGGAACTTATCTTTAACTGGGCTGCGCTTGCCGACTTCAAGGCGTATAACCTCGATTTCAGCAGTTTTTAATTTCAGATATGTGCCTATTGAAACCGTCTGGATCTTTTCTATGATTGCATTTAAGGTGATCTCACGGGTATTAATAACATGATCTAAGCCTATTGAATCAAATAGTCCTGAATAACGGTCATCATCTCTAATGGCAATTACCATGCCGGCACCTTCAGCCTTTGCCAGTAGACACGACATGATATTATCTTCCGTGTTTTTGCCGGCAGCTATAAAACAATCAGCATTTTTTACGTTAATTTCCTCCAGAACGTTAGAGTCTTTACTGTCACCATGGAGGACTTCTACCCCCTCGAGCGTCGCTGCGGCCATTTGACCATGACCGTAATCAGGATCGGCCAGAACAACCTGTTCTGCCAGTGGATTTAATGCCTCAGCAAGGTGTATAGCTGTAAGCGAATCTCCAGAAACTATAATTTTGTTCATTTTGACAGCTTTGGCATTAACAAGAGTACGAAATGTCTTAAAGGATTCACTTGGCATAATGGCCACGATCTCGTCTTCCGGTAAGAGTTCCTGGTCTCCTGTAGGAGGAATGCTGTGACCATTACGCACAAGCACTACAAATAGCATAGGATCTTCTTTTAACATCCCCCTGACCTCTATGAGAGTTTTATACGCAATCGGCATATCCTCAGTTATCTTGTAGCCGCGAAGATAGATACTGTTCGACTGGAAGTTTGCCGTCTCCAAGACAGCAGGTAATTCCACATACTGAAGGATCCTTTCGACTACCCCTTTTTCGGGTTCAACAACGCTAGTAACGCCTGTTTTTTCAAGACTAAGATTAGATGAAGGGTCCGTATAATCGGATGACTTGATCCTGGCAATCCGTCTTTTAACGCCGTTTTGCATAGCAAAGTTGCAAGCTAGCAGGTTGGTTTCATCATTAGATGTAACAGCGACTATCATATCTGCTGAGCTTATACCTGCCTCTTTAAGAACGATAGGACTTGACCCTATGCCTGGCACTACAAAACAGTCGAGTTTACTATTAACCTGCTCACAAAGCGCTTTGTCTTGGTCAATTACAGTAATCTGGTGACCTAACGCAGAAAAATATTCCGCTAGGTTAAAGCCGACCTTTCCAGCACCAACAATAATTATATTCATAAAACACCCCTCGTTATTTCAAGCGATTTTAATTACATATAATATCATTAATCATTTATGAAAGGAATGCTAATCTTAAAAATAAATGTATAATAAATAAAAAGAAGTATTCAGAGTGTAATATATCAATATATAATTAAGGAGACGCAACTATGTAGAAGGTTTTAACTGACTACTGTAATTTTGACTTTCTTGATAAAAAGCGATACGATCAGGACCACAGGAAAACACAAGAAGCCCAGCACCCACCAGGCTATGAAACTCCGTCCCTTGACCTTAGCGATAATAGCCGGGATCAAAGCTACACCCATAGCGAATAGTACAAGACGCAAGAGAAGTTCCTGCCCGGTACTACGCGGCATATCCATACCGGTACTTTTTTGAGGCTGGTCCAGCCCCATCTGTTGACGTGCTTCAGTCCTTGCCCTAGCTTTTATTTCCTCGAGGTTCTGGGAATAAGACGCACTTGGCAGGAAAAACGAGAAAACTATAATTACTACGCAGAGAGATAAAAATATTTTTTCCATACGCACTCCTAACTTGTTTTTATGCCGCATACAAGACGTTTATACAAAAAATACGTAAGACCCGCAAGGCCGAATAGTGACAAAAGACCAAAGAGATAGAAAACAGAGTCTATTCCCCAGTGGTCCATAAATATCCCGGCAAGTAGCGGCGTAATAGCAAGCCCTATGCTTCTTGCGGTGTTGATTATCCCCATCCAGGCACCCATACCGGTTTTTTTGCCGATACTGACAGAGATATTGCTTATTGCCGGTACGGATATAGCCGCACCCAGCCCGACAAGCGAACCTGCTATTAAAAGTGCATCAAAGTTCGGGCAAAACGGCATTGCAAAAAGCGCCATCATACCTATACAGGTACCGATTCCTATCTGTATGAATTTGCCCGTGCGATCAAGCCGGTCAGAAAACCTGCCGAAAGGTATCTGCAAAAGCCCTGCCAGGAAGATACCGATAGAGATTATTATGCCTATATGATCTGGATCAACATTTATCTTTGTAGCCAGTGACGGCAGGAACGATATAAATACGGCTGTCATAAGCGTAACCATGACAGCGCTTATAAGAATAGCTTTCACAAAAGTATATCTAAGGAGGATTTTAAAGCCCCAAGGCGCTTCATCCTGGGCAGCAATACTCTTATTGTCCGGCAGGAAAAATAACACTATAAAGAACGTGAGCGCCCCTAGAGCGGCCATTAAATGAAATACCGCGTCAAACCCATAAGCCTCGCCTATATACCCTCCCAGGAAAGGTCCTGTGGCAAGCCCCATATAGAACATCGTATTAAGGGTGCCCATCCTCAATCCCTCTTTACCCTTCTCCGCTATCTCTCCTACATAGGCCATTACTATAGGCATTATCATACCGGCTGCAAGACCGTGCACGAACCGTACAAGGGTCATTTCATAGACGTTTCTTGCCCAGGGATAAAAGAAGGATATTATCGTGAAGATAAAAAGGCCGGATAAGACAAATATCTTTTTACCTGTCTTATCCGAAACCTTGCCGACTATAGGCATGATAATAGCACGCGATATCCCGAATCCCGCGAAGATCATACCGATCCAGAAACCGTTCGCGCCGTGCTCTTTAATGAATTCTGGCATGAACGGTGAGATTATACCGAGCCCTAGCACGGCAGAGAACGCGCATATAAGCAGGATACAGAAAGTGCTTGTCTTCATAATCCGGGTTCTTCGAATGTGAGCTCTTCATGGTCAGGATCGACTACCCCCTGATCCGCCGCGACTATGGTTTTCAGGATCTTTCTTTGCTCCGCGGAAAGTATCTTATATAACAAGTCGTTGTGCAAGGAGACCATGTACTGCTCTTTCTGGTGCATTATTTCGTGTTTCTGGGCGACAAGGCTA
The DNA here is from genome assembly GCA_049642065.1 of Candidatus Omnitrophota bacterium. Lineage (GTDB taxonomy): Bacteria > Omnitrophota > Gorgyraeia > Tantalellales > Tantalellaceae > WJMH01. Next base: position 26,885 of record JBAROK010000101.1, on the reverse strand, counting down.
TTAATTGCATCCAGGTCAAACTCTTCCCAGGATAAGGTATTGATCTCAACATCAAGCGCTGAGATTTTTTCGCCCATCGGAGCAATATTTTTTTTTGTTTCAGCTTCCATATTTTTGATCTCTTTGATTTGATCCTCGGAAAGTCCCAGCTTCACATGATTAGCCAGTATTGTATCAACGAACTTATAAAGATTGCTTTCAAAATCTCCCGTAACCCACGATTGTGTTATATTCTGGTGAGCTAATGAAATTTCCTTGGCGGTTTTTTCCTGAGCTTGTGCCGAAGAGATAAATACCAGGGACATCGCGATAAACGCTGTTAAAAGACATATAGTCAATATTTTATGATTTTTCATTAATACCCCTTTCTTAGTAATTGACGTAAAAAGTGTCAAATTCGCCTGTAGGTTTCTTCCATTCGATCTCTACGTTCTCTACGCTGGCCGAAGGAGGTCCTTTATAGAACCAGGAGGTCATCTTGTCTATTGCGTCCCTATCTCCCTCCAGGAGCACCTCTACGGATCCATCCCAAGAGTTCTTAACCCAGCCCGTCAGATTGAGTTCCCTTGCCATTTCTTTTGTATAAGAGCGGAAGAATACCCCTTGAACCATACCTGTAATCGTAATGTGAGCTCTGGCTTTATTCATCTTTTATCTAACGACTCGAGCATACAGACCAAAAGATACATGGCAAGAGAACAAAAAATCCCTTTTGCCAACATGTACCAGGCGATCGCGTCATTGTTAAACTTTCCTTCAAAGATCCCGTTGCCAAGCAGGAAACTGTACACACAGATAAGGAAGACGATAATAGCAGCTATTGTGATGAATATTTTGAATATCTTCATGCTTCTTCCAGTTTGTAACCGACACCTCTTACGTTCTTGATCATTTCGCCCGGTTTACCTAATTTTTCGCGCAGGTGGCGTATATGTACGTCTATTGTTCTTTCGACAACGACCTTCTCTTCACCCCACAGATAGTCAAGTATACGGTCCCTTGTAAAGACCTGGCTTTTTCGTGAAGCAAGCAGCTCAAGTATCTTGAATTCGGTCGGGGTCAAGTCCACTTCTTGCCCGTTAGAGGTCACTATGTATCTTTGCAGGTCTATAGTAAGGTCTTTGCTGACCTCCATCTTGTTTTCCGCCATATCGTGGTATTTTCGTCTGAGTACTGCTCTTACCCTGGCACTCAGCTCGTCCATAGAGAACGGTTTTACCACGTAATCGTCGGCTCCGAGATCTAGCCCTGAAACCTTATCAGTATACTCTGCCTTTCCGGAGAGAATTATGATAGGTATCGCGGTAGTACGGTCTTTTTCCCTGAGTTTCTTGCAAGCTTCAAAACCGTTCATGCCAGGCAACATAAGATCCAGTATTATAAGATCAGGCATAGTCTTTTCAAGGTATGACATGAGGCTTTCCGCATCGTCCAACCCCTTGGTCTTAAAGCCGTCTTTTGTCAGATACTGGGCGACCAACTCCCGTATCTCGCGATCATCATCAACTATGGCTATTATTTTATCCTGCATGTCCCCCCCCCCTGCAATCTCAAGCAGTAACAGTAGCTTGTAAAGCATCCAGAGCTTTATCGTAATCCGGATGCGAAGCTACTTCTTTTACGTATTCTGCATACTTGACCTTGTCTTCTTTATCCAGAATGAATATAGCGCGCGATAAAAGCCTCAGCTCTTTTATAAGGACTCCGTAATTATTCCCAAAAGATGCGTCACGATAATCGGAGAATGTTTTTACTTTTTTAATGTCATACGCCTGGCAGAATCTCTTCTGAGCAAATGGCAGGTCCATACTTACGAAAATTACCACGATATCTTTGGATAATTTTGTAGCTTCGTCATTGAATCGCTTTATTTGAAGATCGCAAATGGGCGTGTCCAGGGAAGGTACCGAAGCGATAAGTTTGGTTTTTCCCTTGAAGTTTTCTAGGTGAACCTCTTTTAGGTCAGCGTCCAACACTGTGAAATCCGGAGCGGCCTGCCCTACTTTTAACTCTTCCCCGATTAAAGTTAAAGGATTGCCTTCAATAGTTACTATGCCACTTCTTTCCATATTTCCCCCTCTGCTATAGGTATCCTATAGCATTTTTATAATATTATACGCTATTATTATGAAAAAGGAAATTTTTCAGGGAATTTATTACGCTGCCTTGAGGAAGCGTTTAATATTGGCGTAACGTTTCAGAAGATCCCCAGTATCGCAGGGTTCAGCGTCCGGTAGGAGCTTGAATATGAGGACGTTACTGTCTCTTGTCACGGACTCTATGTTCATATCCTCAAGAGCTATCTCGCCCGAACCATAGCTGAGGGCCGTAGTCAGCGTCTTTTCAGGGATGGTATCTTCAAAAAGCTGAGCTAAAGATATTGCGACCACTTCGGCCAAGGGATAATATGAGCTCATAGGGAAATCCTTTTCATCAATATATACGGACCTTACTTTGGGCTCCAATAGTTTTAGCTTGTTCCGGGCACCCTTCATAGCGAACATGAAGACTTCGGTATCTTTCTTATCCGTGTATCCCTCCAGCTTTGAAGCTAGTTCCGCAGAAGGAGCCTTTATAATAACCAAGTTCTTTAATATTTTTGAGTATCTGGGGTCTTCTTTCAACTTCTCGAGCATCTCGAACAGCCCCAGCGGGTTACCTGAGCTGCAGGAGGCTATATCACTATCAAAAGCAAGTACCAGTTTTCGATTGAATGTGACCGAAAGCATCATTTCTACAAGCCCCTGGGAAAGCTGCTGGGTATCGGCAAGGTTCCTTAGCACCTTTTGGATATCCGGTTTCTCATTTATTTTGGTAATTTCTGCCTCGGGCCTGGACTTGATGACCCCTAATGTGGCACCTAACCGCTCGTTGTAGGTTCCTACGAGGTCTTTCAGATTCGAGAACCAATGCTCCTGTTCCAGCTCCGTGGCACCAGGATACTTCCTTATCAACGGGACTAGGTCAGCATAATGCTTATCCTGCCATATATCTACTTCATATTCATCAATGAAACCAAGTTTACTCAGAAAACCATTAAGAGATTCTATTGCCTCAAGATCTCTGTCCTCCGCTATTGTTGCATAAACATATGCCCATTTGGGATCCATTCCGTTTTTCTGTGCTGCCTGAAAGGCGTGCGCAAATCCACGTAACAATAGCATAGCGCCATAGCCCTCTCCCTGTATTTTTACATCCAGGCCTCCACAAGAATAAAGAACTATTCCTTCTTTTTCTACCCTTAAGATTATCTGACCAAGCGGTCCTTTTTCGTCGGAAGAAAGATTTAGTATACATGTCAAGTCCCCTGAAGTAGGATCTTTAACAGCCGTAAATTCTTCATGCGGTTTATCCGCCGGAACAATAGGTTTCTTTTCTCTTGTCATATCTGGGGCTTCGGGTTTTTCCTCCACGGCTTCAACCGGAGACGGCTCTTCCAGGTATAAAACGAAGAAGTCTCCGCATTCATCCAGGAAATCCTCGCCGAAGACTTCACCCGGATCGTTTATCCGGAAGTCTCTATCCTTTAACCACGGAACAAGGAATTTTTCTGTTATTATACTTCTCGCTTCGGCGTCGTAAGGCAGGTATCCTTTACGCACATAGAAGAAGAACGCGTCCCAGGAAGATATCTGTCGTGTCGGCACCGTGAACGCTACTGGACGGAATATTTCTCTAGAAAGATGCTGCCTTGTGTTAAAGAAGACCTGCATGTGCCCGCTGCCTTTATAAGAAACTTCGTCTATCCCCATCTCCAGAATGACCTGTTTTCTTCCATCATGGTCTTGAACAGTAGAGATGCCATGCGCAACATATTTATTGTCAACGTAGAGATATTCGATAGTTTCCAACCCATGTCCGTCACCGGACCTCATCTTGAAACACAGGCTAACGTATTCGTGCCCGTTCTCTGTCGTTCTGGTCACGTAAGCATTGATGAGACTGTCAGTAAGCACGTCAAAAAAGTGGTTTATATAATATTGCATAGAATTCGTTTCTTCTCTAGAATCCTCGGTAAGTCCTAAATAATCGTATAGGTCATGTTTGTTGCTGAACCTCACGTATCTGTAATCAAGCTTATCGACCGCTTTTGCGCGTTCTGTCAAAAATCCTTCTACCTGAGCGGCATGGTCCGGTACGGCTTGGATATCCCTGCACCACAGTTTTGTCTGTCTTCTGCCAATAACAGCGTCTGCTTTATCCCACTTGTCCTTAAAAGGTCGTTTATAATTTTCTTTCAAATTACCCTGATTGATTTTTTTCTCATTACTGTAACGCTGTCGTATTTCATCCGTAGTCGATGCATAACAAGTCCTGAACCCTGCCTGCCGGGCTAATGATGCAATATGTTCTATTGCTGCCTTATTCCAGTCACGGTATTTTTCGCGTCGCTCTAAAGGCTTGATCTGCCTAAACCCTATACTTGGCTGCACTTCGTCTATATAAAGAGTCGGTTCTTCTCCCGCGACTAGTTCCTGTATCCTGATAACACCAAAGAGACCCTCATCTGGCACATAAGCGTCGTCAGCCTCAGTATCAAGCTTTTTAAGTTCCGGATCTGCGAGTATTGTTTCGCGGTTCGGGAATATCTTCAACACTTTCTCGTCAGGACTATAAAGAACCAACGCCTCTACCCTTTTCTCTCCTTCTCCCCAGGCAAACCTAATGTTCCTCGATAGAAGCTTCTCTAGTTCACCGAATTTTGCCCCCTGTCCTATCGACATGAAAAGCCTCTCACCTTTCCTTTCTGCGGCAGGGAATGAGTTTTTAAGCGAAAGGCCCATTCTATTCATAACATATATCCACCTGGCGAACGCGATGTGGTCTCTTACTACCTCGTTAAGTGCTGCTACAAACTCCTTGAACGTAAATTCTCCTGCATCAACACCGTCTATTACGGCAGGAACGGTTCCATTCAATTCTTCGTTGGTCTTGGCGTTATTGATAGCATTCACGACCGTTTCAAGCAGAGTATATGACTTTTTCTGCCACAGCTTTGTCTGTCTTCTGCCGAGAGCGATATCCACTTTTTCCCAGGTATCCCTGAAAGGCCTGTGGTAGTTTTCTCTGACATTGCCCTGGTTCAGGTTATTGAATTTTTGTCGTATCTCTGTTTCGGTAGAAGCATAGATAGTCCTAAACCCCGCTTTACAGGCTGCTTTTACGATATAATCCACTGCAGCAGCGTTCCAATCACGGAATTTCTGGCGCTTTGCAAGCGGTTTTATATCTCTGAAACCTATACTCGGTTGGATTTCTTCTATCCACAGAGCGTATTCGTTCTCCACTCGTAGTATTTCAATAACAATGTTCCCAAAAGCACCAAAAGCCGGAACTAAAACGGAATCAGCTGGACGATCAAGCAGTTCCAGTTCGGGATGAGCGGCTTTCGTCTCTTCTGTCGGTATGATTTCTATTGTCCTGTATCCGTCGTAACGGATAACCGCTTCCATTTTATCTTTGCCTTCTCCCCAGGAAAAGCGGGTATCGTTCTTAAAGACATCATATAGATCGTTAAATTTTGTCCCCATCTTGATGGGGACAAAGGTCCGCGCACCTTTCCTATATTCAGGCGCCGCTATCGAAGGTTCTCCCCACACGCCAAGCCTGCTCAGTACATATTCGAAGCGGCTGTGGTTCGCAGTCGAGAGCTCTAACCAAGCCACAAGCTGTTCCATATCGAGAAAATTGCTGTCGGCCATTTTAAGGGTTAAGGGTACTAATGCGTTGAGTTTCTGGTCAGTGTCAGCTTCATCAAACGCTTTGATCAAACGCTTTGTCCTAGCGAGCATTTGCGCTTTATCATCTTTTTTAAAGAATTTCCCGGGTTCTTCTTCCAGTTCAAATAATCCACGCTCTTTGAATATATCTTCTGGTCGGAAAACAAGCACCCTCCCCCAGAAGGTTAGGTCGAACTGATCATAGGTAAAGCACGCGTCTATCTTATCGTCGATGCGTACCCAGAAATGGGTTTCCCATACGTCTTTTGCGGCATCATACCACACACCGTGTATTACTTTTAGCCGTTCAGGCGACAAGATATCCGACAGTGCCTCTACAATGACCGCAGAAACGGTATCGCATTGCTCGGATCCCGGAGACAATATTCCTCTGGCATAATCGTCTTCATCTATAAGTCCATTTGTACGGGTTAACAAGTACTGCAAGTCAGTTACTTTATAATCGGCCAGTTTCCGGTGGAACTGTGCGCTTCCCTGCGAGAATAAGTCTTGGATAAGCTCAGGAGTTATATCTCCTTCATGGGTTTGTAAAGGCGCAAAGATATCTTTTACCACTTGTTTAAATGCCCGAATGCGACGCAATCGCTCGTCCTTGAGCGTACTCTCAAGTAAGTCTCGATGACTATCGCTTTTAAAAACGCTTCCATCTTTAAACAGTTGAGTTTCAAGTCGAATCTTTCTATCCCATTCATTCTGACTCAGCGGTTGGTTCTCTTCTGGAACAGCCTCAGGATGAACACCTTGCCGCGCGGGCACGGCGGGGTAATGTCCCGAAACGGGACATATGCGCCCGTGCGGCAGGTGTTCATCTAACAATTTGGCATTACTATTTCTAACTCGGTAAAAACGGTTCTGGCTGTGTATGCCCTCATAATCTCCCATGAAATATCTGCCTTCGGATAAAACTTCATATTGCGGGAAATGTTCACTAATCGCCATCCAGCCGTCACGTTCGTCAATTACAAGATATCCCTCCTGTTTTAACAGTTCCCTGGCCTTTGATAGCCAGGTTGAAGGGTTCCCCTTGGGAACGACCCCTATCATATCTATAAATGTAACCAGATCGAAACTATGCGGATTTAAGCCGTATTCTGTAAGGTTCAGTGCGCCAATTTCACCCGTTATAGTCTGAATTGCTATATTTTCTTCTATACCGATTCGAGCAAGCTCTTTGTTAACGTCATCGGCAATCTGTTGCATGGATATTGACATAGTATAGTCAAGATTAACGAATGTAACAGTTTTGCCTGTCAACGCCAATAAGAACGGCAGACATGAAAGACCGGCGCCCGTGATCAGAATGTTATCAATAGGATGTTCGGTAAGTTCGATCGCCAATTTCTGGGAATACACCAAGTCGTTTAGGTGAGCACCGCTAAAAAAACCGCACAGAAAGGCATAAGCTTCCGGTAAAGACATATTTGCAGTGTTCTTTTTCTCTCTCGCCATGTCCGGAGCTTCCGGCTTGGTTTCTGAGAACTGTTTCGCATACCTGGCGTTTTCTTCCGCCCTTGCAAGATTGGTTTTCGCATCTTCGAACTTTTCCCGTAAAAACATGACGAGCCAATCATTATCAATTTCATTTTTAGTTGCGCTGTTCATATACAGATACAGGATCCTCTCACGAAGCGGCCTAGAGATCATTTCTGTCCATTCTCCATAGAATTCTGCGTCATCGGCAGCATTTTTTCTCGCCTCTTGCGTTTTTCCCTCGTCTTGCACCCCGATATAAAGGGTATTTGCGATCTTGGAGTTCTTTTCTGTGATCACGAACATTTCGTTGCCTGCTTTCCGGACGACATTCGTATAATTTTCATCTACCCCTTCCGGAAATGGATCTATTACGTACTGATCTACTTCTACCCACCAATGCGTGCGCGAAACATGCTTAATAACGCGGGCATCTTTACCTTCTTTTATAAGTCTCCGCGCAAGCTCCAGAGAATGTGTAGTGCAGGCCCCCAAACCATTGCACGTTTTTCTTGTTTCGAGGATTACCTGTTCAATTAAACTCTTTTCCGCATCATCAATTGTCTTTTCCCTGGCCATATCCGGAGCTTCGGGCTTTTCCGTTTCTCCCGAAAGCTGTTTCTTCGTGACCTCTAGCGTTATATGAACACCCTTGTCTATGTTGTTTTCCCCTGTTACCTCAAATTCACCGGTTCTGGGGTTAAGCGTCCACGTTTTAACTTTTGTCTTATACGCCACTTTACCTTTTCGGAAAGGTGCCCATTCGCTAGCTATACTTTTAAATCCATGTCCTCGGCCCTTACTCCTATAAGCCTCTGTGAAACTTTTCTTTCTCGCATCTTCTACATTGTCTATACCTGGACCAAGATCACGAGCTGTTATCCTGAAAAGAACATCATCATCCAGCTTTTCAACTTCGATCAGGATCACACCTCCTTCACCTACTTTTATACAGTTGGCCACTAATTCATAAGCGGTCCTTCCCATTTCGAGGAAAGTGTTTCTGGCTACCGTTTCGCTGTATAAATTATCTTCACTCAACTTTGCTGCAATACGTTCAGCATCGAGCCCCTGGATATATTCATCTAGTACATTAGTCGCCGGACTTGTTGCTCCGCATATGAACCTTGATTCAGGGGATAAGTTGAGTTTTTCAATTATGCTTTGGAGTTCTTTGCCTCTTTTTATGCCGTATTTTTTCAGGAATTCGATAAGTTCACATAAGACATCATCTACAGTTTCCTCGGACCTTTTCTCCCTAGCCATGTCCGGCGCTTCGGGTTTATCAATAGCTTCCGGAAATAGCGCGGGAAAAGATTTGCGTATCACGGTATTGAAGTTCCCTTCGAAAAACGGTGCTGCAGCGATATTAGTTGAGTGCTTAAGTCCTCTATTTCTTACATCCTTGAAGCGTATTGTTTCAAATCGTGCTTTTAAGTCCTGACAAAGCTCTTCATTCGAAGGATCTCCCTCAAGTCTCATATAATCCTGGTAAAGTTCGGGAAAGATGCGTTTGAACTTCTGGCGGACTGAATCTATACCGTCCTGTTCCGTTTTCCAGGAGTTGTAAATATCAAGTTCGTCCAGATCGAATTTCTCTGTTTTAAAACTCTCTGCCACTACACAAGGTAGTGACCCCTTAAACCACGGACAGGTACCTTTATGCCCGGCTACTGAAGCTTGCCATTTATCCAAAGTTGTTTTGCCTATTTTACGCAGTTTTTTGCGCAAGGCTTCCTCTTCGTCGATCGTACCGCCATCAGTACCTATCCTCTGCCATTCCTCATAAAGCTCAGGATTGTATCGTGAAAGCTTAAACCGGATATTTTCGATAGATTCTTCTCTGGACCCCCAGGAAAACTGAAAATCCCTTCTTTCAAGATCTATATGCGTTGTAGAGAATGCCTCCATGAAGATCTCAATAGCACGCCTTGTGGACGTTTCCACTCCTCCTCTTTTAAGCAGGTGCAGAGGAGCTCCCCATTTTTGAAATATCCTGTCGGTTAATCCAACGATTGTTTCACGTACGCACATAGCCTCTTCGAGTGTAACCGGATCGTATTCAGAAGAAAACCACAAAGCATATACTTCTGGGAAACGCCGCATGAAATGGTGCCGGACGTACTGTATCGTATAGTCCAACACCTCATTAGTATCTTTTGAGGGTAGTTCAAAATTGACATCCATAGGTTCCAACTCGAATTCATCACAGGAAAAACTTTTTGCTATCATTATGCCTAGGGACTCTTCAAAATACGGCGCAACTTCCATATTAAGACCGCCTGCTAGCCTCATCCACTCTATATCGCCCTCCCATTCCGTTGAGGCAAACTCTTCACGTAGAGCCTGTTTCTCTTCTTCGTTAAGCTCGCCGTTTTGTGCTTTTAGCCATTTATAATAAAGTTCGGGCCTGTATTTCTTGAATTTATAGCGCACATTCGCTATACCGACATCTTCATCCTCTTGCCCTTCTCTGTAATCTCTCCACCACAAAGTAAAATCCCTAATATCCATTTTGAGTTCAGGGAATCCCCTGGTGATAAGCAGCCTGAAATTACCTATAATTTCAGGTTTTAGAGCGTAAGCACACCGTATCCTTGTCGTTGAAGTAAAATCATTTGCCTGCATAATAGAAAGTATATATTCCGCCTGGGCTGGGAAATTCTTAAGAACGAAATCAAAACCTTTTTCAGCTATCACATTCATTATTCGACGGGCTTTATTCTGACCATGCTCTATAACCATCGGATCGTCGTATTTACCAAACCACTGGTCCAGAGTGTCTTCAAGGGGGTTATCGCCTCTTCCCGGTTTACGGACATTCCTTGCGACCTCCTCTAAAAACTTGATTATTTTCGCCCTGAAAAACGCATTCTTGAAGGTATAGCTTTGTTTCCAGACATTGTGGCTTCTGTCTTTATTCTCGTATAATGTGAATACTTCATCGAATTGCCAAGAATCAATTATGGTTTCTAAGTTAGCGCTCTCTCTGTTAGCGAACTTCTGGTTTTCTTCTTCCTTCGGGAAATATACCGCTCTAAGGCCAAGTTCTCGTCTTGTACGGTTAAGTTCCCGTCTTCTTTCTTTAAGAGCATCAAGAGTTAAGTCCAGGCGGGTCGCGATCTCTCTCAGTCTAGGCAACTGCCCTGTTTCCTGATAAAGTTGCCAGGCAGCTTCTTCCATGTTCTCCAGTGAAAGTTCCGTCCTGCGATTAGGTGATAATCCGCCGTAGTCCATTCTGCTGAAGCGCCCCATCCTGATAGGACCGTCTTCTCTGTAACGAGCCATATCCGGAGCTTCTGGCTTTTTCCGTTGTTTCTTAGACTTCTTTGATTCTTCTATTTCTTTTCTTCTATCCTCATAGAACGTTTCCAGGCGTTTGATTTTTTGTATTTTCCTCCGACGTTTCCCGGTCTTAAGGTCCCGCTCCCATTCCCATCTGGGTTTGGACATGTCTGGGGCTTCGGGTTTATCTGCACCGGTCGGTTCAAGTGCCATTGTATAGATGGAAGCTAACTCACTTTCTGTAGTCGGAGAAAGATCCATAGAAAAGATAAGTTCCTGATCATGTTCTATTACTGTCCGCGCGTCTGAATTTTCTGATATCTTGCCGTGTAGATTTATCCATTCTCCGCCTACTTTTTGTGGCGGTTTAAGGATGTGCTGGCACTCTTCAAGAAGAAGGTGGGCCAGCTGTTCTGCTGATAGGCGGTAAAGAAGCACTTCCCCTATCCAGACAGTTGGGTCAAGCCCGTGTTTTTTCTTGTTGAACCCTGTTCTTACGTGGGTGGGCACTTCAAGCGTGACAACTCTTCCGTTCTTTATGCCGGCTTTTTCTCCTACAATAACCTTGCCGAGAAGAAGGCTGAGAGATATGTTCTGTACAATATGTATGAGTTCGGTTTTTTCTTTTGGAGTAAGATTGCGGAAATTCCGTTTTATCGCGAGAATATTTTCAAGTACAAGCGGATCTTTTGCCATTCTTATTTTATCGAAAGTTCCATTAATTCTAAAACGGTCCTCAACCGGAGGAGCTCTGGGGCTGGTCTTATCGCATCTGATCTCTTTGACGACCTCTGTTCTTTCGTTAACTTCGACAGCTACACCGTTGTCGATATGTTCGAGTATTAGCGGATTTGTGTCGTCTCCGACAGAAACGCTACCCAGAGGCATGCTTTCTTGTGAGATGGTTTCCAACCCAAGAAAACCATACCTTCTAATAAGTTCCTCTCTTCCTTCCCTCTGCTCTTTTAAATAAAGTTCAACAGTTCTTCTGTCCGTATCAAAGTGGTCGAATATATCCGGAGAGGGAGGATTTCTATGTCCCAAGGCTAATACCCTGCCGATATTCTCTTCGTCATATAGCGTGTTTCCGTATCTTTCAAGAAGTTCCCGTATCGCTAAAACCCTTAACTCAGATCCAACGCCTTTGTACTTTCTGTCACCGTCTGTTTCTCTTCTGTTCCACGGCGCGATCTCCATCATACTGTAGACCCCTGCATCCAGGTCTACCCATCCTTCGATCCCAGCAAAATCTTCAGAGAGGACAAGGTAAAGATCGGACAATTCAGTACGGACATTATCTAAAAGCTGATAAATAAACATCTCAATTGCTGCCCTGTGTTTTACATCCGGGGCTTCGCTATACTCAAGCCATTGCATAAAACAATCAACTGCCTGTTCTCTTCCTTGCTCATTCAATTCTGAAGCCTTAATTACGGGGAGCTCTACCATATGTTTAGGGGTAACATTGTTACTTAAGACCGTTATTTCTGCGGTAACCTGTCCGGAATCAGTGAACCCTGTTCCTTTTGTTCCCGCCATATCCGGTGCTTCGGGTTTAGATTCGTCGCTCGTTGCTTGTCGCTCGTCGCCGCTTTTTTCTTCTTGCGAAGGCTCGAATTTTTCATCGAAGAGTTCTTCAAATTTTTCACGATCAATACTTGCTCCTGCATTAGAATCCAGGACATGTACCGACTTGAGGTACCCTTTCGCCTTTAGGCTATCAAAAAATGAAATAGCATCGTCTTTAGCTTCGGTAACATAGATCTGGTTAGCGCCGTATAGAAGAGCTAAATATCCATAAACTAGTGTCATAATGCCCTGACCTTGATACTTCGGCTTGACCATCTGAACGTTTATAATAAGAGCGGGGGGCGAACCCTCAACACTGTAGAACACATTGGCAAAGGTATCTAATTCGCTAATATTGGAAATCGAGATATTTCCACTCGTTCCATCGGTCGGAAGCTGGTGACTCACTAAGATTTCATTTGCGTTGACATTAAGATTCTGAGCGATCTTAGCTGTTAGCAATTCCTTGGGTATACTTTTTCTCTTTTCGGGTTCCATTGTGCCAGCATCCGCTGATCCCCCTTCAAGAGCAGCCCTCTCTTCCTTTTCATGAAGTGCACACATCAACTCATCTAAAATAACCAATTGACAGGAGCGCAGATTTTCGCGTTTCAGGCCGTCCGGATCCGTAAGGAAAGATATTTGCTTTCTCAATCTTCGCTCATAACCCGTACGGATTATCCCTAAAGTGATTTTTCGCTTTTCGGTCGCCAACTTCTTTTGAGCATCAAAAACAGCAGTGGGGTCAACAATGAGATTCATATCCTCTTGAGTGGCAGAACTAAATTCAACTAATTTTTCTACCCAAAAATTAAACTTTTTGTCGGTATGACCCACAGCTATATGCAAGGCAGAGATTATCGTTGACGCACGGCCAACATATTCCTGGGTTTCTCGAAGGGATTTTTCCAGTTGGTCTTTTAATTCCGAGAGCGGTACAAAAGTTTGCTGGGATCTTCTTTGCAAGGCCTCTACCAGCTTCTGCGCGTCATTACAATCGGCATCTACGATCATCTTTTTTACGAAATATAGAAATAAATTGTCGATCATTTCTTTAAAATGGGTCTGACAAATTGTCATCTTATCAGAAGTGGCGTCAAGCCGCCGGCGAAAAGCATAAACACGACTGGCAACAGCCTTTGCTCTCATCATTTCTTCATTGATGGCGCCCATCTCGTGCAAATACTCGATCACCTTTTCATCAAGATTCTCGAAATCCAGGCGTTTTTGCTTATCCAGCTCGATCAATGTTTGTTTTAGCCGTTCATAATAATCTTCAAATCTTTTTTCAGTTTTTTTGACGACAAGCGCCATCTCGCTGAAGTCCGCCCATATACTTAATGTTATCCCGCTGAGGCAAAGAGATAGAATACCTACTAGCAATATTTCGTTCCAAAACCCCGAGATTACCACTTTCCCCACAAAGACTATTGAAGTTAAGATCGAAACGACAGCAGCAGCGCGGTAAAACAAGTCTCGAAGGTTTGCCGGTTTTTCTGCGAAGAAGTACCTTGCTTTTTTCCAGAAATCCGCCATATCCATAAGGTTTGAAGACAACGAACTTGGCGTCATTGCGCTGATTATACTGCTCGGTAGAATTTTCGTTCCATCTTGTGTTATATGCTTGTCATTCGAGTCGGAGGGGTTCTTTTCCCTCGCCATGTCCGGGGCTTCAGGTTTCCCTTCGTCGTTCGTCGTTCGTCGTTCGTCGTTAACCTCGGCGGCGGGTTTGACCGGTCCGGTTTGAGCAGCTTTTCTGGCGTCTTCGATGAATACGCCCTGGGCTTCATTGGCACGCAAAAATCTTATATCAGGAAATATTTTCTGCAAATATGGGATTGCGGTATAATATACCTCGCCAAGCACAACATATTTAACATTAAGCATTTTTTCGCCCGGATCGCTAGGCGCTAAGCCTTCATCTACAGGGCTAACTAAAACGATACCGCCACTTGTAAACGGATAAGGAGCGCCAAAAGCACCCGCATATCCTGTAAGATCATACATGGGCATACTATAAAATTCCCTTGACCGGTCCACACCGTCCCTTAAGAGCCTTACAATGGCTTGAATGGAACTGAATCCGTCTTTAATACCATGCCCTTGAAAGCGCCTTCCTATTTGTTCCGGCATAGAGTGCATTAAATTCTCCAGCGCAAAAGCATAGCTCTCCACCATTCTGTATCTCGATAATATATCATGAACCGCTTCATTGCTTTTTTCCAAAAATTCTTGTTCTGTCGCTCCTCTGGCAACCAAGACCGCAGCTTGTTCTTCGTTTCTTATAGTTCTAATATTTAAATACGCAAGTTTTCTCAGCTCTTTTAATTTTCTCCTTATTGATATTCCTTCCTTTTGCACTTGGCTTACGCTTGGAGGAAGTGGCATATACGGTGAGGGAAGTTTTGCATCCTTTTCAAGAACATCTATTGCCTCATTGCAATATTTAATAGCTTCTCCCAATTCCCTAACAGCAAAGTCGTTATCATCTAAAGATCCCGCTAAATTAAACTTAGCTTCAGTGAGCTCTAAAAGTTTTTTGGCTTGAACTAGCCAGGGTGGTTCTTCCTTCGCTGAAGTGCTCTCGCCTTCAGCTTTGGAGGGTACGTCGTCACCGGGTTTCTTCTCTCTTGCCATATCTGGGGCTTCGGGTTTAGTGTCCTGGGTTTCATCGCCGGGTTGCTTCCCTTCGTTCATATAATCATTTATCATCTCATGAGTGCACAGAAGCGTTTCTTCTCCCCTGGTAAGGGATATTCCTCCTTTAGTGTTTTCTATTACAACACCCCCTTCGATCTTGCCCATTTGTTCTCCGTCATTTAGCGCTTTCAAATAACGGTAACGCACAAGAGGAATAATATTGCCCTGTTTAAAAGCTTCAAATACCTCCTCTCTCATCTTCTCGCCATCTGTCCAGTAGCGAACCCCTGCTTTGATCAAGTCCTCCTGGGGATTAAAATTTTTAGAGAGTGGTATATCATCAAAACTCACCCATGGAATATCCTTTAAAACAACAGGCGCCAGCATTTCCAGAACTCTAGCTATTTCATTCATTTCAAATACTTCAGGAAGCCAGCTAAGTTCAGGCATCATGCGTAACACCCTTTTATGCGCTTCTTCATAGCGTTCTTGAGGTAAATGGATCCTATTAGCCTCTATCCATAAGGAACTTATTAAATCGTATATGGCAAATTTTACTGTTTTTTCATCACGTTCACCAATGGCTTCCACCAGACCAGTGACATCTCCGGCAAGCCTTTCCTCCATAACTTCACGAGCCACATCCTTTATATCTGTGTTAAGACCATAATATCCAAAATTAGCTATTAAAGTAGGGACCTCTTCGCCTTGGATAGGAACAAACTTGAACCTCCGTGCCACTTTTTGTGTTGCGGGATGAACCGGACGCCGGATAAACTTTCGTAATCCTTTTTTCTCACATTCAGATATAAGTTTTGCGCTTAAAACTGTTCCGATTCCTCGACCGCGGCAGCTTGTATCCACAGCGGTTTGAAGTATCTTTACCATGCCAGTTTTGGGGATCACTTCCGCAAGGATATAACCTTTAACAGCCATTTGCTCACGATAGACCATATGTATAAGCGGCCTACTGTTCATTGAGGCTCCATGCCTTATAAGAGCTCTGGTTATTTCTACATCAGGCTGGACTCCGCGATCCCCATCGGTAGGAATCATCTGTGAGAGTTTGAAAATTGCTTCCGCGTCATCTGGAACAGCCGGTGTTATGTTATCCCAGATAGCACGTTTCACTCTATGTTTTTTCCCAAGCACGGTAACCGCTATCAATCTCTGGCGAGCGCCTTTTTTCTCTCTCGCCATATCCGGGGCTTCAGGTTTTTCGTCGTCGCTTGTTGCTTTTCGCTCGTCGCTTGCCCCGGCGGCATGTCCCGTACGCTTGTGGTATGGGGCGGGTACAATCGAAGCTTGTTCCGCATGCTCACGGGAAATCATATCCGCGAACCCTTCATATCTTCCTTGTATACCTGTAAAATGCTTGTAAACCGCGTTCGCCACCACCTCCGTTATGCGTCCGTTATAATCTTCTTCCGTGAACGTTCGCGGAAGTATCAGTCCGTTTTCCAGTTCTTTCTCGCTGGCGAGCGATGAGATCGCAAGAGCCGCTTCCCGGCACATCGCGACTATGTCTTCATATGAAAGTCCTTCGGGTAACTCGCCCTCTTCAAATAAGTCAACAAGAGCGCGGTAAAAGCCCGGAAATACATAACAGTTATTGATAGTGCTCACGGGACCCGGTATTCCGTAGCGCCCACACCCCAAAAACGCGATATTGGATAATCCGCCTCTTTTTTTGATGTCCAGGATCCTTTCAATGTCAAATTCGGGCTGAGGATTTGAGCAGGCGAACACAAAGCTGCGCGGATTCATGTTCTTAAGCATGTCTTCACTTCCCCAGTGGAGCTTGGGTCTGCAAAGCCCTATATAACCGTCCGCTCCGCTAAGAGCGCCAGCTATATCTCCGGAATAAACGGACGCGTTAAACTGTGCGACGATCTTTTTTTCGGCGTTAAGTCCGTCTCTTTCGACATAAATCGCGCCCTTACTATCAAAACATATGATCTCTTTAACGCCCACGCTGTGCAAGAGACGTGCAACCGCTATCCCCGAAGCGCCAGCGCCTTCAATAACTATCCTTGAACCCTCAGGTTTCTTTCTCGCTTCCCTTAATGCATTTATAACGCTTGCGGTTATGATAACCGCTGTACCGTGTTGGTCATCGTGAATGGTCGGTATGCCGCTTTCATTTAGCAGTTTTTCCGCTACAAAACACTCAGGCGCCCTAATGTCTTCGAGCATAATAAGGCGACGGCCATAAATATTCTGCATTTTCCGTATCGCGTATTTAATTCTTTGCGCAACTTTGCTGGCAGCGCCTTTGCTCTCTTCCGAAGTATCTACCAGGAGAATATTGGCTTCAACTTTACCAAACCATTTCATAAGCACCTGCTTGCCTTCCATTACGGGCGCACCTGCCAATTCACCGATATTTCCTAATCCAAGGACTGCCGAACCGTCGGTTACGATCCATAATGGATTGCTTTTATCCCTCTCTATCGCTATAACTCCCTCATCAAGCTCTTTAACGCTAGCTCCAGAACCAACATATTCGTGAAATAGTTCCTTGTTTTCATGCACCATGCTCGCAATAGTGCCTACCCCGGGACTATAAATCAATGACATCAATTCCGCTGAAGTAGCGGGTAAAACTCCGTATCTGCGCCATGTATCTCTCAGGTCCTTATATGCGCTCGCGTATAGATCCGGATCGGAAAGTATTTTCTTTCCCGCTCCCCTGATTCTCTCCAGTATCTGTCCTAGGCCTGGCTCCCTGTCAACTTTTTCTGTATCTTTCGCCCCGGCTACAGGGTCTTCGCCGCCCGCTTCTTCTAAAAATGCGCTTACTATATTAAAAAACTCATCCGGAGACTCGAAGAAAGAAAAATGGGCGCATTTCTGCATTTCATACATTTCGACATTATCCATAATTTCGCCGAGACCTCGCACCGAAACAAAATCATGCTCACCGGAAATAATAATCCCCGGACAGGCTATCTGCGCCAACTCTTCGGTGATATCATAACTCATTAAAAATCTTCTCAATCGCTTGAAAAGAGCTTTCATATCTTTTTTTATTCTCGGATGAAGAAAGCGGCCGATTTCCCTGACATTTTCCCTGCGGTAAAAATACGGCGTAAAAAATCTTTCCCAGTAATCCGTCTGATCGGTGTATTTTTCGTTAAATCCATCAGCTTTCCATAGCTCACTTCGCTTGATACTGGATTCTCTCAACTTACTGTTATTCTCCGGTAAGGGATGAAAAAGCGTTAATGAACGCGCTTTATCGGGATTCCTTGCGGCATAAAGTGCTGCCAATAATCCTCCCCAGGAATGCCCCATAAGATGGACTTTATCCAAACCAAACGCCTTACGAATTCCTTCTATATCATTAACAAAAGTATTAACTGTTATAGAAGAAAGATCTTCCCTGCCGCCGGATTCTCCGCTTGCCCGTTGGTCGTAAAAGATCAATCTGTATTTTTTTGCTAATTGTAAAAAAGGATTAACTGCTCCTTCTTTTGAGGCTAACAGATAGTTGTGGTCAAATCCCGGACCGCCGTGAACAATTATGATCGCCGGTGCATTATCACGCCCCATTGTTCTGCAATGCAATTTGGTCCCACTTACCGGCACAACGTGAATACCAGTCCGTTCGAACGTCTCAGGGTTTTGCATGTCCAAGATTTCAGGTTTTTTCTTCGCCATGTCCGGGGATTCGGGTTTAACCCGGGGAGTATCCTTTCTCTTGCCAGAAAAAGCAACAACAAGCCTTTTTACAAGTCCCCAAAAATGTACAAAGAGCAAGGTCTTTATCGCCAGTTCTGTGTCGTATAACCAGGATTTCTTGCTCAGATATTCAAGGTCAGTTTCCTTCTTCGGGATATTGGTATCGCGTTGCCATCCCTTACCGTGGACCTTTAGGGCTCTTAAACTGAAAAGCCCCGGTTTTATGCCATGCAGCACTTCATCAATATAATTCTGGTCAATTTCGTCCGGCTTGTATGGCCTCGGGCCGAACCACTGCATATCCCCTCTTATGATCGAAAAAAGCTGAGGAAGCTCGTCAAACCCAGGCAGTCTTACCAGCTTTCCAAAGAACGTTACTTTCCTTTCAGCGGGATCAGCTTCCGTTGTCATGGTCCTGAGTTTCCAGATAGTGATTGGTTTTCCTCTTTCCCCTAACCGTCTTTGCTTATAGAAGATCGAACCCGGGGAAGTAAGCTTGATTATAGGAGCTGCTATAAGAAAAACAAAAAACGCGAATGGTAGAAACGCAATGGCAACCAGTTTTCCAAATTCTTGCATCGTTCTAACAGATTCTTTTGTCTGGCCTAAGGCACCAAAGCGTGCTCTTTCATCCTCATGATCGGATACTTTATCTAGAGCGCCAGTTTTATCATCATCTAAAGGCAAGAGTATTGTGAACCTTGCTCCTCCGCCTTCAATATTCTCTGCGTGTATGGATCCGCCACAGTCTTTTACTGTGTACCAGGCTTCGGCAAGGCCGACTCCGGTACCGTCGGATCTCCCTGTTGCTCTCAGTAAAAAAAGGCGGGGTCTGCCCGTAGAAGGATCTACTTCAAGCATATCAGTCGAAATTCCTTCTCCGTTATCACTTATAACGATCTTAGCCTGCCCGTTCTCTTTGATAAGGGATATTTTCAGTTTCGCCTCGGCATCGTTCTTTTTCTTGGCAAAATATATCCCGTTATTTATGATATTGTTCAAAACGCTTTCCAGGGAACGTTCATCTCCGGATACGCTGGCAGCATGAATCTCTCCGTCAGTCTTCAGGTATCTGGCGAATTTCTTATTATCAAAAAGACCGCGCACTATCTGATCTAATGCTACCGGTTTAAATTCCAGTTCACCCCTAGCGAAAGCGATCCGGTTCTCAATTATGGACATTGCCATATCCATATTTCTCACGGCCATTTCCATCATGTCTTCCGGCGAATTTGGTTCTACTGCAAGTGGGTGCTTTCCCGATTTTACGAGCAGCTCTTTTTTAAGCCCGTATATCGCTTTGTTAACGTCTTTTAATTCCGTAAAGAAGGCGACCGTATCATCAAATGACAATGTTCCTTTTCTTCTCAATGAGTAGTCAAGTGTCGATAGGAGATTCTGAAACCTTTGGGTTACTATAAATGCTTTTCCCGCTATATCGACATACTCGGGAGCATTAACTCCTCCTATAGCGTCTAGAGTCATCATCTGGAAAGCAGATGCAACCGTTACCGCCGGCTCTACGACATCTAATAAACCCGCGTTATGCCCCAGACTGAGCATTGAAAGAAGCAGCCTTTCAGTTTTTTCTTCTATACCCGGGAATTCTGTCTGTGCTACAGGTTTCTCTGTTTTTCCAGATTCTATTCTTATGGAATTATCTTTAGAGTCAACGAACACATTGAACTTTTTATCATCAACAGAACATGGTACAAGCCATTCATTGCCTGTTATGATTTTTCTGTCGAAATGAAGATCGACGCGTTTGCCTTTTATAATCGGGAAAAGATGTAATTTCAGCTTGTTAACTGGAACGTTAAATGAATCCAGGTATGCGGACATACTGAATTCTAGATATGCACGGTCAGGTGTGGCCCAGGAAAGAAGCGCTGGCTGCAGATGTTGCGTCCCAGTGCCTCTCTGGAAAAAATCAGGGTTAGCCCATGCTATATTGTTGATCGTGAACAGGCACAACACGGCTATAGAAATAATCCTAATAAATCTTATGTATTTGTATTTAAACCCCGCCATAAATATTTCCCCACCACAAATACTTTCTGTTGCTATATATAAAGGTTAGCTCATAAGAAAGTTATAATATTATAACAGATATATATAGTTAGCACAAGAAATAGTTGGATAGCTTTTATTTTCTTAACATTTCTTGTAATTGCTTTAAAATATTAGGTTTATAGAGCTAGATTTGGTGCTAGAAGTTAGGTTCGGTCGGCATTTTTAGGGGTTACTCTAATTGCACGTACAGGACGCACAGGACACTTCGTCTGGCATATACCGCAGCCTACACACAAGTTTGGATCAACTACGGGCTTCTTGATGGTCTTGCCTTCAAAAGTCTCCTCAACGACCTTTATGGCCTTCTCAGCTATAGGACAGTGTTCTTCACAAACGAGGCATTCCAGTTTGTGTTCCCAGGCAAGGCATTTCGAGCGCTCGACCTTTGCGGTACCCAGCTTAGTCTTCATTTTCTTATCCTTACTGATCTTGGGTATGGCACCAGTTGGACAAACATTACCGCAAAGAGTGCATTGATATTCGCAATAACCGATCTCAGGGACCAAATGAGGCGTCCAGATGCTTTCAAGTCCCGCTTGCAGCATTACTGGCTGCAAACCGTTAGTAGGACAAACTTTCATGCAGTTACCGCACCTAATGCACCGGTCATAGAAATCTTTTTCTTTTAAGGCCGCCGGGGGACGTATAACGAGGCTCTCTCCCCCCTTCCCCTTTTTCTTTTTGCTGCCCATCAGAAAGAGTGACGAAAGAAGCAGAATAATAAAATTTTTCCGGGAAGTATCAGTTTCTTTCTCCAGCTGTTTTTTTATTCCCGGTTTTGGAAAAGAAAACTGAGTAGCGTTTACGGGACATACATATACACAATCCATACATAATATGCATTCCCCTTTTTCGTATTCGGTCCCTCCGGTTATAGCTCCCATACGGCACGCAGGAGTGCAAACCCCGCAGCTGATACATTTATAGACCACCCTTCGCATCAAAGAAAACCTGGCTACCAACGAATAAAAAGCTCCTAAAGGACATAGGGACCGGCACCATAACCTGGAAACAAACAAAGCAAAAGCGCACACTATGGCAAATACCGCGAAAATGATCATTGAACTCGCAAAATAATGTACCTGTATACCCAAAAAGGAAGCTCTTAAATCCCGGTATACGTCGTATACTTTGCCGTACATCTCGAAATTTCTTATGAGAACAATAAAAATCTTATCAAAAAGTAGCGTTACAGTCGGTATCAGGTTCAACGATACAAATCTGGCAACAATACCCATCGGATCCAGCACCCACGCTACCTGGATGCCTGCCAGCGCAGAAACAAAGATAACTCCAAGTATAAAAAATTTTATTTTCCGGATCTTTTTGTTTGCGCTGTTGCCGGGAATTATCTTACTTTTCTTCAAGGATCCCGTAAGATCAATCATAGTGCCAAGCGGACATATCCAGCCGCAGTAAACCCTTCCCAGTATAAGCGTCAGCACTAACATTATCGCGGCAAAAATAAGACCAGGAAGCACTATCCGTTCGCTTATCGAGGTGAAAACCATTATTGAAGGGTTCGTCGTAAAAAAGGTCTCGGGAGGGAACATCCCCGTAAGAGGATAAGTCGTTGACCAGAGGATATAAATAAATAAAAGCAGGAAAAACGCTTGTGAGACTCTTCGTAATAGTATGAGTTTTCTCATAGTTTAGCTCTTAAGCTTGACTATATCCGCTTTAGATAAATCTGCTGAACCGTATCCGCGTTGTACGCCGGATTTTATATACGAGATGGACATAGGCTCCCTATCGACTAGAGTACACGCATAAGCATCCGTGAGAACGGGATCCGTACCCGCAATAATAGTATCCATTCGCGCTACATCCTTTAAGTCTCCTCCACTCGGGCCGTGCCTGAGAAGAACCTTTGTCGCGTCTATGACCGTAAGCTCCGGGCTGATAAAGTCAGTAAGGTCCGCCAGTTTACGGCCGATATCAACGTGTATAAGCCCTCTTGTGCCGCTACAAACGCCCATAAGGTTTTTCATCGAAAGCGTTAGCCCTGTAAGGCGATGATGCTTAAGCACGGGAACGTTTATAAAAGTATCGCATTCTACGGCTTCCTTGTAGACGGGCCAATTGCTCATGGGACTATTGTATGAAAATTGCGCTTTGACAACATTCCAGCTGTCGACAAAATGTACGTGTGCTCCTTTTTTCTTGGCGATATCCGCAACACCGCTATTATCATAACATCTGCGTGCTTCATTACAGGTGTTATCTGACATGTTGACTCTTTTTGCGCCCGCCTTATAGCACATGTCTATTAGAGCAGCTACGACTTCAGGGTCGGTGTTACCAGCCTGTTCCGGCGACCTGTCCCAGGACATGTTCGCTTTAATAAAAACCACATCACTGTTTTTAACGAAACGGCCCATCCCTCCCATACCTTCCACGGCTTTTACGGTATTTTTGTACGGGTCAGGTCCTTCTGATACGACCAGGTCATGAGATCCCTTAATCTTCTTCTTAGGCCTTCCGTCCGAAGAAGAAGATTTAGCGAACGCGTATTTTAAGAAGGTATTGTTCGAAATGAAAAGAAGAAGTCCACCTAAAAGTATTTTAAGGAATTTAGCGCGAGATATCTGCTGTTTGAGGAAACATTCAAGATTATAAAAAAATCTGTCCATTGTTCTCTGCCAGATCAATCGAAAAAATTACGACCTATTAATAGGAATAATACATTACAGCAAGTGTAAAGGCAAATTACCTAGGATTTAATATATAGGGATATCCTTGAGTGCAGCCACACCCTCTTCGATCGCTGCCTGAGCAACAGCTTTAGCTTCCCAAGCCGTTATTCTTGGATCAAAAGGTGTAGGGATAAGGTAATCCGGGCCAAAGACAAATTCCCTGTTGTAAGCTTTTTTGACAACATCGGGAACGTCTTCTTCTCTGGCTAGGGCCGCAAGAGCTTCTGCGGCAGCGACTTTCATGCCCATAGTTATCCTGCTTGCGCGCACGTCAAGCGCTCCGCGGAAGATAAAAGGAAAACCCAGTACATTATTTAC
This sequence comes from Candidatus Omnitrophota bacterium, assembly GCA_049642065.1. Classification (GTDB taxonomy): domain Bacteria; phylum Omnitrophota; class Gorgyraeia; order Tantalellales; family Tantalellaceae; genus WJMH01. Next base: position 3,409 of record JBAROK010000101.1, on the reverse strand, counting down.
CTGGTTCGGGTAATCCGATCTGCCGGTAGCCATGACATATTTCCGGCCTTGCATGCATTCCTGGACAGTTTCCGGCGAGATCTCAGAGACAGGATTAGCCATCGCAAATATAGCGGGGAATTCTGACATTGAAAGAACCATCTCAGGCGTCACGCAGTCGGCAACTGATACGCCAATAAAGACATCAGCACCTTGCATAACTTCTTCCAAGGTTTCTTTATCGGTATCTACCGCGTGAACTTCTTTATACTTATTGATATCAGACCGGGACATTCTTACCGTACCTTTAGAATCGCACAATACGCAATCAATGACGCCTTCGGTCTTTATCATCTCAGCTATCCTGAGCCCTGCTGCTCCTGCACCGTTTATAACGACCTTTAAGCTATCGGGTTTTCTGTCGGCAAGGATACAATAATTTTTAAGTGCCGCCAGCGTTATTATAGCGGTTCCCCACTGGTCGTCATGGAATACCGGGATATCAAGCATCTCATCAAGCCGGTCCTCTATTTCAAAACAAGCAGGTGCAGCAATATCTTCAAGGTTTATCCCGCCGTACATCCCGGCTATCTTTACCGTAGCATCAATAAACTTTTCCACGTCCGTATGCCCGTCTTTATCAAGCACGCCTTCTAAAGGTACCGGCCATCCGTCCACACCCGCAAAAGCTTTGAAAAGAACGCTCTTGCCTTCCATTACAGGGATAGACGCCTTTGCGCCGATATTACCTAACCCTAACACCGCAGTACCGTCTGTGACAACCGCAACAAGGTTACCTTTAGCTGTTAAAGAATATGCCCGTGATTCGTCTTCCTCTATCGCTTCGCATATCTTTGATACTCCAGGGGTATATGCCATACTAAGATCTTTTTGGTTAGACAGCTCTTTTGTAAGCTCAAGGCCTATCTTCCCGCCAAGATGATACTCAAATATTTCCTGGTCAGTGATCGAAAATTTATTGGTAGTAGGCATATACAACTCCGTTTTTGTTTAATCAATATCTCTGTAAGCACATCCAGACCTGAGCGTATTTTCTCCAATGTGGGTACGTATGGAAACGCAGTTGAATTCCTTGCCTGATGCGGTCTTCTGCGGCCCCAGACGGTTCATATAATCCCTGCAGAAATAAGTTCCGCCAGGCAATCTGACCAGGTTGCTGCAAGGGTCGTCAAGAGCACCGCAGCACTGGCCGCATTTTTTACAGACGGCTTCAAACTCGGCTTCTTTGAGAGAAGCATATTTTAGGTATCTTTCAGAATCCATATTAGCAGTAGTTTCTGGACAACTATACGTTGTAGTGATAATATTTAACCAGTCCTATATGAAAAATTTATTTTTTATTCTCAGCGTCCATAGACGCTTATTTCTTTTTCTCTTTCTTGCTGCGATCATAACCGGAACGCTAACCGGTTGCGTTTCCATACCGTTCCCAAGCAGAATACCCATACCTAGAGGCCTTTTCTAAAGAATGAACCTGAAGGTTTCTATTTCTTGCTGATTATCTGTCGGGTAAGATGCCCTACCAGGACCACAATATAGAAAAGAAGGATCACGAACAGAACCGCCGCCAGTATAGTCAACAGGAACGAACTGATCCCGATAAGAATGGGCCAGGCAAAAAATACCAGCGCTATGATTATCAGCGAAAGTATTACTACGAAAAGTCCTATAAAGAAATTTTTTAAAGTTTCCATATTTTCCTCAGTCTTTCATAAGCGCAGTTATTTCTTCTTCGGACATATCGGTTTTCCTGAGAAAGCATACGCCGATATCGTAGGATTTACCGGGTTCACCCTCGGCTATCCTTACCACGCGTCCGAAAACGCCGTTTTTATGTATTATAAGGTCTCCCTCTATCTCGGCGCATATATTCATCATTTTTGAATCAAGCTCTATCCAGACGATGCTGGAGAGTGACGGGATAGACGAATCCGTGGAAGTCCTGAAAAGTAATCCACATGCGCTAACATTGATAGAGCTTATGTCTGATTTTGACGTAAGTTTTTCATCCTTAAGCACTTTGAAATTCAGAGGAGTTTCATAGTCAACTCTCAAAAATTCCCGTTTGTCGTCGCTTTCTCCACTCATTTTTGCTCCTTTATATTTACTAAGTTATTATAAATGATTTCGAACGTAATTTACACCATTTTTGAATATCTTAAGACCTATACCCATATGGTTGTTTTCCTCGGGGGATCTGCGCCAGTTAGGATGTTGTAAGTAACTTATATGCCTTTCCGGATGAGGCATCATACCCATTATCCGCCCCGACGGGTCACAAATACCGGCAATGTCGTCCACTGACCCGTTCGGGTTATGAGGATACCCTGAAAGCACACCATTACCGTCACAATACCTGAATACAACCTGCCCTTTCTTCCTGAGGGTTTCAAGGACACTATCGTTCTTGGGGATAAATTTTCCTTCGGCATGCGCTATAGGCACATAGATAACTTCGGGTAAGTCTTTTGTCCATACACACTTATCATTTTTATCGTTTCTAAGGTATACCCATTTTGCCTGGAACTTGCCGCAGTCATTAAGACTGAGTGTAGCTTCGATCTGATAATCGTTACTTTTCTTTATTTTAGGTAAAAGCCCCATCTTAACAAGCACCTGGAACCCGTTACATATGCCTATAATAAGTTTGCCCTTCTTGACGAATCTGGACAGCTGGCTCTTTAACTTGAATTTAAGCTCGTTCGCAAGTATCTTTCCACTGGCTACGTCGTCCCCGTAAGTAAACCCTCCGGGAATAGCAAGAATATGATATTTGTCCAGGATATTCTTCCCTGCAACGAGTGAATTTATGTGCACTAGATCCACTTCGGATCCCGCCTGCTCAAAAGCGAAAGCGGTCTCTTTATCGCAATTGGTACCTGCGGTACGCAGTATTAAGGTCTTAACTTTCTTCATGCATAAGCCTCTTGAACGGTTTTTGCCAGCTTTTCTTCAGTGCTTGTATATTGGTCTTTACGATAATCTTGCCATTAAGCCCGGTGACAAGCAGTTTACTGCCGCCTGTAACTTCGCCTATCTCTGCAAATGGTATACCTTTCATGGCCTTTTCAAAATCTTTCTTTTTCTCAGGATCGATCTCTAGTACAAACCGGGAATTCGATTCGGAAAAAAGTATTACGTCATCTCTGTCTATAGAACCCAGACGGGGAACTTTTTTAAGAGACACTTCTGCTCCCAGTCCGCCTGAAAAAAGCATTTCAGAAAGAGCAACACCTATGCCGCCTTCGGAACAGTCATGAGCTGAAGTTACCAATCCTTTTTTTATGGCTGATGAGAGTTTCTTCATGGTCTTAAAGGATGCTTTGGGTTCTACTCTTGGTACCACGCCGCCCTTCTTGCCGTTAACAAGAAAATACTGGCTGCCACCCATTTCCTGAAAAGTTTTACC
>JBAROK010000017.1:0-51812 GCA_049642065.1 Candidatus Omnitrophota bacterium | reverse complement strand
ATTATACTGTCGTTACTCTTTCTGTGCCCCCTTATCGGTATAAAGGGAGTCGTGATAGGTATTATCCTTGGCGGGGTTTGTCAGGTGATCATGCAGCTTCCGCCTCTTTATAAGAGAGGGTTCAAGCTTGAGAAAGGGTTCCAGCTATCACATCCTGTTGCTGCTCAGATAGGTAAACTGCTTCTTCCCAGGGCGATGGGAACGGCGGTGTACCAGCTCAGTATACTCATCGATACTGTTCTAGCGTCGCTTGCCTGGATTGTAGGCGCAGGCGGTGTAGCTGCACTTTATTATTCCAACAGGCTTGTCCAGCTTCCTCTTGCCATATTCGGGATTTCCTTAGCAACGGCAGCTCTACCTAAAATGAGCAGAGAAGTTGCGATGAACGATATGGATCGCCTCAAGGGTACGGTGTCTTTTTCGCTGAAGACAGTATTTACCATAATGATACCGGCAGCAGTAGGACTTATGGTGCTTGGCGGACCTATTGTAAGGATACTCTTCCAAAGAGGTGCGTTCACGGAATATTCAACAGCAATAACTGTAAACGCGCTTTTTTTCTATACGTTTGGACTTTTTGCTTACGCTGGTATAAAGATACTCGTTGGGGTGTATTATTCCATGGGGGATACCCGTACGCCTGTAAAGACCGCTGCAGTTGCGTTGGGAATAAACGTAGTGCTTAACCTTATTCTAATGTGGCCGCTAAAAATAGGTGGTCTTGCTCTTGCTACTTCAATAGCGGCTACAACCAATTTTGTAGCGCTTTATGTGCTCCTGAACAAGCGGATAGGGGATATTGGCACCTCCCAGATATTAGCGTCACTAGGCCGTATATGCGTTTCAACGGCTGTTATGGGCGCGTTCACGTTCGTGATGAGCAGGATGTTCCTGGATGTGGTGGGGATGCCGACCCTTCCTGCATTTGTGAGGTTATTGTTTGTTGTCCTGGCAAGCGGGTTGGTATATTTCGTTGCGGCTTTCATTGTAGGGGTAGAAGGCGCGCGTAAGCTTTCAAACATTATTCTTAAGAAGATAAAATGACTGGTAGATCCAAAAAACTAGGTTCTAAGGTAAAAAAGCTTCCGGATACGCCGGGCGTATACAAGTTTCTGGATTCCAAAGGACGGATCATATATATCGGTAAAGCTCGCCGGTTGCGCAGGCGCGTCGCGTCATATTTTCAGGCAGGCCGGGCAAAAGACGCTAGACTTGAACTATTGGTAAGCGAAGTGCGTGATATAAAGTTCATAAGGGCGTCTTCTGAGGCGGAAGCGCTGATATATGAAGCCGGGCTTATAAAGGACCATTCCCCGAAGTTTAATATAGACCTCAAGGACGATAAGTCGTATCCTTTCTTGAAGCTTACGGTCAATGAGGAATATCCCCGTCTTTTTCTTACAAGAAGAAGACTGAACGATGGGGCCATGTACTATGGCCCGTATGTCGATGTAAAGCTGTTAAAAGACGCTCTTTCTTTTATGAAAAAAGTGTTTCCGCTCAGGACTTGCAGGCATTTTCATAAAACGGTGTGTCTTGAGTATCATCTTGGTCAGTGTCTAGGGCCGTGTGAGGATAAAATATCGGCTACGGATTATAAAGACATAGTGGCGCAGCTTAAGAAATTTTTAGAAGGCAAGAAAGACGACCTTATCAAGACGCTCGAGAAACGGATGAAACGGTTCTCTAAAAAACGCCAGTATGAAAAAGCCCTTGCGGTAAAAAAACGTATTGAAGCTCTAACAGCTATACAACAGCTGCATGATCGTTCGCAGTATCCGATATACGGTGAGCTTGACGAGCTTCAAAACGCATTGGCTTTACCGAAAATACCTGTAACTATAGAATGTTTTGATATATCTAACACAAGCGGAAAACAGGCAGTAGGGTCCATGGTAAGGTTCGTGGCTGGTACCCCCAGAAAGTCGGATTACCGCAGATTCAAGGTAAGAACGGTAGGGGATATAGACGATTATTCGATGATACGCGAAGTCGTTCGCAGGAGGTACGCAAGGTTGCTTGAAGAAGGTAAGGCTCTTCCGGACCTGGTACTTATAGACGGGGGTAAGGGGCATCTTTCAGTTGCGCATAGCGAACTTACAAAATTAGGGATAAAGGATTTGAACGTAGTAAGTATAGCTAAAGAACATAACCATCTTTACTCGTTATCAAGAAAGCTTCCTATAAGGCTTTCACCGGGATCGCGTCTTTTGCTGCTTGTGCAGAGAATACGGGACGAAGCTCATAGGTTCGCTATAACGTATCATAGAAGGCTAAGACGCACCGAAAAGTTCAATACAGAACTTAGCGAGATACCTGGTATAGGTCCTGCCAGGGAAAAAGTGCTTATAAAAAGGTTTGGAAGCGTCAAGAATATCCGTGCCGCATCACGGGAAGAACTGATATCATCAGGTATGGATAAACGGACAGCAGGAGCTATTACGAGGTATTTTAAGTCAAAAACGTAACTGAAACCGGCTGGCTTTACACTTAAGTATAATATTGTTATAATGCCTGTCTAACGGAGGTAATATTATGATAGAAGAGCTAAAAGAAGCGATGGGGATGCTGGATACTAAGTTCGAAGAACTCCGGGGGTATCTTTGACCTGGAGAAGAATCAGAACAGGATAAATGAGCTTGAAACTGAGCTTAACGACCCCGAGATCTGGAAGAATCAGGAAAAAGCCGATAACCTTTCACGGGAACTTAAGGTCCTCAGATCCATAGTAGGTCCCTACAACGAGATAAAAGAAGAATACGATACATTGAAAGAGCTTTTTAGTATTGTGGAGCCGGAAGACTCAGAATCCGTCAAGAGTCTCATGGACGATATGGTCTCCGTCCGCAAAGACATAGACGATCTTGAATTTAAATGTATCCTAGGAGATGAAGCGGACAGGTGTGATGCCATAGTCAGCATTAATTCAGGGGCCGGCGGTACTGAGTCGTGCGACTGGGCTTCAATGCTTTTAAGGATGTATTTCCGGTGGGCAGAAGACCATGCCTGCGGAGTGGAAGTTATAGACCAGCTTGCTGGTGATGAAGCAGGTATAAAATCAGCTACTTTTCTGGTTAAGGGAGCATTTTCGTACGGTTATCTTAAAGCGGAATCGGGTGTACATCGCCTGGTACGGATATCACCGTTCGATTCTAACAAGAGAAGACATACTTCATTTGCGTCTGTAGACGTGATACCGGATATAGACAAGAATATAAAAGTGGATATTAATGAGAACGATTTGAGGATAGATACTTATCGTTCTTCGGGTGCCGGTGGCCAGCACGTTAATGTTACCGATTCGGCGGTAAGGATAACTCATGTGCCGACCGGGATAGTAGTACAGTGCCAGAAAGAACGGTCTCAGCACAAGAACAAAGCAACAGCGATGAAGATCCTAAGGGCGCGCCTGTATGAAGACCAGAAACGCAAGCAGGAAGCGGATATAATGCGTTCTTACGAGGACAAGAAAAAAATAGAGTGGGGAAGCCAGATCCGGTCGTATGTCCTGCATCCGTACAAGATGGTAAAAGATCACAGGACCGATGAGCAGACCTCCAGTGCAGAAAAAGTGTTAGATGGCGAATTGGATAATTTTATTAAAGCATACTTGAAAATGGCAGCGACCAGGAAGTAACTGGGAGAAGAAATATGTTCGGTTTATTAAGAAAAATATTCGGTACACAGAACGAACGTGAACTTAAAAAACTTGAGCCTCTGGTTAAAGAGATAATCGAGCTGGAAGAAGAGATATCAGTACTTTCGGACGACCAGATCAGGCAAAAAGCAGAGGGTATCAGGGAAGAGCTAAAACGTGCACGTGAAGAGATAGCGCCTGAAGTGGAACGGGTAAGAGAAGCTGTTGCTATGTCCACTTCCGATATAGAACGCAGTAAACACAAAAAACAGCTCAAAGAAGTTAAGAACAGTATACTTGCCGGCAAACTGCCGGTAGTTTTTGCTATGGTAAGAGAAGCGTCCAAAAGAACTATAGGGCTCCGTCATTTCGATGTGCAGCTTATGGGCGGTATTGTGCTCCACGAAGGTAAAATCGCAGAGATGACCACGGGTGAAGGTAAGACGCTGGTAGCGACCCTACCGGTTGTCTTGAACGCTCTTACCGGCGAAGGTGTTCATGTAGTCACTGTGAACGATTACCTTGCAAAAAGGGACTCTGAATGGATGGGGCCGGTTTACCGGTTTATGGGACTTTCTGTTGGCGTTATCCAGCACGATATGAGGACTGAGGAAAGGAAAAACGCTTATGCCTGTGACGTCGTCTACGGAACAAATAACGAGTTTGGGTTCGATTACTTAAGAGACAATATGGTAGTCGAGGAAGAAGCCATGGTACAGAGATACCCGAACTTTTCCATTGTTGATGAGGTTGACAGTATCCTGGTGGATGAAGCCAGGACCCCGCTTATAATTTCCGGACCGGTAGATGAGACCAACGAGGCATATAACCAGATGCGGCCGGTAGTGGAAGAGATCGTAAGGGCTCAGAGGAGGCTTATCGGAGAATACTTATCTGACCTTAAAAAGCACTTAAAAGAAGATAAAGATGAGGATGCCGGCCAACTTTTGTATCTTGTCCATAAAGCCGATCCCAAGAACCGCGAATTTTTGGACATCATTCTTAAAGACCAGAAAGCCAAAAATGCACTTGATAAGATACAGGCCCAGCTGGATAGCAAGGTCATGGAAAAAGAGCGTAACGAATTTCTTGAACAGCTATATTACGTTTTCGATGAAAAATCCCGAGAATCTACCTTTAGCGCCAAGGGACAGGATATAATGAGTGAGAAATTTAACATCGAGTTCATGCTGGATGATATTGAAGGCAAAATAGCGGAACTGGCGGACGAAGATATACCCGAAGAAGAAAAGATCGCCCGCGAGACGGAACTTATAACGCAGTATGCTGAACAGCAGAGGAATGTCGAAGGTATCAAGCAGCTTCTCAAGGCGTATATACTGTTCCAGAAAGACGTGGATTACGTTATCCAGGATAACAAGATAGTTATAGTTGACGGGTTTACCGGCAGGATGATGCCCGGCAGGAGGTTTTCCGACGGTATACACGAAGCGATAGAAGCTAAGGAAAGGGTAGAGGTCCAGAAGGAAAGCCAGACGCTGGCCACTATAACACTGCAGAATTATTTCCGTATGTATGACAAGATAGCCGGCATGACGGGTACTGCCAAGACAGAAGAATCGGAATTCGTTAATATCTACCTGCTGCCGGTAGCACAGATACCGACAAATAGACCCTTAGAACGCTTGAATATGCCTGACAGGATATACAAGACAGAGATGGAGAAGTTCAAGGCAGTAGGAGACGAGGTAGAAGAATGTAACAAAATAGGCAGACCACTTCTTGTCGGTACGATATCAATAGAAAAATCAGAGAGGTTAAGTAAGCTCCTGAATGCGCGTGGTATAAAACATAACGTTCTTAACGCTAAATATCACGAGAGAGAAGCTCACATAATCTCACAGGCCGGAAGATACGGAGCGGTTACGATAGCGACTAACATGGCTGGTCGTGGAACGGATATACTCTTGGGAGGTAATCCCGAAGCTCTGGCGCAGGATGCGGTAGAGAAGCTGGAGATAGAAGATCAGGAAGAAAGAAACAAAGCTTTTGAAAAATTTCTCGGAGAGTTTCAGCAAAAAACTGTTCAGGAAAAAGAAAAAGTTATTGAAGCTGGGGGCTTGCATGTTGTTGGTACTGAGCGGCATGAAGCCAGACGTATTGATAACCAGCTGCGCGGCCGGTCGGGCAGGCAGGGCGATCCGGGTTCCAGCAGGTTCTATCTTTCGCTGGAGGATGACCTTATGCGTATATTCGGATCTGACAGGATAAAGAACGTCATGGACCGTCTAGGCATGGAAGAAGGTGAAGTGATAGAGAACCCCATGGTAACAGGTGCTATACGGACGGCGCAGCACAGGGTAGAGAACCAGAACTTTGAGATAAGAAAACATCTCTTGAAGTACGATAACGTCATGAACCAGCAGAGAGAAGTTATTTATAAGAGACGGCGTGCCATATTAAAAGGGCAGGAGCTAAAGAACGAGTTCTTTGAGTGCCTTACGGTGGGGCTGGAATCTTTGTTCGTGAACTGGGAAGCAGATCCTGATACAAAAGCCGCAGCGAAACAGATCATGTATCGTTATGCTATTATGGTTAACCCAGACGATCTTGAAGCTCGGGATCCTAGTGATATCGTCGAAGCTGTAGTCGAAGCCGCCAAAAAGAGCTATTCCGCAAGGGAGAAGCTATTAGGGGAAGAACGTGTACGGGAACTTGAGAAAATGGTCATGCTTTCAGTTATAGATTCTAACTGGAAAGAGTACCTGAGGGAACTTGACGACCTTCGTGAAGGTATTTCATGGCGCGCTTATGCGCAGAAAGATCCTCTGATAGAGTTCCAGCACGAAGCGTTTCAGATGTTCACTGATCTAATGGTAAAGATAGATGAGCAGACCGCAGAGAAGATAATGAAAATATCCGCTATGGAAGAACAATATAAGAAAAGCGTCTTTCAGCCCGAGACTGAGAGTTTTGAGCATAAAGGTTATTCCGCGCTTGGCACTTCATCCGCCGGACAGGATACGGTATACGATAAGGAAGAAAGCGGGGTAAAAACTCCGGCTGAGATATTCGGACCCGCGGCTCCCAAGGCTGATACTACATACAAACGGGATCTTCCAAAAGTCGGCCGTAACGATCCATGTCCATGCGGTAGCGGTAAAAAATACAAGAAATGTTGCGGTAAATAAACAGATGAAAACTTACTTACGCAATGTAGCTTTTGCTTTTAGTGCGGGAGTCATTGGATTTCTCGCATTTCCTCCGTTCGATATATCTTTCGCAGGGTGGTTCTGCCTTGTGCCGATACTGCTTACCATTGATCCTAAAAAACCCAAACAGAATTTTCTGTATGGTTATTTAACGGGAGTCGTATTTTTCGCATGTCTTCTGTACTGGCTGGTCAATGTTACGATTCCCGGGATGATAATACTTGTGCTTGTGTTAGCTGTTTTTTACGCAGTTTTTGCGTTTTTTGCAGGATTTATCCTTAAATATTCAATGAACCTATTGATACTTCCTTTTATTTGGGTGGTACTGGAGTTCATCCGGGGTAATATCTTTACAGGGTTCCCATGGGGAGTTCTGGGCTATTCTCAATACGAGAACACTAACATCATCCAGATAGCTGATCTTACAGGTGCTTATGGCGTGTCTTTCCTCATTGTGGCGTTTAATGTAGCGATCTTCAGCGTGTTTATCCGCGCAAAAAAAAGAATTTCATACATGATGCTTGCGCTTCTTTTCATGCTTGCGTCTACCTCGTACGGTATATACAGGCTGCATGGACTTACTGCATGGGGAGAGGCGACAGTAAGCGTAGTGCAAGGGAATATCCCTCAGCAGTTAAAATGGGATTCATCTTATGCCAATGATATTGTCAAAGAATATACCAACCTGACAAAACGGGCATCTACTGATGGGGCTAACCTCGTAGTATGGCCGGAAACTTCTTATCCGTATCTTTTTGAAGACGGGAAGACCGAAATCGAAGAGATAAGTAAGCTTTCACGGGAACTTGCAGTTCCCATTCTTGCGGGCGGAGTATCAAGGAAAGGTGACGAATATTTCAATAGTGCGGTACTTTTTAACGGTACTGGCGAGATCGTAGAAAAATACGATAAACTGCACCTGGTACCCTTTGGCGAGTATGTACCTTTTGAAGAAAATGTATTATCTATACTGAGAAAATATATAGATAAGCCTATAGGCGATTTCGGCCGCGGCAAAGAGTACACGGTATTTCCCATGAGCTCTTTCTCATCCCTTGAAAAGGATGACGGTACGGTTATACGTACCACGAACTTCTTTAAATTCGGTGTATTGATCTGTTTTGAGGATATTTTCCCGTATATAACCCGAGAATTCGTTAAAAACGGTGCGAATTTCATGGTCAATATGACGAATGATGCATGGTTCGGTGATACCGCGGCGCCGCGTCAGCATATGCAAGCTTCGGTGTTCAGGGCCGTTGAGAACAGGGTTCCCGTTATAAGGGCGGCGAACACAGGCGTTTCATGTTTTATTGATTCTCATGGCAAGATATTATCAAGAGTTGAGCTTGGCGGCAAAGACGTATTTGTTGACGGGTACGCTACTGATACAGTTAACGTACTGTACGGGAAAAGTTATTACACGGTATATGGCGACGTTTTTGTCTATTTCTGTGCTTTAATGATGGCGCTTCTTTTGATCACTGAAGGATTGCTTTCAAAAGACGAAGAAAAAACATGAAGAACCCGCTGGTTATAGTCTTGGTTATTATCGTTATTGCCGTAACGGCGATCGCTTTCTTGCCGTCATTATTCAACGATTTCGTGGACTGGGACGATCCGCAGCTGGTAACGGATAATGACGCTATCAAAGGGTTTTCCGTCGGGAACGTTAAAAAGATGTTCACGACAAATTTCCTGGGACATTATGTCCCGCTGGTAATGGTCAGTTACGCTGCGGAATATCATTTCTTTGGGCTTGATCCTTTCGCGTATCACTTGACGAACTATATATTACATATTCTTATAACTATTTCAGTGTTCTATTTTATTTTCCTGCTTTCCGGGGAGATGATAGTAGCTTTTGTCGTTGCTCTTCTTTTTGGGATACACCCCTTGCATGTGGAGTCTGTAGCGTGGGTAACGGAGAGGAAAGATCTTTTATATTCCATTTTCTATATGCTGGCGCTTATAGCTTATGTGGTATATCTAAAGCGCCGGAAAGCCGGGATCTACCTGATTTGTCTGCTCTTCACGGCCTTATCGCTTTTTTCCAAAGCCATGGCTGTTACTATACCCGTAGTACTCATCTTACTTGACTGGTTCAACAGGCGTGGTATCAATAGAAAGGTTATCCTTGAGAAAGTGCCTTTTTTCGCTCTGGCGTTCGTTGTAGGGCTTATTAACCTTAAGTTCGAGATAGCTACGGGAGCTACGCATCTTAAGGTGAGCACGGCTTCCCGGGTATATTTTATTGCCAAAGAAATACCGTTTTATCTGTACAAAACGGTACTACCGGTGAACTTATCCGCGTTATATCCGTACCACAAAACGCTTACATCGGCAGAAACCCAATCGACTGTCCTGTATATTGCCATAACGCTTATATTGATAGCTCTGGTAGCCGTATCTAAAAGGTATACAAGGAAGGTCATTTTCGGGAGTTTACTCTTTTTTATAATGATCCTGCCGGTTCTAAAGTTAATTCCCGCGGGTTCCGCTTTTGCGGCAGACAGGTACATGTACCTGCCGTCAATCGGCATTTTTTACATATTTGCGGTTTTTGTTAGCTGGGTCTTTTATAACAAGACGGTAGGGCGAGGTGTTGTGAGGGTAGGCCTGGTACTTGTTTTCCTGGCGATGACGCTCACGCTTTCCGCACAGACATGGAAACGGTGCACTGTCTGGAAAGATACAGGTACTCTTTTTAAGGATGTTATCAAGACGAATCCCATGATCCCGGTACCATACAACAAGGTAGGCGCTTATTTAGCGGCAAGAGGGCAGTTGGATGAAGCAATTCCTTATTTTGAGAAAGCGCTGGAGATACGACCGGATTTTGTGCTTGCCGAGCAGAATCTTCGCAGAGTGTATACCGAAAAAGGCGAAGATCCGTCCAAAGCAGATACTTTCGCGGAAAAACAGGTGCAGAAAGAAATAAGGGTAGAAAAGGCTACACCCGGAAAAGACCGAGATGTCTATAAAAGAGTATGGGCGCTTAACCGTACAGGCGTCGAGCAAGGTAAAGCCGGTAACTACGAAGACGCCATTATTTCTTTCCAGAAAGCCATAGAGTTAGATCCGGGTTATGCGGAGTCCTACAATAATCTCGGGTTTGCGTATTACAAGAATGGCGAATACGATAGGGCGGAGGAGTATTTCAAAAAGGCTCTTAAAGTGGATCCTGAACACCAGAGGGCGCAGAAGAACCTTGAAGCGATCCGCGGGATGAAAGAAACTCAATAAAACCCTCGCGTTCCCGTCCCGCCTAGGGAACGGGAACGTTAAGGTTGTTCTTACTACGCTATTGTTCTTTATAGCTGTCCAGGATAAGTTCCTGGAGTCCTTTCCGCATTTCACTTGAGACAGGGTAGAAAGTCTCGTACCACTTTTCATCACGTCCCTGTTCCCGGGGCATACTGACAAAAAGACCGTCCTTACCCTGCACTATTCTGAACCCCTTGACTATAAAACTGTCAAGTATCAGAAGGTCGCAGAAAGCCTTTGTAGGGCCATCACCTTCAAGGCAATGCATGCGTTCGATTTTTACAACAGGTTTGTTTCCCATGGTTCTCCTCCTTTTGGTTGTTTTTTAAGAACCGTAACTCATGCAGGAAGAGACAGCTGCGGGATGAGGATTCTTTCAAATTTTTTTGAGGGGCTAGTTTTTCTTTATATCCGAGAAGATACTGTCGCTGGCGTCCTTATCACTCTTTTTCCATGTTTCATATATAGTGATAAGCATTTTTGTTGTTTTAGCGTCTATTATCCATTTAATGCCTGAGAGTAAGGTAGCGGTAATGAGCTGGATAAAGTATTTTGGAAAGAAAAAAGAAGACGCAAGAGCCGATACGGCTACAATGAGCCAGATATTTTTCCTGAGCCACCGTTTGATATTGAAAAATATCTCATGCAAGTCAGGCGTTATTAAGACATCATAAGCTTCTGATAACAGCTTGCGGCAATCCGCGCAGGAGGCGAGATGGCTTTCCACGGTCTTCCTGTCTTCCGGCGATATGGTACCGCTAAGATATTCGCTTAGTAGTTCTTCTGTAGGGCAGATCCTGTTCATATTCAGATGTTTTTCCTTTCACAAGTAGAGACAGTAATTATACCTATTTTCTTTCATTTTTTAGCCATAAATACCGGGTTCCATTATTTTCTGGAGGTTCGCCTTAACCTGCTTTTTAGCGCGGCTAATAAGCGTAGCAACGGTCCCTTCCGGTACGGCCATGATAGAGGAGATATCTTTCTGGGTTCTCCCGTCTAGGATATTGAGTTTCAAGGCAAGCTGCTGCTTTGGCCCAAGTTTTGATATTTCACTGTTAACCAATTCACGTATCTCGTTTGATTCTACCATTTTTTCTGTATTAAACTTCTCAGCTGGTACTATAGATTCGAGAGTGAATCCGGTATCCTCTTGCGATAACTTCGTGTTCAGTGAAAAGGTATTTTTAGCTGATTTAAATGCCTTCCTGCTGCAGTAGTTTGCGGTGAAGTTTAAAGATACTATTGCCAGCCAGCCTTTAAGGGCAGCGGCATTTTTGACCTTAGAAAGCTTATCCTTTTCCCATATAGAGATAAAGATCTCCTGCACGATATCACGATACTCTTCTTTTGAAGCTCGAAAATTGAGTTTTTTAAGCTTATACCGGACTGTTCTAGTGACAAGAGATTCATATTGCCTGAAAAACTCATCCCAGGCTTTCCGGTCTTTTTTGGCACATTTAAGCAGTAAATCCCGTGTTTCCATAACATCAACATTATATTGCTTTTTTATCAAAAAATCAATAAAAATTTCATATTTCATCAAATAACCCCTATAATGCTTGCTCGTTATACCAGTGTGGGGTATAATCAGTTTGATTTATATGGAAAACAAAGAAATAGCGGCCATATTTTCACGTATAGCGGATATGCTTGAAATTAATAACGAGAACGTCTTCCGCGTACGAGCTTACCGTACAGCGGCCCTTAATATAACCTCATTAGCCCGCCAGCTTTCTGATATTTACGAGGAAGATGCTTCTATAATTGATAATATCCCCGGGATAGGTAAGGATCTTAAGGCTAAGATAATCGAGCTTATCAAGACGGGTGAACTGGCCTATTATAATGATCTTATAAAAGAGTTCTCACCGGGCTTTTTAGATATGATGAGCCTCGAAGGGTTAGGGCCCAAGAAGCTCAGGAAACTGAAAGATGAACTGGGGATAGAGAACGTAGACGAGCTGGAAAAAGCCTGTAACGCGGGAAAGTTAGAGTCTCTTGAAGGAATGGGAGCCAAGACCGAAGAAAAACTTCTGGCGGCAATAGAACATTACAGGCTCAGGCAAGGCAGGATGCTCTTACCGGAAGCTTATTCTCAAGCGGAAGAAATAATATCTTACCTGAGGAAATCCAGGAATTTCAAAAAGACAGAAAAAGCGGGTAGCTTACGCAGGGGCCGTGAAACCGTCGGTGACCTTGATATACTCACCGTTGCTAAAGATAACGAAAAAGCGATGGATTATTTTTGCGCGTATCCTCTGGTAAGTAACATAATCGCCAAAGGTCCTACCAAGTCCAGCGTTAAGCTTAAAAGCGGTACTAACGTTGATGTGCGCGTGATAGACGAATCTTGTTTCGGCTCGGCACTGGTATACTTTACTGGCAGCAAGCAGCATAACGTCAAGATAAGGCATATTGCTAAGAAAAAGGGCCTAAAGGTGAGTGAATACGGCGTGTTCAAGGTAAGTAAAAAGACCGGTAAAGAAAAGTTCGTTGCGGGAAAAACAGAGCAGGATGTATACGCCGAACTTGGTATGGACTGGGTACCGCCAGAACTTCGCGAAACGCGGGGCGAAGTCGAAGCTGCCCTGAACGGAACGCTGCCAAAGAACCTTATTGCTATAAAAGATATTAAAGGCGATCTTCATATCCATACGAATGCCTCCGACGGCAGGGCTTCTCTGGAAGAGGTCGTTAAAAAAGCTAAAGCGCTTGGCTATAAATATATAGCTATAAGCGACCATTCAAAGAACGTTGCGATAGCTAACGGGATGGATGAAAAGAGGCTCTTTAAAAACGTTGATAAAATAAGAAAACTGGACAAAAAGGTCAAAGGCATAAAAGTACTTGCAGGAGTTGAAGTCGATATACTTGATAAGGGTAAATTGGATCTGGCAGATTATGCGCTTAAAGAACTTGATGTAGTTATAGCGGCCGTACACTCACGGTTCTCGCTTCCCAAAAAAGAGCAGACAGAACGTATGTTAAGGGCTATGGACAATAAATATGTCAACGCTTTAGCGCATCCTTCGGGACGGCTTATAACCCGGCGCAAACCGTTGGAGCTGGATTTCGACAGCCTGTTCAAAAAAGCGGCTGAAAACAATATATTCATGGAGATAAACACTCACGGGGAACGTATTGACCTGAACGACGTTAATTGCATGAGAGCCAAAGAGCTGGGCTGCAAGTTCGTGATAAACTCCGATGCGCATGAAATAGATCAGATGGATCTGCTGATATACGGCGTGCTAACCGCAAAACGCGGCTGGCTGGAAAAAAAGGACGTGATAAATACTTATTCTCTTGATAAACTGTTAAAAACACTTAAACGATAAAAATGACTAACGACATAAAGAAAAAAATCGACCAGCTTCGTAAGGAGATCAAACGGCATAACGACCTTTATTACACTAAAGGTGAACCTGTGGTCTCTGACGGTAAGTATGATGCTTTGCTAGATGAGCTTAAGGCTTTAGAAAAAAAGCATCCTGAATACGCTTCTCCGGACTCTCCTACTCAGGCGGTCGGCGCGCCCATACCCGAGAAATTCGTTAAGATCGACCATACCGCGCCTATGCTAAGCCTTGAAAGCGTGCGTAACGAAGAAGAAGCGGAACACTTCAGTAATACCTGCAAAAAAGAATTAGGCTCATCAGTAGATTACGTATGCGAACCTAAACTTGACGGGATCAGTATAGAGCTGGTCTATCAAGACGGTAACTTCCTCAGGGGTTCGACAAGAGGCAACGGTATCACGGGCGAAGACGTGACGCTTAACTTAAAGACCATATCGACCGTTCCCCAAAAGCTAAAAGGTGATAACGTACCCGCCGCAATAGCAGTACGCGGCGAGGTCATGATGCATATAAAAGATTTCCAGCAGCTTAATAAAAATCAGATCGCTGAAGGCAAGGAACCTTTCGCTAACCCGCGTAACGTAGCCGCGGGTTCTATGCGTCAGCTGGACTGGCGTATAACCGGCCAGCGGAAACTCACCATTTACTGTTACAGGATACTTAGTATTTCACGCGAAGCGCCTCGGACTCAGCAGGAAGCTCTGGCTCTTTTGAAAGGACTGGGATTCCAGGTATCCCCGAACGTCAAACACTGCACCAGTATCCAAAGCGTGATAAAGTACCATCACGACCTTGAAGGGGAACGTGACGACCTTGATTATGAAATAGACGGTGTTGTCATTAAAGTTAATAAAGTTTCCCAGCAGGAAAAACTCGGCACCAGGACCACGAACCCTAAATGGGCGGTTGCTTATAAATTTAAACCGCGTAAAGAAGTGACCCGGATCGAAGATATACTCGTACAAGTCGGCAGGACCGGGGTTCTTACTCCTCTTGCACTTCTCCAGCCGGTCGAGGTAGGAGGTGTCACCGTATCCCGTGCAACACTGCATAATATGGATCAGATCGAGAAACTCGGCATAAAAATAGGAGATTACGTAAGAGTAGAAAGAGCCGGTGACGTTATACCGTATATCTCTGAGGTTATTGAAGGCAAGAGAACCGGCAAAGAAAAAGCGTTCCATATGCTGAAGAAATGCCCTAGCTGCGGCACGGGCATCATAAAAGAAGACGTATTCTACCGCTGTCCGAACGGTCTTGCATGCCCCGCGCAGCTTAAAGAGGCGATCATACACTATTCTTCTAAAGGAGCAGTCGATATAGAAGGCTTTTCAGAAAAGACAGTTGAACTTTTTTATGAGAACGGCTTGATAAAAAGCATTGCAGACATCTACGCGCTTAAGAGGGATGAAATACTTTCTTTAGAGGGGTGGAAAGAGAAGAAGACAGATAACCTTCTTAACTCTATCGAGAACGCGAAAGATATCCCGCTTGAAAGGTTTATTTTCGGGCTAGGCATTCGCAACGTCGGTAAACATATCGCGACGCTCCTTGCGAATAAATTCGGTACTTTAGAAAAAATAGAAGAAGCTCGGAAAGAAGAGCTGACCCAGATAAACGAGATCGGCCCGGAGATAGCAGAAAGCATAACAGAGTTTTTCGCTGAAAAACATAATCTCAAAGAGATAGATGCTTTGCGCAAGAACGGTGTAAATATACGCTATAAGAAAAAGCTTATCAAGGGAAAACTTTTGAATAAAAAGGTTCTTTTTACAGGAAGCCTCCAGACGATGAAACGCGAAGAAGCCAAAAAAATGGTGGAAGAAGAGGGCGGACAGTCCGCAACGAGCGTAACAAGTGATCTCGATTACCTTGTAATAGGCGATGGACCCGGCTCCAAGCTTGATAAGGCTAAAGAGAAGGGCATCAAGATCCTCACAGAAGAAGAGTTCAGAAGGCTTATCAGTTAAATACTGTAGTACCCACCCAAATACCCTAATTTTCAGTTTTTAGCATTTTACCTAAATGCTTTCAAATGAAGCACTTACTATTATTGGTTAAGCTATAAAATAGCTAGTAATTAGGGTTGCATAAAGTTACCTTTCTGATATAATACATTAAAGCATAAAAACAATAAAAAGGTAGAAAGGTGATCAAAATGCATATATTTGAAGTTAGTGGTGCGAGGAATATACGTTTCTCACAAAATCTATTCAAGAAAAAAGGGCCCGTACAGACCATGATGTGTATCCTGGTTGCGGGGCTCTTTTTGTTTAATGTATTAATGGCTGAAGTTGCGGGGGCTCTTGTTAATCCGGTGGATTTTCCTCGCACCGGACCCACCGGGTCTGGGGCCCCTCAACTCTTGGCCGAATTCGATGCTGGATCTTTAACTTTACCGGAGAATCTCGGAAAAATAGATTACCGGCATATAGGTTCTTCAGCTAAGACGGTTATTCACATCCAGGACGCTCACTGTAACTACAACGTGCAAAAAGTTATAGGCGAGCTGCTTGATCACTTGAACACTTCTTACGGTATCCGTGCAGTGAACTTAGAAGGTGGTGTCGGCGCATATGACCTCACGCCTTTTACGGAGATAGAAGGCGAAGATATAAGGGTTCAGGTGACTGAATACTTTCTTAAAAGCGGCGTTCTGAACGGCGCTGAGTTCTATGCTATTAACAACGAGAACAAGATCGATCTATGGGGCGTGGAAGATAAAGAGCTTTATCTCGGTAACCTTAAAGCGTACCGCGACTCAAAAGAATATAAGCCTGTAGCGCTGGGTTACATCCAGAGCATGCAAGAGGCAGTTAATGAACTTAAGAAACATATCCATGGCAAAGAGATATCCGAACTTAACGCGAAATACGATGAATATAAAAACGGTGAGCTGGGACTTTTAGAATACCTGGGGTATCTCAAGGTTAAAGCCGAAGCTAGCGGTATATCGCTTGATGCGTACCCGAACCTTGCAAAACTCTCAAAGACAGCTGGAATAGAGAAAAAGATAGATCTCAAGAAAGCGAATAGAGAGAGGGATACTTTAATCGAGAATTTTGAGAAGGTTATGTCGGTTAACGAGATTGCCGAACTTAATGTTGCGATAACAAACTTCAAAAAAGGCGATACTAAACGCGAGAAGTTCTACGATTACCTGCGCACGAAGGCGAAAGAACTTAAAGTTAATACCGCAGATTATCCTGAACTATTCAAGTACGATTCTTATGTTTCGGCTTTTTCGGGAGTGGATGCGGTAGCAGCCAAACAGGAGATAATATTACTTGATGAAGCTATAAGAGAGACGTTTTATACCACTCAAAAAGAGAGAAAACTTGATGAGGTTTCCAGGAAACTCGCCATAACCGAAGACCTCTTTTCACTCAATATTAAGGACAGTTTTTACAGGTATTATCTTGATAATAAAGAAAGTTTCAAGGTTTCTGCGTACCTGCCGTTTATCGAGAAAGAAGCGCAGGCGTACGGCATACAGGTTACATGGGGCGATAAGGTCTCTGATCTTGACGGGTATATCGAAAACATAAGCCTTTTTTACGACCGTTCCAGGGAAAGGGACGCAGCCTTTTATGAGAACCTTAGTTTTGATAACCGCACTCAGCAAGTTGCGGTGCTTATAACCGGCGGGTTCCATACCGAAAGGTTAATGAAGCTTTTCAAAGATAAAGGTATTTCCTGCATCTCGGTTATACCCGCGTACCGCGGCGAAAGTACGGGTACCAGCTCTTATTACCAGTTACTTTCTGGCGGAAGTGATCCGATTTCTGAAGCTCTTAGCCCGTTCGTATCGAATATGCAGGTAGCAAGTATACTTACCGAACTGGCTAGAGATGCCTGGGATCCCACTCATTACAAAGCTATTCTTGCCGCTAAGGACAGCATGCAGCTTATGATAGAGACAGGTCATCCTTTAAGGGTATATAGCCCGGACAATGAGCACAGTATAAGGATACATCTCACAAACGGTGAGATCACTTTTGAGCGCGACCCCGAAACTACTATGGAAGAAGAACGCGTGAATATAATGCAGCTTGTAGAGATGTACGGTGTAAGGCCGCCTCAGAGAAGGGCTACAGACAGGCCGCAAAGCGAATCTCAGGTGCCAGGGGCTCCTGAGATCGAAGTATACGACGGCATAAACCGCTTGATACAGCTATTAGCGCTTTTTACTATCAGTGATGAATCCGCCGTGCCTAGCACTTTTGTTATACCTGACCTTCACGGTAACATGTTAAAACTGGATAACGCGCTGGCCAGAGTTACTGACAGAACTGAAGAGATCGTGTTCATGGGCGATTACATGGACAGGGGACCTGACGGCCTGAAAGTTATGAACAAAGTAATGGAACTTTGCGAAGAGCGCCGGGTAATGCCGCTTATGGGTAACCACGATCTTATGTTCATCATGGCTATGATGGGAGATGAATGGGGTTTCCAGAAATGGCTTGAGAACGGCGGACTTAACCTGCTGGAGGAAGCAGGGTACCAAGGCATCCCTGAATTAATGGAATTCGTAAAAGGTGCTATGCCAGGTCTGCAGATGGGTGTATACAATAGTCATTATCCGAATGAGTACGCGCTTTTGCGTCAGGCTGTTATGCAGGATAAGACTTTTATTAAGATAGCCAACTGGATGAAACAGAATTTGGTTCTCTACTATATAGGCAGGAACGGCGTGTTCTATGTGCATGGGGGTATGCCGATGGACGAAGGCGGCAATATAACTCTTGCATATACTGCTGATAACGGCCTCGAGTACGATAAGCTCGCGGCGCTGGCGAAACTTGAAGAAGATATGAAACGCGGCTTTGCGCAAAACGACACGGAGAGCAGGGCTCTTAAGTTCCTCCTAAGAGGTGTTACAGATAAAGATATCGCAGAGGGCCGGATGGCCGATGAGGTACATCCTCAAAGAAGGTCTCCTCTATGGGTGAGGTACGCTGACAGGGAAGGCAAAAATTCTCCGGAACTTTCAAGCATGGTAATGATGGGCCGGGAAGAAGTGATAATGCACCAGATCGGGTTATCTATGATGATCGTGGGGCATACTCCTGTAATGGATCCTATCATGGACCTACTGAACTTGAATAACAGGATATTCTATATTGATCGCGATTATAAAGAAGTGGCTGCTGTTGTTGTGTGGAACGACCAAGACGGTATGCAATACGCTACAGAAGGTCCTTCAGTGTCGCAGATAATGGATAAAGAGGCTTTTGATAAGCAGAGGGAAGTTGCTCGCGTACGCGCAAGAGAAGTGCTTCAGGAAATCAAGGACAGGTATATAGCCGGACCCAGTACGGACCTATTGGGTAAACTTTTTGACGCTGAAAAGACTTTGGTAAAAGATATACGCGTGAGCCGGGATGGAGACAGGCCGTCGATAAACCTTTCTAACGCGGCTGACGGTTCAAGAGTATTTGATAAATATGAAGACCCGGTAGAGAGCCTGGCCCTCATTGAGGGACGGGATAGAAAAGAGCGTTTATTGAAGGATAAGGCTTTGCATGAGTTAAGGGATTTAAAGACTACTTTTGAGGGGCTGGAAGAGGAGAAAGACACTCTTAAATATAAAGTTCTGATAGGGGCGCTAGAAGTACTAGAAACCGCGCAGTTCTCGATGATGCATGCTAACGATTACGGTATAATGGGCGCGTCAGACGATTCCGGTAAAGTGCCGCATATATATTTATGTGATACTCTGACAGAAGAAGTTGATATCCTTACAATATCAATGTTCCATGAAGCGGCGGAGATATATCTTGCCAGGAATCCCGTTCCGATCCCCGAAGGGCTTGACGCGCATAAACTTCTTAGAGGCGCTTCAAAGACGGAAAGAAAAGCTTCTCCTGGATCTTTCAGGAAAGGTATACAGGACGAATTTTTCGGTGAGCTTAACGAAGAGTTCACTTACAAGATAACTCACGCGCAGGGAGACTTTTTATACGATGACGAAGTAAGGCTCATCTCTGCTTTTCTCGCTCTGCATGGTAACGATTTTCAGCTGGCCGAGAAGATACTTACAAAAGACACTAAAGTGCAGCCGGTTTCTCTAGCGTTCGCTAAAGCGTTCCTCAATATGAGTGAAAGATACAAGGAAGCGCGCAAAGCGCATGATGCTACGAAGAATTTTGCTGAAACTTTAGCTCATGACAACATGTATCAAGCGTTAAGCGTTATAAGAAAGATCCTTAGCGGTCAAGACCATCTTATAAAAAGGTATTTGAGGAGTTCCACTGAAGGCGGTTATACCGCTTTGCAAGGCGTGCAGGAAATACGGGTACAGATATTGCTTGAAAAGTTCGTTGAGGGTGATATCGAATCGGTTACTGTGATACCCACTCCAAGAAACAAGGCTCTTTCAGATCTTAGGAGAACCGTTGAAGCTAACCTTGCAGTAAAGAACAAAAGAGGTACGATACTGGATCTGCCCGCTCATAAGGAAATAATAATAGTGGGAGATCTGCATACCCGGGTGAATAACCTGAAGAAAATACTCAGTCATAACAACAACTTACAGAAAATACGTTCCGGTGAGGCGATCCTTCTTATACTCGGAGACGCGCCGCATACGGATGTTCATTGCATGAGCTGGCGTGACGAAGAGGACCTGATAGTCAAACTGGAGGGTATGGAAAGTTCCATCGAGATCCTCGAGTTCATTCACCGGCTGAAAAGAGAAAACCCGGATAACGTACATTACGTGGTCGGCAATCATGACTACATTAGCCCGAAGGCCGGTAAAAGCGTGAATAAGTACGTCAGGATACCGCAGGGACTGTTGTTCCAGCAAACGCTTTTAGATAAGTTCGGGCCCGAATATACCGATGCGTATAATCAGCTCATAGCTTCGAGCCCGCTAATGGCAAGAACGCCTGATGGGTTAGTGGCCGTGCATGCCGGCCCGATAAAAAGCGCCAGGACCATGCAAGATATACGTAAAGTTAACATCCTGGATGAAGAGGACCCGATAGTCCATGAAGCTACATGGATGAGATGGCAAGAAAAATACGGGGCTTCGTACGATGAGGCCGATGTGCATAGTTTTCTTGATATGGTCGACGGTAAAATACTGGTTGTTGGGCATACGCCCAGTCTTATATCAAGAGGTGATTTCTATCGTGAACTTATGCCTGGCACGCATTATGTTACTATCGGCGGGCTCGACATTATAGGGTATTTATCCTTTAAGGACGGGAAACTGGAGCCTGTAAGTTTGAGGCAGCAGCTTGGTGAGGAAGAGACCGCTCTTACAGAAGACGTTAATAAGATAATCGAAGAGAGTGCTGAAGAAAGAGCTGAAGAAGAAACGATGCAAACGATCAGAGACCGCATTAAGAAGCTGGAAAGCCGTTTCGGGCCTCTTACAATAAACGGTGTTCTCGGAAGGGGCACTTTTGGCACAGTCCTTGACGTAGAGGATAAGGATGGTTTACGTTTTGCTTTAAAGATACCAGGCGGTGTCGTAGGTGAAGACAGGAACGAGATGTACCGTGCCAGGATGGCACTTAAGATCAACGATGTTCCTTTTGGTGTAGTGATGGCGGAAGAGTCACGTAAAAGCGATGTGGAGTGGATGCCGCATATCATTGATGTCGGTATCATAGATAATATGCCTTATGTGGCGATGAAGATAATAGAAGATTACCACAAGATCAATCTTTCGCTTTTGGCTGAGCTTGAAAGGGAAGAAGTGCATTCGGTCATGGAACAGATAGCCCGTATAGTGACCGCGCTTGAGACGGAAGGCGCGATAATGTTCGATGCGAAACTTGAAAATTTCGGATACAAGAACGGTAAAGTTATACTGCTTGATACAGGCGCATGCAACGTGAACAGGAACCTCCTGGACGACCGGCACCTGAGAAAGATAGAAGAAGAGCTGGGGATAAGGACCACCGAGGAGAACTGGACCGGTGACGACGTGCTTAAGAACAGTATGCGTGAACTCATGGTCAAACTGGACAGTTTACAGGAGAATGAGATCACTGACAAAGAGATAGAGAGCGTGACCAATAAAGCCCGCGCGGAAGCCAGGGTAGAAGAGCTGTATAGCAAAACGGGTGAAGTGTTAAAGAACGTAAGGCACAGGGAAAAACCCGTTGTTGTTTTTATGCAGCATCCTACAGCTGATGGGGAAGGGGCGCAGTTCACTCTTATACGCCGCCTTGAAAGGGAACTCCGCAAGAAATACGATACGGACAATCTAAGGGTTATGCTTTATAACGGCACCCAGGCTGAGCTGGATAGCGCCATGGGCCGTGCAGAAGATATGCTAAAATCTCCCGGAGCCAAAGCAGTAGTATATGTTTCACCTGAAATGCATCCCGGTAAAGTGGATGACAATGTTCTGTATATCAAAGAAGAATGCCCATGGGGCGGAGATATGCTGTCTATGGTCGGGCCTCATGTAGCGTTGGCACTTGGTATAGTGAATTTTGACGAGGGTGATGCTTCGGTGGATCTTCTAAGGGATATTGAGCATATATTGAAGTTAATGATCGGAGATAAAGAGACCTTGAAATACATGAACAACGAAGGAGTAGAAGTATTCCTTCGTAGCCTGCTAGCTGGTATAAGCATGATCAAGATGAAAAAGATCGATCTTGAGAAGATGCGTGACGTGGTCGAAGCCCAGGAGCAGCTTTTACATTCGCTATAATCCCAGGAAGAACTCTCACTATACAAAAACCCCTGTTCCGGTTTACTGGAGCAGGGGTTTTTGTATCTATACATCAATATCCGGATACATACATAAACCTATGTAAAATTATCTAAACATATCTAAACTTACTCAAACAGCCATAAACATGCCTAAACTTATGTAAACATATATACGTCAGGTTAATTACGTTGACATCTGCATATATAATAGATATAATTTTGTGAGTATAATTATTATGTTATAGGTGCTACACGCTTTAGGGCCCTGAACCGGTATGTAGAAAATCGGAGACAGAGAAGTTTATCTATTAATCTTAATATAACTAATACATATGAAAAGGACCATAGCTATGGAGGATAAGAACGAACTTATTGAACAGAGGTATAAGAACCTGGAAAAGATCCGCGAAGCGGGTATAAACCCTTTTGCCGAAAGTTTTTCCGGTATTGAGAGTATTGAATCGGTAAAAAGCGATTTTTCTGAAGCTCGGCCTAGCCGGATAGCCGGAAGAATAATGGCTAAACGTGAACATGGTAAAAGCGTTTTTGCTGATGTGAAAGATTTTTCAGGGAGGATGCAGATATATATCAAAAAGGATATCGTGGGTGAAGAAGCTTTTGCTGTTTTCAAGAACCTTGATATTGGCGACATAATAGGCGTTGCCGGTGAGCTGTTCAAGACGAGAACGGGTGAGGATACGATACAGGCGAAGGAGTTCAAGGTTCTTTCCAAATCGCTTTTGCCTCTTCCTGAGAAGTGGCATGGCCTTAAGGATACCGAGACCAGGTTCCGTCAGAGATATGTCGATCTTATTGTTAATGAAGAGGCGCGAGATAAGTTCAGGGTACGGTTCGAGCTTATCAAGAACATACGGGACCAGCTTACGGGAAAAGGTTTCTTTGAGGTAGAGACGCCGATGATGCATCCGATAGTAGGTGGGGCGGCAGGCAAGCCTTTTAAGACGCATCATGAAGCGCTTGATATGGATCTTTACCTCAGGATAGCTCCGGAACTTTATCTTAAGAAGCTTCTTGTGGGCGGGTTCGAGAAGGTTTTTGAGATCAACCGTTCTTTCAGGAATGAAGGTATATCCACGCGGCATAATCCTGAGTTCACTATGATGGAGGTCTACGAGGCTTATTCCGATTGCGAAGGCATGATGAAGCTTACCGAAGAGCTTATACGTTCATCGGCAAAAAACATACTAGGCACCGAAAAGTTCAGTTACCAGGGCAGGGAAATAGATCTTACTACATGGAAAAGGGTCTCTTTTGCGGATCTTATGGAGGAGAATTTCGGTATAAAAGTGGATGATCCTTTAGAAGCGTGGGTTGCGAAGCTGAAGAAAAAAGATATAGAGATAGAAGGCGATAAGGTATCGAAGACGCAGATAATCAATATCGTTGGTGAACTTGTCGAACCTGAGGCGGAGACGCATCCGGTATTCGTCGTGGATATGTTCAAAGAGTTAAGCCCGTTAGCTAAAGAAAAGAAAGGCTCACCGGGTCTTGTGGACAGGTTCGAACTTTATATGGGCGGGATGGAGATAGCTAACGCGTATTCGGAGCTTAACGATCCGATAGACCAGCGCGCGAGGTTCGCTGAACAGGTCAAAGCGGATCCGGATGCGATGATGGACGAGGATTTTGTAAGAGCTTTGGAATACGGTATGCCGCCTGCAGGCGGACTGGGTATCGGCATGGACCGACTGGCAATGATATTTACCGATTCGGCGAATATACGGGAAGTTATACTTTTCCCGCATATGCGTCCTGAATAAGAAAAGATATGTGGACACTATTTTTAAGCGTTAAATATTTCCTGTCGAAAAGAAAAGAAGGGATGATATCACTCATAGGGTGGATATCGGTTCTTGGAGTGGCTCTTGGCGTGGCGTCTCTTATTATCGTAATGTCTGTCATGAACGGGTTTGACGAAGAAGTCGAAAAAAAGATCATCGGGACCTACTCTCATATAGTTGTAATGAAAGACGGCGGTATTACCGATCAGGATCGCCTTATATCCAGAATGGAATCGATGAGTGAAGTGGAAAGCGCGGCAGGGTTCATGACGGGCCAGGCGGTTCTTCGGAAGGGCGAGTCAGTAACGGGTGTTCTTATTAAGGGGATCGATCCGGAGAAAGAATCGGAAGTAACGTCCGTTATAGAGTATACGGACAGCTCACCTGATGAGCTTAAAGGTAAGACCATAGTTCTTGGCAGCGAGCTTATGTATGCAGAGGGTATAGCCGTAGGTGATGTGGTAGAGATCCTTGTGCCATATTCGGCGACTGAGATGGAAAAGCAGAAGCTTCGGGTCATAGGTAGTTTTACTTCCGGAAGGTACGATTATGATTCTAACCTTGGCGTGATGGGGTTGGGTACCGCGCAGAGCATGTTCCGGACCGGAGATACAGTCAGCGGGATAGCTCTCAGGCTGAAAGACGGTATGGAAGTTAACGGCGTAAGGGACAGGCTCCAGAAAATGTTAAGGTACCCGTATACGGTGAAAAGCTGGATGGACCTGGATAAGAATCTTGTCATGGCACTGGCGCTTGAGAAAAAGATGATGTTCATCATACTGGGGCTTATAGTGATGGTGGCGTGTTTCAATATATCCAGTTCTCTTATAATGATGGTCATGGAAAAGACCAGGGATATCGGTATCTTAAAAGCGCTCGGGGCTAATTCATGGGGTATCAGCGCGGTATTTTTTACCGAAGGCGCGATGATAGGGGTTTTAGGGGTATTAGCGGGAGGAGCGGCTGGTATATTTATTTCTAACAGGATCAATCAGGTAGCCGCTTTTATAGAAAAGATCACGGGAGTGGAATTGTTCCCTAACGATGTTTATTATTTTACGGAGATACCGGTAGAAGTCAGCCGCATGGACGTACTCACGATAATAGCGGTAGCTATGGTACTCACGCTGGCGGCGGGTATGTATCCGGCATGGAAAGCTTCCCGTATGGATCCGGTAGAAGCGATAAGATACGAATAAGTCATGATAGATACAAGAGGATTAAGCAAAGTATACATTCAGGGTGGGAAAGAGCTTCACGCGGTTGAAGACGTGAACTTGTTTGTAGGCGAAGGCGAACGCGTATACATACATGGTCCTTCAGGTGCGGGCAAGTCAACTCTTTTGCATATGCTGGGCAGTCTTGATATCCCGTCGAGTGGGACGGTGAAGTTCCGGGATAAAGACGTCTACAGGATGTCGGACCGCAAAAGGAGCAGGTTAAGGAACACGAGTTTCGGGTTTATTTTTCAGTTTTATCATCTTTTGCCGGAACTGTCGGCGCTTGAGAACGTGATGCTGCCGGCTCTTATGAAAGGAAGGACATCCAAAAGGAAAATAAGGGCCCGTGCGTTAGGTTTACTTGAAAAAGTCGGGATGACTCCCCGCATTAAACATAAACCGTCCCGCCTTTCGGGCGGTGAGGCTCAGCGTACGGCTGTAGCCCGGGCGCTGGTCAATATGCCGGACGTTCTTCTTTGCGACGAGCCGACGGGGAACCTGGATTCCTCGATGAGCGAGGAGATATACTCTCTTATACGTCAGGTGAGCGAAGATAGCGGGATGAGCGTAATAGTTGTCTCGCACCAGGATGTAGACAAAGATTTTTTTCATAGCGAATATATTATGAGAGACGGCAGGCTCAAAGGTATCAAGGTATCGGAATACGAGAACGCGAGCCGGGCTTAAAAAAGGAAAGGATCAGTTATGGGTTTAAAGGTTTATATAAACGGCCAGTTCGTTGCAAAAGAAGACGCTAAAGTCTCTATTTTCGATCATGGGCTTCTTTATGGTGACGGTGTTTTTGAGGGGATAAGGTCCTATAACAGGAAAGTGTTCCGGCTGGAGGAACATATTAACCGATTGTATGAAGGCGCCTCCGCGATAAGCCTGGAGATCCCGATGAAGAAATGGGATTTCCAGGAGAAAATAGTCGAGACGCTTAAGCTGAACAATCTGGACGATGCGTATATACGTGTTGTTGTTACAAGAGGTGTTGGCGACCTGGGGCTTGACCCTCGTAAATGCGAAAAGCCGACGATCTTTATTATCACCGATAAGATAGCTCTTTATCCGAAAGAGCTTTATGAGAAGGGTCTTCCGATCACTATAGCCAAGACCAGGCGGAATCATCCTATGACGCTGGATCCTAGGATAAAGTCTTTGAATTATCTGAACAATATTCTCGGCAGGATAGATGCAATAAACGCGGGTACGGAAGAAGCTCTTATGCTGGATATTGACGGGTATATTGCCGAGTGTACCGGTGACAATATCTTTCTGGTCAAGGACGGTAAGCTGTATACTCCGCCTTCAGATCTGGGCGCGCTGGAAGGCGTTACGCAGGACCTTGTCATAGAGCTTGCTAAGAAAAGAGGTATTGGTACCGAATACAAAAAGATGTATCCGGAAGAACTTCTAAACGCTGATGAGTGTTTCCTGACGGGAACGGCAGCTGAGGTAATTCCGGTGGTCAAGCTGGACGATAAAGTAATAGGTTCAGGTAAACCGGGACCGATATATAAACAGCTTTTGGAAGATTTCCGTAAGGTGACAGAGACAGAAGGAGTGCAGTACTAAAATGAAATGTGATATCTGCGGGGAAAGAGAAGCTACGGTCCATCTGACAGAAGTTATTAACGATCAGGTGACCAAACTGCATATATGTGAAAAGTGCGCAAGCGAGAAAAGTGACGATATGCAGTCGCATTTCGGGATACATGATCTTTTATCGGGGCTGGTGGATTTCGGGCCCGGTCTTAGTGGCGAGTCACCGCTTACGGCTATTGAAGTTAAATGTTCTTTTTGCGGTATGACGTATTATGATTTTCAGCAGGAGGGCAGGCTCGGATGCGGTAAGTGTTACGAAGCGTTCGAGAAGAACCTTAGCGAACTTCTCAGGAAGATACACGGTTCTGATCGTCACGTAGGCAAGATGCCTTTTAAGGGCAAAGAAACGCATAAGGCTCAGGAAGACCTGAAAAGGTTGCGGGGTGAGCTGAACGATCTGATCCTGACCGAAGAGTTTGAAAAGGCGGCTGTTTTGCGTGACAGGATACGCGACCTTGAAGAGGAAATATAAAAGAATGGCTGAAAATATGAAACTGGACGATCTTACAACAAAAAAAAGCGAATGGCTCAAAGGAAAAGGGCCGGAGTCTACGATAGCGATATCCACCCGCGTAAGGATAGCGCGCAATATCAAGGGCCATCTTTATTTCAGCAGGGCGGAGGAAGACCAGCGTGAAAAAACCCTGAAAGCGGTTACTGCCGGTATCGGTAAAAGCAAGTTCCTTAAGAACGCGCTTTTTCTCAAGATGAAAGATGTTTCCGATCTGGACAGGCTTTTCCTTGTCGAGAGGCATCTTATGAGCCGCGAACATACCCTTGAAATCGCGCATAAGGGCCTTGCGGTGGAAGAGAACGAGATAATGAGCGTGATGATAAACGAAGAGGACCATATAAGGCTCCAGGTCATACAGTCGGGTTTCAATATAATGGATACCTGGAGGATAGTTGATGAAGTGGATACCGAGCTGGGGAAATACCTTCCGTTCGATTTTTCCAAAAAGTTCGGATACCTAACGTCTTGCCCGACGAATACGGGTACGGGGCTGCGCGCATCGGTCATGCTGCACCTGACGGCACTGGTGATGACGAACCAGATAGAAAAAGTGTTCGACGCGATCTCCAAACTCGGGATGACAATGCGTGGATTTTACGGCGAGGGTACCGCATCTTATGGGGATTTTTTCCAGATCTCTAACCAGGTCGCATTAGGGCATTCGGAGATGGATATACTGGATAACCTGGAAAGAGTTATCAGCAAGATCATCAAAAAGGAAAAAGAGACACGCGAAGAAATGCTCAAACATAAAAAGGTAAATATACAGGACAGGATCGCCCGGTCGAAAAGCACCCTGGAAAGCGCAAAAGTCATAACGTCTAATGAGACGATAAAACTGTTATCGTCCATACGTCTTGGTAACGATCTGGGTCTTGTGAAAGATATAAGCGTGGGAGATATCAATGAGATCATGCTGCTTACTCAGCCCGCGCATATTCAGAAGCTTAGCGGCAAGAAGATCAGTCCCCATGACAGGGACATGAAACGGGCTGATTTCATACGGGATAAGTTAGCTAACATAACACATGAGGCGTAACACATAAAATAAGGAGGAGTACACAATGCCTGCATTTAACAGATTCACCGAAAGGGCAAGGAAAGTTATTCTTTTAGCTAAAGAAGAAGCTAAAAGGTTCAACCACGATTATATCGGTACCGAACATATATTGCTTGGCCTGGTCAAGGAAGGCGAAGGTGTGGCAGCAGCCGTGCTTACCAGTCTTGGGCTGGATTCCGAAAGCATACGTATGGAAGTCGAGAAACTGGTACAGCCCGGACCCAGCAAGATACTCGCTAACGATATACCTTTTACGCCAAGGGCGAAAAAGGTAATAGAACTGGCGATGGATGAGGCGCGTAGCCTGGGGCATAACTATATCGGTACGGAACACCTTCTTTTGGGGCTTATCCGTGAAGGTGACGGTGTGGCCAGCCAGGTTCTTCTGAACGTGGGGCTGGACCTGAAAAGCGTCCGCGACGAAGTGCTTAACCTCTTAGGTTCGTCCGTGCCGGGGTACACGGTTGCCGATGGTGCCAAGAAAAAGAAAAAGAGCAAGACGCCTGCTCTGGATTCTTTCGGTAGGGATCTTACGGAGATGGCCAAGCAGGACGAGTTGGATCCGGTTATCGGCAGGGACAAGGAAATACAACGTGTGGTGCAGATACTCAGCCGCAGGAAGAAGAACAACCCTGTCTTGATAGGTGAAGCCGGAGTCGGTAAGACGGCTATAGTTGAAGGGTTAGCCCAGAAGATAATCCTGGGCGATATTCCGGAAATCTTAAAAGGGAGAAGGCTGCTTATACTGGACTTGGCTATGATGATAGCGGGTACCAAATACAGGGGCCAGTTCGAAGAACGGATAAAGGCGGTTATGAAGGAGATAACAGAGTCTCCGGACGTTATTGTCTTTATAGACGAGATACATACTCTTGTCGGTGCCGGCGGCGCGGAAGGCGCGATCGACGCTTCGAACATACTTAAACCTGCTTTGCAGCGTGGTGAGATCCAGTGTATCGGCGCGACTACGCTTGATGAGTACCGTAAGAATATCGAGAAAGATCCGGCGCTGGAAAGGCGGTTTCAGCCTATAACAGTGGAGCCTCCGAGTGTGGAAGAGACCGTTGAGATATTAAAAGGTCTCCGGGACAAGTACGAAGCTCATCATAAGGTGAAGTATTCGGATAAGGCGCTTGAAGCGGCAGCTAAGATGTCCGACAGGTATATAAGCGCCCGGTTTTTACCGGATAAGGCTATAGACCTTATTGATGAAGCCGGGTCGAAAGCGAAACTTTCGACCATGATAATGCCTGAAAAACTCAAAGATTTTGAGAAAAAGATAGAAGAGTTCAGGAGAGAAAAAGAAGAAGCGGTTAAAAGCCAGGATTTCGAGAAGGCTGCTCGGTTCAGGGATTCTGAAAGGAAAGCCCGTCAGGAGCTGGAAGGGCTGCTTAAAGAATGGAAGAACGGCCAGACCCAGCAGGCGATCGCGGTTGATGAAGAAGATATAGCGGCTATTGTGTCCGACTGGACCGGGATACCTGTTGTAAGGGTGGAAGAGAAGGAATCGGCAAAGTACCTGAAACTCGAAGAAAGCCTTAAAGCGCGTGTTGTGGGGCAGGACGAAGCCATAACGGCGATAGCTCATGCCGTTCGCCGGTCACGTGCGGGTATCAAAGATCCCAACAGGCCCATAGGTACGTTCATATTCATGGGGCCTACCGGTGTCGGTAAGACGCTTCTTGGACAGAAACTGGCCGAGGTTATGTTCGGAGACGAGGACGCGATTATCCAGATAGACATGTCTGAGTATATGGAAAAGTTCAATGTATCAAGGCTTGTAGGTGCTCCTCCAGGATACGTCGGGTACGAAGAAGGCGGGCAGCTGACCGAGAAGGTCAGGAGAAGACCTTACTCGGTAGTCTTGCTTGATGAGATCGAGAAAGCTCATCCGGACGTTTTTAACATACTTCTTCAGCTCTTGGATGAAGGTAGACTCACGGATTCCTATGGCAGGAAGGTAAGTTTTAAGAACACGATACTTATAATGACGTCCAATATCGGCGCTAACCTTATTAAGAAGGCCGGAGCCATAGGGTTCCAGACACAAAAAGAGGAAGAGACTTACCGTGACATGAAAGGACGTCTTCTTGAAGAGATCAAGAAGACCTTTAAACCTGAGTTTCTTAACAGGGTGGATGACGTGATAGTTTTCCATGGTCTTAACAGGGATCACCTCAAGCATATTGTCGAGATAGAGGTCAGGGACGTCCAGGACAGGCTCAAGGAAAAAGGTATTGATATAACCCTGGATAACAAGGCAAAAGACTTCCTCATAGACAAAGGGTTTGACAAGGTCTTCGGTGCGCGTCCTCTTAAAAGGACGATACAGAGGTACCTTGAAAATCCTTTGGCAGAGGAGATCCTCTCGGGTGCTTTTAAAGAAGGCTCGAAAATAACGATCACACATATTAAGGATAGAGAAGAACTTAAGATCGTTAAGGGAGAAACTGCTGAAACTGAGAACAAGACGAGCGAAATAGAAGAAAAAATAAACCCGTAATTTGCAACGCAAGGTGTGCAACTAGGGACTTATAAATGAGAGCCAGGACCATAAGGATAAGAAAGATACGGTTTTTTGGCCTGTCTTTAGCGCTTTTGGCCGTGTGTTATTTAACGTTCCAGCAAACACACTGGGTCAAAAGGTTTGCGGAGAATAAAGTATCCGCATTTTTGGGCAACAAACTTGATATCCGGATACGTGAGATCTCCGGCGGTGTGACACGGGATATGACACTGCAAGATGTTGAGTTCATATCCGGTCAGGACGAGAGCGCTAAAGTTTTCCGTCTCGAAAGGATGGAAATATCGTATCGATTGTGGCGGGTGTTTTTGGAAAGGTTCGGTATAGTCGAGCAAGAAGAGCAGCCGTTAGAATACGTGGGAATATATTTCAGTGATGAAAACCCGTTCGTACAGGGGTTCGTGAAGATATACGCTTATCCGGGGAAACTTGAACTTGTGGGTCATGTATCTCCGGTACTTTTTGGCGAAGAAGAAAAGAAGGGTGTTAAAGGGACGTTCTTTAAAAGAGAAGACGGCAAATACGATTGTGATCTTTTGTGGGACGGGACTTTGAAAATAGAAGGGGTCCTGGATCCCGTGGGCAGATCCATTGACCTTGGTTTTGATCCTCTATCCAGCAAGAAGGGTACGGTAAAGATAAAAGGAAGTATTACCAAGGAAAAGGACATAAGCGTATATTCCCGGCTGGATAAGGTTAATCTAGCAGGAGCTGAGATAATCGGGGATATCTGGTTGTCTTACAGGGATGAAGGCATGCCGGTATTCCTGGTAAAGGCAGAGAACCTTGTAGTTAACAGAAGCCCGTTCTGGGATATCGTTGCCGGGGGGACGTTCTCACGTGAGAAGAAGCTCATAACGATCGATAAAGCTTCTTGGGGAAAAGGTTTCAGTTTGTTCGGCAAAATAGCGACAGAGGATCCTTACAACTCGAACCTGAAACTTATGTTCAGGAACGTGGACCTTGCCGAAGTGGGAAGCATGTTCGGTAACACTAATACGCCGCTTGGGGGAATAGCTGAAGGTGAATTCACTTTTAAGGGTCCTTTAAACACAGCTAGTGTTAAAGGAAGGTTACATGTCGGAGAAGGCGTGCTGGGGAACATGGAGTTCCGGTCGATATCCGCTTCATTCGAAGGTAAGCTGCCTGTTATAAAAGCGGTCGATTCGCGGGTGATGAAAGACGGCGGGTACATAATGGTGGATGGCGAGATAGATTTCAGCAAGATGCGAGAAGGTAAAGCTTTCGATGGGCTTCTCTTTGAGACGGATAACAAGGTGGCTGTATGGGAAGACTGGCAGATATCCAAAGGAGACAGTGCTAACAAGGTAAGAGCCACCAGAGACAAAGTCACTTTAAGCACGTCTCTGGAGGACGACAGTCTTCATCGCGGTATAGGCGAAGATGACCCGATACAGAACGAACTGGGCGTGAACTACAAGATAGATAAAGGCAGCAGCCTGAAAGTGCAGATCGAAGAAGACGACGATTTCTTTGGGTTGGAACACAAAATAGAATTCTGAGGATTATGAGAAAAATAAATTTTAAAAGGATACCTAAAAAAATATATTTCAAGGTAAAAGGTAAAGTGCAGGTGTTCTTCACCTACATAGGCGGGCTTTCGCTGCTTTTGATGAGGACAGTATTCTGGATATTTTCGCCACGTATGCGCAAATGGCAGGTACTTGAGCAGATGGACAGGATCGGTGTCGCGAGTTTTCCGATAGTTTTCCTGATAAGTCTTTTTACCGGGATGGTACTTGCGCTTCAAAGTGCTTACCAGATGCAGAAAGTATCGGCTGAGATGTATATCGCTTCGCTTGTCGCGCTTTCATTGACACGCGAGTTAGGTCCGGTACTGACGGCTCTTATAGTCGCCGGCAGGTGTGGTGCGGCGATAACCGCCGAGCTGGGGACCATGCAGGTTACCGAACAGGTAGACGCTCTTGAGACGCTTTCAACCAACCCGATCCAGTATCTTGTGGTACCGAGGTTTTTGGCGCTTCTAATAATGGTGCCGCTGCTTACGATCTTGTCCGATTTCTTCGGTATGGTCGGCGGGTATCTGATAGGGGTAGGTAAACTTAACATAACTCACGCGATGTATGTGAAGATGACATGGGATCCATTGAAACTGAAAGACGTGACGACGGGACTCATTAAGAGCCTGACCTTTGCGATGATAATATGTCTTGTGTCCTGTTTTGAGGGGCTTAACACGACCGCGGGAGCCGAAGGAGTCGGTCGGGCAACCACATCAAGCGTTGTAAGAAGCTTTATCCTGATAATCATATTTGACTGTTTATTAACGGCGGTATTTTATTTTTTAATGAGGTAAATCAGTATGATAGAACTTAAGAACATCCATAAATCTTTTGGTATGCACAAGGTCCTTGAAGACCTTAACCTGACGATAAAAACAGGTGAGTCCATGGTGATAATCGGCCGGTCCGGATGCGGTAAAAGTGTTCTATTGAAGCATATCATAGGGCTTATGCGTCCCGAATCCGGTGAAGTCATAATAGACGGAACGGACATAACGAAGATGAGTTCTAAAGAGCTTAATGAGATGCGTATGAAGTTCGGTATGCTTTTTCAGGGAGCGGCTCTATTTGATTCGCTAAGCGTGTTCGAGAACGTGGGGTTCCAGCTTATCGAGTACACGGATAAAACGACAGATGAGATAAAAGAACGTGTGACTGAATGCCTGAGCAAGGTGGGGCTTCATGGTGTTGAAAAAGTCAAACCGGCGCAGCTTTCAGGCGGTATGAAAAAAAGGGTCGGGCTTGCCAGGGCGATAAGCATGTCGCCGAGCATAATACTTTTTGATGAACCGACTACGGGAGTGGATCCCATTATGGGTGACATCATAAACGAGCTTATACGGCATCTTCATGATACGCTTGATGTTACTTCTATTACCGTTACGCACGATATGAAAAGCGCGTACAAGATCGCCGACAGGATAGCGATGTTGTATGACAAGCATATTATTGAAATAGGCACTCCGGATGAGATACAGAATTCGGATAGTAGTATTGTTAAACAGTTCATAACCGGTAGCGCGGAAGGACCGATAACTAAGAAATAACAGAGTTTAAAGCTCGGATTTTTTTAAAAAAAGGAGAAGTTATGTTCAGGGACCAGAAACTCGAGATGAAGGTGGGGCTCTTCATAGGGATAGGCCTTTTTATCATGTTCTTCATAGTCTTTTCGATAAGTGACATTTATGTGTTCGAGAAAGGGTATGATTTTAACGTGATCTTTGATTATGTTAACGGGATCACTGCCAACGCGCCCGTCAGGCTGGCCGGTGTGCATGTGGGTGATGTGAAGGACATAGCTGTATATTATGACGATGATGCAGCTAAGACCCGTGTAAAGATAAATGTATGGGTTAAAGGCGATATGCGGATAGAAAGGGACGCTGTAGCGCGGATAAACACCCTGGGTCTTTTAGGTGAACAGTATCTTGAGATAACTCCCGGTACTGTGAACCGGTTTCTGAAAAGCGGCGATACTATAATCGGGAAGAGTCCGGTTAACGTGGGACTTCAGATGGAAAGGATAAGCGGGCTTGTGGAAGATATTACCGAGGGTAAGGGGACCCTGGGCAAGCTGCTTACGGATGATACGCTGTATAACGATCTTGAGGTCATCTTCGGCAGGTTAAGCCGGGGAGAAGGCACGATAGGAAAACTTCTGGTTGAAGAGAAAGTTTACGACAATATCGAGGATTTTACCAGTGACATAAAAGCCCATCCGTGGAAACTGTTGCATAAGGGCAAAGATAGCAAAAAGCAGTCAAGTACCGAGAAAAGAGGTACGGGCATATCGACTAACTAGCAGCAGGACCTGTGAAAGCGGCTAATATTTTTTTATTTTTTATAACGGAAAGGGAGTGACAAGACATGACGATCAGATTAATAAGGGTATTTTTTCTTGTACTGAGCGCGGTGTGCGGGTATTATCTGGGCTCGTTATTCACTAATGTGCCTAACTCTGCGTGGGTAGGACTAGTGGTAGGAACCGTATCCGGCCTTCTTTTGATACTGCTGGAGGTAAAGCTTAAGAGCGTATCTTTGCGTAACCTGTCGGCGGCTGCTTTTGGGCTGGTTTTCGGGTTTTTTATGGCCTGGATGGTCACGCTTATCTTAAAGCTTATACCGATGCCGGAACACATCTATCCCATGTGCCAGATCATATTCACATTGATCTTTTGTTATCTGGGGATGATCATATCTATCAAGGGTAAGGATGAGTTTAACATTGTTATACCTTACGTGAGGTTCTCGCGGGAGGATCAGAGCGAGCAGCTGTTTCTTTTGGATACGAGCGTAATAATCGACGGAAGGATAGCCAGTGTATGCGAAACGGGGTTTATATCCGGAAAGCTTATTGTGCCTCGTTTTGTGCTGCATGAGTTACAGCAGGTTGCGGATAGTTCCGATGATTCTGTAAGGACCAGAGGCAGACGCGGCCTGGATATGCTCGAGCGGCTCAAGAAGATCGATGGGACGGAGGTCATAATACACGATGAAGGTCTTCCCGATATCAAAGAGGTGGATGCCAAGCTTGTTCGTATGGCGAAGATGCTGGATTGCCCGGTACTTACCAACGATTTCAACCTTAACAAGGTTGCCAAGATTGAAGGGGTTATGGTGCTCAATGTAAACGATCTGGCCGGGTCTCTCCGTCCGGTAGTACTGCCGGGAGAAAAGATGAACGTTTATATCAAGAAAGAGGGTAAAGAAAGAGACCAAGGCGTCGCTTTCCTGGATGACGGTACCATGATAGTGATAGACGGTGCCAGAAAGTTCATAAACAGGAACGTTAATGTTGCTATAACGAGCGTGCTGCAGACCTCAGCCGGCAGGATGATATTCGCCAGCCTGATGGAAAAAAGCGAACCGGAAAAACAGAACCGTCCTCATAGGAGTGCTCACAAGCCAGGCGGACATAAACGTCATGAGAGTAGCCAGAGGAGAGAGCCTCAGGAAAATAAACAGAACGCACCTAGTCAGAACGCACCTAGTCAGAATGCACCTAGCCAAAACGCGCCTAGTCAGAATAAAGAGGACAAAGGGCCGGAAGGTGATGCACCTGAGCAGGGCGGTAATCAGTAAGAGCAGGTAGTAAAAATGAAAGTTATAGCTTTGGTCCCGGCTGCCGGCTCCGGTGAGAGAATGGCGCAAGGCAGAGACGATAAACCTTTTTTAGAAATACAGGGTAAGCCTGTGCTTTTGCATGTTCTGTCACGGCTTAGTGCGGCTTGCCGGATCGACAAGATCGTACTGGTGGTCAAAGAGAAGTATTTGCAGGCAGCAAAAGAGCTGGTTTCAAGAGAGGGTCTGGAAAAAGTGACGGACGTTATTGCCGGTGGCAAGACGCGCACGCAGTCGGTGCAGAACGGTATACGGGCAGCGAACGCCGAAGATGACGACTTGATACTGATACATGATGGTGTGAGGCCTTTTATTACGGACCAGATAATACTTCAGGCGGTTGAAACAGCCGCTATTACGGGAGCTGCTGTAGTAGGTGTGCCTTGCGCTTCAACGATAAAGAAGGTTACCGGTGATCTTTTAGTCGAAGGTACGCCGGTAAGATCCGAACTTTGGGAAGCTCAGACGCCGCAGGTATTCCGCGCTAAGGTTATCAAAGAAGCGTATGATGCCGATGACGGGACGGATGCGACAGATGATTCCTGTCTTGTTGAACGTATAGGACACAAGGTCAGTATGGTCAAAGGTACTAGAGATAATATAAAGATAACCGTTTTTGAAGATATCAGGTTAGCGGAAGCCATACTGGAGAAAGCAGAAGTATTATGAGAGTAGGTATAGGTTACGATATACACAGGCTTACCGAAGGTAGGCCCATGCTATTGGGAGGGGTGAACATACCTTACGAGAAAGGCCTTTTAGGTCATTCTGACGGTGATGTTCTTCTGCACGCTGTGGGTGACGCTATCCTGGGAGCTCTTGGAGAAGAGGATATCGGTACGAAGTTTCCGGATGACGATCCTCGTTACAAAAATATAGCGAGCAGTGAACTTTTAAGAGAAATACGTTACATTATGGATAGGACGGGTTACGAGGTACGTAACTTGGATACTGTAGTAATAGCTGAGGAACCTAAAATAAGACCCTACAGGGACAGGATAGTTGGTTCCATAGCTGATATCCTGGCCGTGCCGGTAGAGTATGTGAATGTTAAAGGAAAAACTAACGAACAGCTCGGGCCCATAGGTAGAGGTGAAGCTATCGCCGCGCAAGCGGTTATTTTACTGAAAGAAATATAAAAGGAACAAGGAGTAAAAAATGACGTGCATATTGCAGATAATACTGATATTGGCTGTAATGGCGTTAATATATTATATTCTTGCCAGGTTGTTTTTTAAGAGCGAGCTGGAAGCTGCTATGGATAGGGACCCTGCGGCAACGAATTATGCGGAAATAATATTCACGTATTCGGGTTTGCACGCGCAGGTGTTTTACAAAATTTCCAGTGCGTTAAGACGGATAGGCATACCTATTTTGCCGCGGATTATTTCTCAGTTCGCTAAGTGGATGACAGGGATCGAGATACATCCCGGAGCGCAGATAGGCAAGGGGCTGTTTATCGATCACGGGATGGGTGTAGTGATAGGCGAGACTTCCGTTATCGGGAATAACGTTACGCTGTTCCAGGGTGTTACGCTTGGTGGTACCGGTAAAGAAAAAGGCAAACGCCATCCCAATATAGGCGATAACGTGGTTGTAGGAGCGGGAGCTAAAGTGCTGGGTAACATAACGGTAGGTAACAACGTTCTGGTCGGAGCTAACGCGGTAGTCTTGAGGGACGTGCCGCATGATTCGACTGTGGTCGGCGTGCCCGGTCGCATCGCCAAGCGCAAGGGCAAGAGGATCCCGGGAGGCATTAACCTCGACCATAGTTCGTTGCCGGACCCTTTGCAGCAAGCTTTAGAGAGGTTGCAGCATGAAATAGACCATATCGAGGCGGAGATACAAGACCATCACGAGGACAAATAAATGATAACTTTATACAACACGCTTTCCAGGGAAAAAGAGACTTTTACGCCCATTACCGAGGGTAAAATCAACATGTACGTATGCGGTCCGACCGTATACGACGTGCCGCATATAGGGCATGCCCGAAGCGCGTATTGTTTTGACGTTATAAGAAGATATTTTGAGTATTCGGGATATGAAGTTTATTTCGTAAGGAACGTAACGGATGTGGACGATAAGATAATCAAAAAAGCGGTAGATGAGCTTAACGAACTCGGTGAGAACATATCGTCGAACCGTCTCAAGGAAAGAGTATCTGAAGTTGCCGTACGGTATCTGGACGTTTATCACAGGGAGATGGACGTTTTGGGGATAAAGCCCCCTACGGTCGAACCGAAAGCCACGGAAAATATAAAGGGGATGATCAAGTTTATTGGTGTCTTGATAGATAAAGGGTACGCATATGTAGCGGGGAATAACGTATATTTCAGTGTGGACAAGTTCGAAGGTTACGGTAAACTGTCTAACCGCAATAAGGAAGAGATGCTTCAGGGCGTGCGTGTTGAGCACGGTGACGAAAAAGAGAGCCCGCTTGATTTTGCCCTATGGAAAGAAGCTAAAGAGTATGAGCCTTTCTGGAAAAGCC
Organism: Candidatus Omnitrophota bacterium; assembly: GCA_049642065.1. Taxonomy (GTDB): domain Bacteria; phylum Omnitrophota; class Gorgyraeia; order Tantalellales; family Tantalellaceae; genus WJMH01. The sequence goes on along the minus strand of JBAROK010000017.1, from coordinate 13,301 downwards.
CGTGGGGTGAAGGCCGGCCTGGATGGCATATAGAGTGTTCGGTAATGAGCACTGACCTGTTGGGACCGCAGTTCGATATTCACGGCGGCGGGCTTGACCTTATTTTTCCGCATCATGAGAACGAGATCGCCCAGGCTGAAGCGTGTACAGGCAAACCGTTCGCTAATTACTGGATACATAACGGACTTTTGACGGTGAACGGGGAAAAGATGTCAAAGTCGCTTGGCAATTACGTGAAGATATCGGATTTCCTGGATAAGTATAAGGATCCGGATCTATTAAAAATAGTTTTTCTTACCAGTCATTACAGAAGCCCCATGGATTACAGCGATGAGAAGATGGAAAGCGCCAGGAACTCAAAAGAACGTATAATGATATTTTTTGATAAGGTCGACCGGGTAGTACGGCAGTATAACGAGACCGGCGAAAATGAAGAGCCAAAGGATATGGAATCGGTAGGTAAAGCGCAATGGACGGTTAACGGGCTCCAGGAGAAGTTTGCTGAAGCTATGAACGATGATTTCAATACTTCACAGGCGATGTCTGTCATATTCGAAGGCGTGAAGATGGGTAATGATTGCCTTGCGGACGATAACATCTCTCTTGGAGAGAAGGCTCATATGACGAAAGCCGTCAAAAATTATATCCTGCGTTTCGCGGATATTCTGGGGGTATCTCTTCATCCGATCAAGCTGGATGCCAAAGAGGCCGGCGAGATAGATCGCCTTGTTGCTTTGAGGGAAGAGGCTAGAAGAAACAAAGATTTCGCGGGCGCGGATAAGGTACGTGACGAACTTGCCGGTATGGGAGTGGTCGTTGAAGATACGCCTAAAGGACCTGTATGGCGGAAAAGCTGAAGAAGGGATTATTTATAACTTTCGAAGGGCCGGAAGGCAGCGGTAAAAGCACGCATTCCAAACGGCTCAGAGAGGAACTTGTCTCTGGTGGATATGAGGTCGTGCATACTGCCGAGCCTGGAGGTACGGCTCTGGGTGCCAGGATTAGGGACATACTGCTTGAGAAGAAAGAGATACGGCTCGATAAGTATGCTGAACTTTTTCTTTTTGAAGCTGACAGGGCTCAGCATGTGGAAGAGATGATACGGCCGGCTCTGGAAGAAGGAAAAATAGTTCTGTGTGACCGGTTCAATACCGCTACGTTCGCTTACCAGGGATACGGCCTGGGGATGGATATGCAGCTGGTTAAGAGCATGGATCGAGCGGCTACCGGAGGGCTTACGCCGGACCTTACGATACTTCTGGACGTGGATGTTGAGACCGGTTTGGAACGGGCGGGAGCGCATCATTCGGGAGACAGGATGGAAAAACGCAGCCGTGAGTTTCATGAAAAGGTGAGAGACGGTTATCTTACTATTGCCAGAGAAAATCCGGAAAGGATAACCGTTATATCCGTTAACGAAGACATAGAAGAGACTTATAGCGCTCTTAAGGATAGAATATATGGTTTTATTGAAGGATGTAAAGGGACAAAATAACGTAATAAGGTACCTCTCAAACAGCCTGTCTTCGGGCAGGACCTATTCCAGTTATCTTTTTACCGGGCCAGAAGGAGTAGGCCGGACGCTTGTGGCAAAAGCGTTTGTTATGGCACTTATGTGCGATGACAAACCTAATGATACCGACTCTTGCGGCGAGTGTCCTACCTGCAGAAGGATAGAAGCCGGGGACCATCCCGATATAATATGGATAAAACCTGAGAAGAATAAAGCGATAAAGATCGAGCAGGTGAGGGGCGCTAAAGACGCTTTAAGCCTTAAGCCTTACGAGTCAAAGAGGATCGTTTGCGTAATAGAAGACGCGCATCTAATGACCAGGGACGCGGCAAACGCTCTTTTAAAAGTTCTTGAAGAGCCGCCAGGGCATTCGGTGATAATCCTTACGACTAATAAAAAAGAACTGCTCTTAGAGACCGTGATCTCACGGTGTTCGGAAGTAAGGTTCCGGTCTTTATCTATAGCAGATACTAAGGATATCATCATGCGGGAGGATGAGAGTCTGGACGAAGAATTCGCGCTTTTTCTCGCGCATTTTTCGCAAGGATCTCCCGGAAGGGCCTTGGAAATGGTCGAAGAAGGCGTGCTCGAAAGAAAAGACAGTATCCTGGGGATATTGGATACTGTTGTTAAAGAAGAAAATTCTGTGTGCCTTAACTGGGACATAGAGAATAAGACAGGTCTTTTAGAAGATATTGATATCTTGATCATGGTTTTTCGCGATATAGTGCTGGCTTCTGAAGGTGCGGTGGATATGATCGTAGATAAAGATGTCTTGGGCACGGAAGCGTATAGCTATTTTGAGAAATATCCGGTAGATGAGATCTACAGCATCGTGGAGAAGCTTGTAAATATGCGAAGAGCCCTGATGGGTAACGTTAACCCGAAACTCGTCGCGCAAGCGCTGCCGGGGATGTTAAAGTAAGTGCCACTTGTGGCACTTTTAATATAAAAGGAGAAAGAACCATGCATGAAGTAGTGAAAGTGCAGCTTAGGTCAGCCGGTGAAACTAAACATTTTATAACGAACGGTTTAAAACTTGAGATAGGCAGCAAGGTCATAGTGGAAGCTGACAGGGGACTTGAATCCGGGGTAGTGGTATCAGCTAACGAAAAAATCGAGGACCTCAGTAAAATAGAACAGCCATTAAGAAAGATCATCCGCAAAGCCAATCCTTGGGACGAGCAGCAGCTGGATAAGAACACGGCGAAGACCAAGGATCTTATGGGTGTCTGCGCGAAGAAAATCGAGGAACATAAACTTCCGATGAAACTCGTTGACGCGGAATATTCTTTCGACAGGTCCAAGATAATATTCTATTTTACGTCTGAGAACCGTGTGGATTTCAGGAACCTGGTAAGGGACCTTGCCAGTATTTTCAGGGTGCGCATAGAGCTCAGGCAGATAGGCGTCCGGGACGAGGCGAGAATGCTAGGGGGGCACGGGCCGTGCGGCAGGGAACTTTGCTGCATGTCTTTTCTTAAGGATTTTAACCCTGTAACCATAAAGATGGCGAAAGTGCAGAACCTGCCGCTTAACCCTTCAAAAATATCGGGTCTTTGCGGCCGGTTGATGTGTTGCTTGGGATATGAGTATAATTGTTACAAGGAGTGTTGCAAGGGCCTGCCGAAAGCCGGCAAAGAAATAAAGACCGAGCAGGGCAAGGGAAAGGTTATCGGGGTAAACCCTTTGAAAAGAACAATTACCGTGAATTTCGGGGATGGGAAGATCAAGGAGATTAACCTGGACGAAAAGGAGGAAAAACAATAGGTTATGGGAAAATTCTATATAACTACACCCATATATTATGTTAACGCTAACCCTCATATAGGTCACGCTTACACGCAGATAGCGGTAGACACGCTTTCAAGGTATCACAAGATGCTGGGTGACGAAGTGTTTTTTCTGACCGGTACCGATGAACACGGCGAAAAAATCGAGGAAGCCAGTGTGAAAGCGGGGTTCGGTGAAGGCAAAGAAAAAGATTTTGTTGATACGATAGTATCTAATTTTAAGAAGGTATGGAAAGAATTAGACGTAGAGTATGATTATTTTATTCGGACAACAGATAAAGAACATGAAGAAGAAGTTAAGGAATTTTTACAGAAATTATATGAAAAGGGTGATATTTATTTGGGCGAATATGACGGATGGTTTTGTACTCCTTGTGAAACCTTCTGGACAGATAAGCAGGCAGAAGGTGGGGTATGCCCAGAGTGTAACAGGCCCGTTGAGCATATAAAAGAAAAGAACTATTTTTTCAAGATGAGCAAGTACCAGGATTGGCTGATAGAGTATATCAACAAGCATCCTGAGTTCGTGATGCCGAAGTTTAGAGAGAACGAAGTAAAAGGATTTTTAAAGGAAAAACTCAATGATCTTTGCATATCGCGTCCTAAGGAGAGGATGTCATGGGGAGTAGAACTTCCATTTGATAACAACTATGTTTTATATGTTTGGTTTGATGCTTTAATCAATTATATATCTGGGATTAAAGCATCTGGTCGCAATCTTAAAGATACATGGCCACCTAAGTTCCATGTTATTGCGAAAGATATCCTCAGACATCATGCAGTATATTGGCCAATAATGCTCCATAGCGCAGGTTATGAGATGCCAGAAACCATTTTTGCGCATGGTTGGTGGAAGATGGGAGAGGACAAAATGTCCAAATCCAAAGGTAATATTGTTGATCCATTAGAATTAAAGGAAAAATACGGAGTTGATGCTATACGATATTTTCTATTAAAGGCTGTAATTTTTGGAAACGATGGAGTTTTTAGCGAGGATGCCTTCATTACTTTGTATAACAGTGATTTAGCGAATGATTTGGGAAACTTATTAAATAGAACCCTTACAATGGTGGAGAAATATTTCGAGGGAGTTTCGCCGTTAGTTTCTAAAGAATTAGTTAATGAAGAACAAAAAAAACGGAGCAGAGAGGATGTTATAAGTAATATAGCAAACCTGCTTCCTTATGTAAAAGAAACCTACATTGATGTTCCAGACCTTAAATTAAAAGATGCATTAGAGCATATCATGATAGCTGTTGGAAAAGCTAATAAATATATAGAAGAATCTGCGCCTTGGGAATGTTCCAAGAAAGGCGATATGGAGTCTATAAAACTAATAATTGCAGATCTCCTTGAGGTGTTAAGGACTACTTCTATAGCACTTTTCCCATACATGCCAACGACAGCTCGGGAAATGTGGTCTCAACTGGGGTTAGGTAATATTGATGAGGAATTTACAAAAGAAGAATTTAAAAAAGAACTAACAGTTTATACTACCGAAAAGGAAACCTTTGAGAATTGGGAGAGAAGGTTTCCAGCCGGTACAAAGATCGCCAAAGGCGAACCGCTTTTTATGCGGATAAAAAAAGAATAGCATGTCCAGTAAGGATGTTTTCCGCAAAAAAATAGAAACCGATCCGGACCTTACGAAGTTCCAGAAGAAGGTGCTTAAAGCAGTCCTGGGTATACCGAAAGGTACGGTAAGGTCTTACGCCTGGGTCGCGGAAAAAACAAGATCACCGCGCGCTTCACGGGCCGTGGGCCAGGCTCTTAAAAAGAATCCTTACGCTCCCGGCGTGCCGTGCCACCGGGTGATCTCATCCGACGGTTCTATCGGCGGGTATTCCGGCGGGCTTAACAAAAAAAGAGCTCTACTAAAAAAAGAAGGGTATAAATGCAACTGGTAGACACGCATTGTCATCTTGACCTATCCCAGTATAAAGATGATGTTGAAGATGTAGTGAAAAGGGCCGCCGAAGCCGGGGTCGAGCGTATCATATGCCCCGGGATAAGTGTCGCCAGTAGCGAAAAGTGTGTGAGCCTTGCAGGGAAGTATCCTTCGGTTTTTGCGGCGGTTGGAGTGCACCCGCACGATGCTGATAAAGTTACTGAAGAGGATATCTCAAAGATCAGGGATATAGCTCTTACTAGCGATAAGGTAATAGCTATTGGTGAGGTTGGCCTGGATTATTTTAAAGGTTATTCGGATCCCGAGAACCAGAAAAAGCTTTTTCGAGAAAGTGTCATCCTTGCTAAAGAGCTGGACCTTCCTCTTATACTGCATAGCAGGAACGCCGATAAGGATCTATTGGAGACCATAAAGGGTACGGATCACTTTACCCTTAAAGGTGTTATTCATTGTTTTTCCGGGGATATCGAGTTCCTTGAAAAAGCGCTTGAAACGGATTTATATATATCCTTTACCGGGAACATAACCTTTGAGAAAGCTGCGAACTTGAGAGAGATGATAAAACATGTTCCTTTGGAAAGGCTGCTCCTGGAGACTGACGCGCCTTATATTGCGCCGGTGCCCGTAAGAGGCAAAAGGAACGAACCCGCCTATGTAAAATACCTCTTGGATGTGTACACTGAAGTATACGGCCTGACAGCTGAAGACGTAGCAAGGATAACTGCACATAACGCGGATCAGCTTTTCCGTCTGGGCATGGAAGAGAACGGTAAGATAGCTTACCCCATAAGGGACGTTCTATACCTTAACATGACGCATAGATGCACTAATAGATGCTGCTTCTGTACGCGTAACACGTCTTATTTTGTTAAAGGGCATAATCTCAAGCTAACCAAAGAACCAACGGTCCCGGAGATAATAGATGCTATAGGGGACGATATATCAGCTTATAAAGAAGTGACTTTCTGCGGGCTTGGCGAACCTACCCTCAGGCTCGGTGCTATCAAAAAAGTCGCCTCTTACATAAAGGATAAAGGTGGCAAGACGCGTCTTAACACTAACGGGGAAGGCAGCCTTGTAGCCGCAAGGCCCATAGCCGGCGAACTTGCCGGTCTTATCGATTCGGTTTCAGTAAGTGTGAACGCTTTCAATAAAGAGAACTATGATAATACATGCCATTCTGTTTTCGGGGTGGAAGCGTATGGAACGATCATGGAATTCGTGAAAGAGTGCGTGAAAAACGGTATAAAAACCGAAGTTACTTGTCTTGATTTTGTGGGACAGGAGGCGATTTCCAATATACGGAGTATGGCTGAAAGCACCGGCGCTATTTTTCGTCTGAGACATCTCAACGTCGTGGGATAAAAATAAATGGGAAAAATACATAATTTTGTACGTCACAACAAATTATACGTTGCGCTTGCGGTTTTTATTCTGCTGATAAACCTCTTGTCCATGGCCGGCCATAGGGCGGAAGAAGCCCGGCAAGCGGAGGTAGCCGCTACAGAAGAAGTGGCCGCAGAAGAGGTTCAAGAAGAGCCCGAAGAACAAGAAGCCGAGCTTTTTGGTGATGAAGATATAGCTGCCAGGCAACAGAAGATAAAAGACCTGGCTGTTGAAAATCCTCTTCTTTATATTTTTATCGGTCTTGTTAACCTGGCCATACTTTTCGTGATATTCCTGGGATTCATATTCGATGGGTGCTTCTTGGTGCGGTTTTTCAAGAAAGAACCGCTTAATATAAGGTTAGAGCAGCAGGAAACTCCACGTTGGGGGCTTGGTGACGTTATGCGCGTTATTTTGATATTCCTGGCATCCGGTTACGCGTTCATAATAATCCAGGCGTTCATCTCAAAAGAGTTCCCGATACTTTACAACGAGAATTTTCGTATGATCTTTAATACGGCAATGATGAACATAGTTGGTATAAGCGTTATACTGTACTTTGTCGTCACTAAATACGGCCAGAAGATAAAAGCTATCGGTCTTACCAGCAAGGGTTTTTCAAAAAGCGTTTATTACGCGATAGTAGGGTATGTATGCCTTGTCCCGGTACTTTTCTGTATAATGGTTATCACTTACTTTGTTACGCATCTTTTACGATATGAGCCTCCCGTCCAGCCTATAGTAGAAGTGTTCATGAAAGAGAAAGAGACCATAGTTCTATTGATGTCGACGCTCTTTGCCGCTATTTTCGGGCCTATCGCCGAAGAGATATTTTTTAGAGGGTTCATGTACGGGGCGGTAAAGAAAAGTTTTGGGGTTTTCTGGGGTATGGTGGTTACCGCATCTATTTTTGCGGTATTACACGCGCATGCAGTCGGGTTTTTCCCGATCATGGCGTTGGGGCTCTTATTAGCTTATCTCTATGAAAAAACAGGTTCTTTAGTGCCGTCAATGGCGGTGCATATCATACATAACGTAGGTATGGTGGTTCTGGTTTTTCTGATGAGGGGTATAGGAACTTAGGTAAAAGATAAGGATTTAAAATGGCTATTGAAACTATACGATGGAAAAATAGCAGGGTAGAACTTATTGATCAGAGGCTTCTTCCTGGCCGGTTGCATTATATCGCCTGCAAAAGCGCGAAAGATATGTGGAACGCTATCAGGCACCTGAAAGTAAGAGGGGCGCCGGCTATAGGTATTGCGGGCGCTTACGGCGTGTATCTGGGCATACGTAACAGCAGGGCCGTTCGGTTCAGTTCTTTTAAAAAGGATCTTGATAAGACGGTCTCGTATCTTGCGAGTGCACGGCCTACTGCCCGTAACCTTTTCTGGGCATTAGAACGGGTTGAAGAGCTGGTAGATAATAACCGCGATAAAAGCGTTGAACATCTTAAAAAGATGATCCTTAAAGAAGCCCATGCCATACTTGATGAAGATAACAGGATCTGCAGGAATATCGGTAAGAACGGCGCGAAACTCATTAAAAAAGGGGCCAAGGTGCTAACGCATTGTAATGCCGGAGGGTTGGCTACCGGAGGGCATGGCACAGCTGTCTCTGTTATTATAGCTGCCAGAGAGAAAGTTTCCCGGGTATATGCCGATGAGACCAGACCGGTTCTGCAAGGCGCAAGACTAACGGTATGGGAACTCATGGAAGAAGAGATGCCGACTACGCTTATTTGTGATAATATGGCGGCTTCGCTTATGTCTAAAGGCGGGGTGGATGCTATTGTGGTAGGCGCAGACAGGATAGCGGCTAACGGAGATACAGCTAACAAGATCGGTACATATAACCTGGCGGTCTTGGCACAGTATCACCAGATACCGTTCTACGTGGCCGCGCCGTATTCCACGTTTGATCTGTCTATTTCTGACGGTAGTGGTATCGCTATAGAAGAAAGAACTTCCGAAGAAGTGAAGAGGATCGGCGGTGCGTGTATAACCGTACAGGAAGTGGATGTATGGAACCCGGCGTTTGACGTTACGCCAGCTGAACTTATTACTGCGATAATAACCGAAAGAGGCATAATAAAAAAACCTGATAAAAGCAAGATCAAGAAGGTGATGGGCAAGTGAAGGAACTCGCTATCATAGACCAGATAAGGAAACGTGCGGGTAGGCCCTGCAAGAAAGTAAAAGTCGGTATCGGGGACGATTGTGCCGTTTTAGACCTTGGCGGCAAAGAGTATCTTCTCTGGGCTACCGATATGTTAACTGAAGGCGTGCATTTTCGTGTTAAAGAAGCCGGATACAAAAGAATAGGCCGTAAAGCAGTTGCTGTGAACGTTAGTGATATAGCTGCTATGGGTGGCGTTCCTAAATATATTACCGTGACGTTAGGTCTTCCAAAGAGTACAGGACAAGTTGCTGTTAAGTCTATTTACGACGGGATTTTTGGTATATGCAAAGAATACGGTATCAAGGTGATAGGCGGTGATACCAATCGGTCCAGCAAGCTGGTCATAGATATCTCGATCATCGGGTTTGCCGATAAGAAACAGCTTGTAACCCGGCGAGGAGCGAAAAAAAGTGACGCTATTCTTGTGACGGGTCCTGTAAGAGACGGCAGGAAAAAACATCTTGATTTTGCTCCGAGGCTTAAAGAATCACGTTTTCTTACCGGTCGGTATAATTTAAGTTCCATGATAGATATTTCTGACGGTATAGCGATGGATCTTGGCAGGCTCTGCGCTGAAAGTCGCACGGGTGCTAGGGTTTATGCGGATAAGATACCTCTCTCAAAAGGGCTTTCATTAAACGATGCGCTGCACTTCGGTGAGAGTTTTGAGCTTTTGTTTACCATGAAGAAAGAAAAGGCGAAAGCTCTCGCTAAAAAAGGAAAATATTTCATCATAGGTGAAATGGTTGATAAGAAAAAAGGTGTAAAAATAGTAGACCGTAAGGGTGAAGAAAGCGTTCTCAAAATGAAGGGGTTCTCTCATCTGTAATGGATAATACCGGTATAGTGGTCACAAATTCGCCCGAAGAGACAATAGAGGCAGCTTCTAAGATAGCGAAAGCTCTTAAAGGAGGCGATCTGATAGCTCTTATCGGCCAGCTGGGTACGGGTAAGACTGTTTTTGTCAAGGGTATCGCGAAAGGGCTCGGTATCAGCGATCATCTTTACGTGAACAGCCCTTCGTTCGTGGTCCTTAAAGAATACAGTGGAGATAAGGATCTTTATCATTTCGATGTTTACCGGCTAGAACCGGAAAGTTTTTGTGAGACGATGGATTATGAGAAATATTTCTATGGTGATGGGATAACGGTAGTGGAATGGGCGGATAAAGTGCAGGAGATCTTGCCGGATGAATACCTCAAGGTCAAGTTATCGCATGAGAACGGGAACAAAAGACGGTTTGAATTTTTTGGTGTTGGCGAGAGGTTCAAAAAAATAGTGGATGCATTATGAAAGTGTTAGCGTTTGATACATCGACCAAATATCTTAGTGTAGCGTGCCTTGAAGATGAAGAGGTAAAGTCCTTGTATCATGAAGATGCGGGTATAAGGCATAGCGAGATACTCACCTCCACTATAAAAGGTATGTTAGAAGAAGCGGGATGGAAAGCGCGCGATATCGATCTTGTATGTACGGGTCTGGGGCCGGGCTCGTTTACGGGATTACGTATCGGAGTGGCCACTGTTAAGGGGCTATCAGCTGTTCTCGGGAATAAGGTTATCGGTGTGCCTACAATGGACGCGATGGTGATGAACGTTAGTCCGCGGGATAAAAAGATAGCGCCTTTTCTGGATGCCCATAAAGGGAAAGTGTACACGTGCATTTACGAATTCTCAGGTAGCGGTTTCCGGAGGGAAACAGGGTACCTGCTTACCAAAGCTGACGATTTCCTTAAAGGTCTTGAAGGGGAAATTTTTGTTTTCGGAAATGGTATAACAAAATATAAAGAAGAGCTGGACTCCTCGCCGCTGGTGGAGTATTCTCTAGATATAGACTGGTATCCGAAGGCTGTGGATATAGGCAGGCTGGGTATAGAAAGGGCTTGTTCTGGCTTTGACAGCGCCGATACCATAGATCCGATGTATATGCATTCAAAATACTGTAGTGTCACGGAACCGAAACTAAAATCTGATTAATATGGATACGACAACATACAGACCAACATGGGCGGAAGTAGACCTGGGCGCTGTAAGGCATAACCTGGGAAACATCCGCAGTCTTGTTGATGAAAAAGTGGATATTATGGCCGTTGTAAAAGCGAACGCTTACGGTCATGGTATTTCCCAGGTAAGCCAGGCTCTGGTAGAAGAAGGCGTGAATTACCTTGGTGTTGCGACCGTTGATGAGGGCCTGAAACTGCGGTCTTCCGGGATTAAAGTGCCTATACTTGTTCTTGGTTCGGTACTTGATGAAGAGGCCCAGGCTGCTGTCAGTAACGATATAACTTTGACTTTATGTGATACGGGTCTATTAGATGTGCTTGTGCAGATATCAAAAGAGACAAAGAAACGGCCCAAGGTACACGTCAAGATAGATACCGGTATGGGAAGGATCGGCGTCTGGCACGAAGAAGCCGTTGATTTCATTAAAAACGTTTATTCCAAAAAAGAGATCGACACTGAAGGTGTTTACACGCATTTTTCTTCGGCTGGACGGGATAAGACAATGACCCGTATGCAGATAGATCATATGGAAACTATCCTGAAAGAAATGGAACAGTTGGGTATAGACGTTAAATACAAACACGCTGCTAATAGCATAGCGGTAGTTGATTGGAAAAAATCCCATATGAACCTTGTAAGGACAGGGATACTTCTTTACGGGGTATATCCAAAAGAGAGTTTCCGCAAAGAGTTTGGACTTAAGCCGGTGATGAGCCTGAAGACAAAGATAGTGCATCTTAAAGACACGCCTCCTGGCAGGTCCATCAGTTACGGCAGGACATATATAACCCAGAAAGATACCAGGATCGCTACTATTCCTATTGGATATGCCGATGGGTATGGAAGGATACTTTCCAACAAAGCAGAAGCTCTTGTAAAAGGGCAATATGTGAAGATAGTAGGTATGGTGACCATGGACCAGACGTTACTCGATGTAGGTAATGTTAAAGAGGTTAATGTCGGGGACGAAGTGGTCCTGATAGGAAGGCAAGGTACATCAGAGATACTTATTGAAAAGATAGCCAAGCTTGCCGGCACCATTCCATACGAGATACTTTCTGCGATAACAGACAGGGTACCAAGAGTGTATAAAGGGTAATTACGAGTTTTTAGGGATAATGCGTAAATAATGGCCGGGACTAGAGTTCCGGCTTTTCATTCATAAGCTATTTAAATGAAAGAATTTATCGTAAAAACTGTCTCTAATATATTGAAAAACAAGGGACTCTTGACAAAGAAAAACCATGTTGTTATACTGTTTAAACATATGTTTGTATAAATAATAAGAAAGTAATATTATACCTACTTACGGGAAAGGAAGGAAAATGTCTAAGATCACAGGTGCAGAAATAATGGTTAGGAGCCTCTGTGAAGAGGGGGTTAAGCATATATTCGGGTATCCGGGTGGTGTTCTATTGCCGTTATGTGACACGCTTTATGATGAAAAATCTATTAAATTTCACTTAACGCGTCACGAGCAGGGGGCAGTACATGCCGCTGATGGTTATGCCCGTGCTACTGGGGAGGTAGGAGTTTGTCTTGCTACTTCAGGTCCGGGTGCTACAAACCTTGTTACCGGTATAGCGACAGCTTACATGGATTCAATACCGATGGTTGCGATCACCGGTCAGGTTAAGTGCACTCTTATCGGTAACGATGCGTTCCAGGAAGCCGATATGGTCGGCATAACGCGCCCTATAACGAAACACAATTATCTCGTTAAGGACGTGAAAGAACTGGCTAAGACCGTGAAAGAGGCTTTTCATATCGCCAGGACCGGCAGGCCCGGTCCAGTGCTTATAGATCTGCCCGTTGATGTCCAGATGTACGAAGCGGAATTTAAGTATCCCAAGACCGTTTCCATAAAAGGATACAAGCCTACGTATAAAGGACATCCCGGCCAGATAAAGAAGATAGCAAAGGCCATCGAAAAAAGTAAAAGGCCTGTTCTATACATTGGCGGTGGTATTATTCTTTCAGGCGCTAGCAAGGAACTTACTAAATTTGCCAGGAAAACCAATATCCCGGTTACGACTACAATGATGGGGTTGGGGGCGTTCCCTGAGGATGATAGTCTGAGCCTGGGTATGCTTGGTATGCATGGCACGGCGTATGCGAACCATGCAACACAGGATGCCGATATGATAATTGCTGTTGGCGCAAGGTTTGATGACAGGGTAACGGGCAGGTTAGACTCTTTTGCTCCTAACGCTACGGTGGTGCATATTGATATCGATCCTGCCAGCGTTAGTAAGAACGTGCATGTTGATATACCAGTTATAGGCGACGCTAAGGAAATACTTAAGGAACTTAACAAAGTTGCCAAAAAAGGGAACTACGACAAGTGGCATAAAACGATAGCAAAATGGAAAAAGGAATTACCGCTCAAGTATAAAGAGACGAAGGCTATAAAACCTCAGTATGTGGTCGAGCAGATACACCAGATCACTAAAGATAAAGACGTTATAATCGCTACTGAGGTTGGACAGAACCAGATGTGGGCAGCGCAGTACTTC
>JBAROK010000099.1:0-159043 GCA_049642065.1 Candidatus Omnitrophota bacterium | reverse complement strand
GGCCTAACCTAAGCGCAGAATTTATCCGCAAAGAAGTTGAAGAGTCGTTGTGCCGTCTCGGTGTTGAAACCATTGATCTGTATCAGTGTCACTGGCCGGATCCAAATACGTCGCTGAAAGAAACCTTCTCAGAACTTAATAGGCTTGTCGATGAAGGTAAGATAAGGTATATAGGCGTATCGAATTTTGAAAAAGAGATACTTGAACGTTCGCTTGAAGAGGCGCCTATAGTAAGCGACCAGATGCAGTATTCTCTTTTTTCCAGGGATATTGAGAAAAAGCTTCTCCCGTTCTGTTCGGAAAAGGAAATATCTATTCTTACATACGGTTCACTTGGAGGGGGGATATTAACAGGTAAATACAATGCTTGTGCTAACTTCCCCAAGGGTGACGTTCGGAGTTTTTTCTACAAGTATTACAGCGAACCTTTTTGGGGTAAAGCGAATGCCGTATTATCCGCGCTTGGCGAGATAGCCGAGAAGAGAAAAGTCGCTGCCTCTGAAGTAGCGATCAACTGGGTTCTTAGCCACAATGAAGTGGCCAGTTGCATTGTAGGATGCCGTACTATAAAACAGCTTGAAGAAAACATTAAAGCCTCGGATTGGCAGCTTGACCAAGAAGAGATATCCTTGATAGAGGGAGAGTACAATAAAGCGTTTGTCTGATCAGTCCGGAATTTTACCGGTCTTTATAATCTCAGCCAGATACCGCGCAGATTCTCTTGTAGATCTTTCCAGTGTAGCGTAGTCCACTCCTATAAGACCGAAACGTTTGCCGTAACCATCTGCCCATTCAAAGTTATCCATAAGTGACCAGTGAATATATCCTGTAACAGGTGCGCCTTCATTTATGACGCGAAGAAGCTGTTTCAGGTGGTTCTTGATATAGCGGCGTCTCATAGTGTCATCGGTCGTAGCAAGACCATTCTCGGTTATCATGATAGGCTTATTGTATTTAATGAAACTTTTCACGATCTCATATAGCCCTTCGGGGTATACTTCCCATCCCATATCCGTGATCTCGCCCGAGTCTTTATGAAGTTCCGGTGGGTAAACCTCTCCGAACGGGAACTTGTTTACGGGTTTTTTGCCGTATATGAATTGCCTGAAATAATAATTTAAGCCGATAAAGTCTACAGTATCTTTGAAAGGAAGTTTTTCAGGTCTAAGTCCTGGTATGCAGATACGTCCTTTGATCAGTGATCGTATAAAAGCGTGATTGTGGAACCTGCTCCTTAGGTGGGCATAAAACCGGTCGACCAGCGAAGTCTTCGATGCTGGATGAAAAGCAGTCACTGCTTTGGCTATTCCTATCTTAGGCGCTTGTGTAGACGAAGCGACCAGAGCGCACTCGTGCATTTTACCATAAGAATTCGAATGGGCCTTTAGCATGTTTTTTATGACAAGGAGCATTTGGCCGAAGTCTTTTTTACAGGGTGGCCATATGCCCCGGTAGTATCCCAGTACCGCAAGTATATTCGGTTCGTTTATCGTGATCCAGTATTCAACACGGCTACCCAACTCTTCAATAGCTTTAACTGCGAAACGTGAAAAATAAGAGGCGGCATTATCATTTATCCATCCTCCTTTACGGGAGAGCCAGATAGGAAGAGTAAAGTGATGAAGAGTTACTATAGGTTTAATGCCAAGCTTGATCAGTTCATCAAGCACGGTCTTGTAATGGTCCCATTCATTCTGGTCCCAGATGCCGTCTTCTTTTTCAAGCCGGCTCCATTCTAACCCCAGCCTGTGAGTGTTATGGGCAAGCTCTTTAGCTAAAGAAAAATCTTCTTTGAAACGGTGGTAATGATCGCATGCTTTTCCCGAGGGTTCGGTATGACCTGCCTGTTCCCATTCCCACCAGTCGTTAAAGAAATTATCCCCTTCAACTTGATGGGAGGAGGTGGAAGCACCCCAAAGGAAATTGTCGGGGAATCTATCTTTCATGGAGATATTATACCTGTATGAAGGGGAGGGTGCAATACCTTAAATACACCTAAAACATCCATAAATATGAGATAAATTAAAAAATTTATTGACAAAACATCAAAATATGCCTAAAATAAAAGGCGGGTGAGGGTAGGGGATATTCACCCGCCTTTTCACGCGGAAAATCCGGAATCGGATCCGCGCTTTATTGACAGTAATATTTTATCAAAATTAGCCCGGTTGTCAAGGAAATTTAATCGGCGGAGACGCTAATCAGGGGGTAGTAATGGACGCTAGAACGCATAAAATATGGGTAATAATTTTGGCTGCATCTATTGTATTTTGTTTGCCGGTGGCGGAAGCTTTAAATGGATGGGATATATCTTTGAAAGTAGACTCGGGTAACATATTATGTGTCGAAGGAAAGGATGAGGAAGATACGATATATGCTGGAACGCAAAAAGGGCTTTATGTAAGTCGTGATGGTGGTCTAGAGTGGGAGCGCATCAGCCTTCCGGGAGGAATCCTTTCGGTGAACCGGATAGCAATTACTCCTGGCAACGTGTATTTAGCGACCGGCCAGGGATTATTTAAAAGAAATGGTAAGGATATTAGATGGGATAGATTACCCGGCAGAAAAACAGCTGATGGAGTAATAGCTTCTTTCATTCGAGATAGTATGGATATTGTCTGGGTGTGGTCGGGTGAAGAGTTTTTCCGGATAAAGAACAATGAATGGGAAAAAGTATCGCATGGTACCTCTTGGGAAAAAATAACCGATGTGGCATATATAGATGGGGTGTTGTTTGTGGCTTCCGGTGGCAATGTGTACCGTTCGCCGGATGACGGTTCGTCCTGGGAAAAGATATATCTGGATTGGAAACGGGACATCCCGGAGGATTTAGAGGAAGAAGCATCAGGAGAGTACGAATGGCAGAATTCGGGTATAGGTAACATGTGTTTTCGGGAACACGGGCCGTTATTTGTTTCGATCGCAAAGGGAATTTTTATAATCAGTAAAAGCGGTAATTTGGAGGACCGTATTGATACCACGGGACTTCCGGCCTCAAAAGTAAAGCGGATAGCATGTACTGAAGGGGCTCTTTTTGCGTCAACCTATACGAGAGTATTCACCTATTCTAACAAGGGAAAGGCATGGAACTCTTACTTCGAAGAATCTTTCCCGGGCAAAATATCATTTATCAGAAGCCATGTTGATGCAAAAGGAAGCGTCACGTTATGGATAGCTGCTGGCAAGTTTCTTTATAAGAGAAAAATCGATAGTTCAAACGGAGAAGGTCTAGCCTATAAGAACGACCATGAACCTTCTATACTAGAAGTCCAGAGAATGGCTATCGAGTATGCCGAAGTAAGTCCGGAAAAAATCAAACAGTGGCGAAAGGGAGCTGTGTGGAAAGCTGTTTTGCCGAGACTTTCAGTGAGCGTCTCGGAATCATATGATGACAATATCGAGATATACAAGAATTCCTCAACATCCTATGTCATTACGGGCCCCAGAGAGAAAGGTAATGATTGGGGGGTTGATCTTACATGGGATCTTTCGGACCTTATTTGGAACGATGCGCAAACGAGCATTGATGTAAGAAGTAAGCTCATGGTGCAGCTTAGAGATGACATACTTGAGGAGGTGACACGTTTATATTTCGAACGCAAAAGATTAATTGCAGAACTGCAGAAAAGCAACGTAGAAAACGAGACAAAAAAACATAAATATATATCAGGAAAAGACTTAAGAGTAGAAGAGCTTACCGCGTATATAGATGCGCTTACTGGCGGAAAGTTTTCAGCAGCGTTAGTGAATAAATAATCCCACCATTTTTCGAAAAACACCTTGCGTTTTTTGCCGCATAGTTACTTAACTGCTATATATTTTATATATTCTTCATCTATATTATTATTAAATATCAACTTTCCTATTATTACTTGACAAAACGCACATAACTGTTAAAATCTACTTCAGATAAGAACGGAGGTAGATATGAAGCTCGAGAACAAGGTTTCCCTAATCACGGGGGCCGCACGTGGGATCGGAAAAGAGATCGCTATGCTCTTCGCCTCAGAGGGCTCTGATCTTGCCATTTGCGATGTTAATCAGGAAATACTGGACGCGACAAAGAGCGAAATTGAGAGTGCGACAGGCAGGAAAGTGATAGCGGAAAAAGTAGACGTTACTGTGCCGGGAGAAGTCGAGAACTTCGTCAAGAAAACCCTTGACAATTTCGGCAATTTAGATATACTTGTCAACAACGCAGGCATCACCAGGGATAATCTCTTGCTTAGAATGTCCGAAGACGAATGGGATGCCGTGTTGAACGTAAACTTGAAAGGCGCCTTTAATTGTATAAAGGCAGTTACCCGTCCGATGATGAAAGCCAGGGGTGGTAAGATCGTGAATATGGCTTCCATAATAGGTCTGATGGGGAACGCGGGACAGGCAAATTATTCAGCGAGCAAAGGCGGGCTTATAGCCCTGACCAAGTCAGTGGCAAAAGAGCTCGGATCCCGCAATATTAACGTCAATGCGATTGCGCCGGGGTTTATTCAGACTGATATGACGGATAAGCTTGGCGACGACACAAAAGAAAAGCTTTTAATGCTCATCCCGCTCAATAGGATGGGTAGTCCCCTGGATGTGGCTAAAATAGCTCTTTTTCTAGCAAGCGATGATTCATCTTATGTCACAGGGCAGGTCTTCCAGGTAGATGGCGGAATGGTAATGTAAAAAAAGGTTTGATGGTTAATAATAACCAAACCGTAAAAAGGAGGAACAGATGTCTGAAGTAGCGGAAAAGGTCAAATCGATCGTTGCAGATCAACTTGGTGTTAAGATTGAAGAGGTTAAGGAAGATGCGAAGTTTATCGACGATCTTGGCGCGGATTCACTAGATACGGTCGAACTGGTAATGGCTCTTGAAGAAGAATTCGGAGCTGAGATACCGGATGAAGACGCCGAAAAACTGACCACTGTTGGCGAAGCCATCAGCTATATCGAAGACAAGGCGGACAGCAAATAAGCTGTCCTGGATTGGTGATAATATAAGAAACCTTCCATAATAACATTAAACAATGTTCAAAAGAAGAGTAGTACTTACGGGGGTAGGAGCGATTACCCCTGTAGGGAACAATATTAAAGATTACTGGGATGCCTTGGTGAACGGCAAAACGGGAGTAGGTCGTCTTACGGCCTTCGATCCTACGCCGTTCTATTCACAAATTGCTGCCGAGGTAAAAGGCTTTGATGCTACCCAGTACATGACCCCTAAACAGGACAAGCGTCTCGATCCGTTCGTAAAGTTCGCGATAGCCGCTGCGAAAATGGCTATTGAGGACACAGGTATTGATCTTGAGAAGCTTGACATGGAGAAGGCCGGCGTATATATAGGGTCTGGGATAGGGGGGCTTCATACTGTCGAATTGGAGCATGAGAAGTATATTACGACAAAAGATGAGCGCAAGGCCGCGTCTAAGATATCACCATTTCTGATCCCGATGCTCATAGTGAATATGGCTTCCGGGCTTGTTTCTATCGAGCTTGGTTTCAAGGGTCCGAATTCAGCGGCGGTCACGGCTTGTGCCACAGCTAGCCATTCCATAGGGGACGCCTTCAAGATTATCCAGAGAAATGAAGCGGATATAATGGCTTGTGGCGGTTCGGAAGCTGCCATAACAAAGATGGGGTTTGGAGGGTTCTGTGCTCTGAAAGCGCTTTCTACTAGAAATGACGATCCGGAAAAAGCATCACGGCCTTTTGATAAGAACAGGGATGGTTTTGTCATGGGGGAAGGTGCGGGGGTAGTCATTATTGAAGAAATGGAACACGCCGTAAAAAGAGGCGCTCACATCTATTGTGAAATAGTAGGATACGGTATGAGTGGAGACGCATACCATATGACTGCACCCGACCCGGAAGGTGACGGCGCAACCAGATGCATGAGGGCGGCACTTGATGACGCGCAACTGAATCCCGAGGATGTCGATTATCTTAACGCACACGGAACCTCAACGCCCCTGAACGATAAAGTGGAAACAGGGGCGATCAAAAAGGTTTTCGGGGACTATGCATATAAACTAGCCGTTAGTTCCACCAAGGGAGTTACCGGTCACTTGCTCGGCGCAACAGGCGCAGCTGAACTTATCGCTTGCGCAAAAGCCATAGAATGTAGCGTTATACCTCCTACCATAAATTACGAAACCCCCGACCCCGAGTGTGATCTGGATTATGTGCCCAACACGGCTAGAGAAAAGGAAGTTAACGTAGCCCTGAGTAATTCGCTGGGATTCGGCGGTCATAATGTTTCGCTTATCCTCAAGAAGTTTACCGGATAACATTTTACCGTTCGATTTTTAGGATAGTAAAAAACAATGTAGAAGAATTTAGTTTTACGCGTTTAAAGGAAAAACAAGGAGTTAAAGTATGGACTATCTCTTGACCGAAGAACAGCAGATGATCAAGGAACTGTGTCATCAGATCGCGGAGGAGAAGATAAAGCCTGTAGCCGCTGAATACGACGAGAAGAACGAGTTCCCCTGGGATATCGTTAAGGTGTTCGCCGATTCAGATATCTGCGGCGTGTATATACCCGAGGAGTACGGTGGAATGGGTGGTGGCGTCATGGAAATGGCTATAGCGGCCGAAGAACTTTCCTGGGGCTGTGGCGGTATAGCTCTGGCTTTTGCTGCGACAGGTCTTGGAACTTATCCTATATTACTATTCGGTAACGACGAGCAGAAAGCCAAATATCTTCCTGATATCGCGGCTGGCAAGAAACTTGCCGCTTTCTGTATAACTGAAGCGGAAGCGGGTTCAGATGCCGGTAGCATTAGGACTACTGCTACAAAGGATGGCGATCATTATATTATTAACGGCACGAAACAGTGGATCACCAATGGAGGCGAAGCGGAAATATACACGGTCGTAGCGATGACGAATAAGTCCAAGGGAGCAAGGGGCGCGAGCGCTTTCATCGTTGATAAGGATACGCCTGGAGTAAGCTTTGGCAAGAAAGAGAACAAGCTTGGGATTAGAGGTTCAGCGACCAGGGAAGTTATTTTTACCGACTGTAAGGTACCGAAAGAGAACCTGCTTGGAAGGGAAGGACTGGGATTTATCGTTGCGATGAAAACGTTTGATCATTCACGTCCCGGAGTTGCGGCCCAGGCGCTGGGTATAGCTCAGAGAGCCTTGGATGAAGCGGTGCAGTATTCCCGTGAAAGGAAACAGTTTGGTAGTCCTATATCTAAATTCCAGGGTATACAGTTCATGTTGGCTGACATGGCCATACAGGTCGAGGCGTCCAGGGCGCTGATCTATTCGGCGGCTAGGATGATAGATTCTGGAGCAAAGGATATAGCTAAGATATCCGCTATATGCAAGACTTTCGCTTCTGATGCGGCTATGAAGGTGACCACTGATGCGGTACAGGTATTCGGTGGGTATGGATACATGAGAGAGTACCCGGTAGAAAAGCTTATGAGAGACGCTAAGATCACTCAGATATATGAAGGGACTAATCAGATACAGCGGGGAGTGATAGCTTCAGCTCTTATTAAGGAAAGTCTAGCGAAATAACCAGAGGGTAAAATGAACATAGTAGTTCTCATAAAACAGGTACCGGATACTACGGACGTAAAAATAGATCCGGAGACGAATACATTAAAAAGAGAAGGCGTCGAGTCCATCATAAACCCTTTCGATATGTACGCGATTGAAGAAGCCCTTCGCGTTAAAGAAAGGTTTGGTGAGGGCGAAGTGGTGGTGATATCTATGGGTCCGCCTCAGGCTGAGGAGGCTCTTAAGGAAGCTATATCGATGGGGTGCGACAAAGCCATACTGCTCAGCGACCGTAAATTCGCCGGTAGCGACACTTGGGCTACCAGTTATACGCTCTCCAGGGCGCTAACGAAGCTTGGCGATTGTCAGCTTATCTTTTGTGGGAAACAGGCATCGGACGGAGATACAGCTCAGGTAGGTCCCGGTGTATCCACTCATCTTGATATTCCTCAGGTTACTTATGTAAAGAAGATCGAAAAGATTGATAAGGATAACGCTACAGTAGAACGCATGACCGAAGAAGGTTACGACATAATCGAAACGCCGCTACCGGCACTTTTTACCGTAGTAAAAGAGATCAACGAGCCGAGGTTACCGTCACTTAAAGGCAAGATGAAGGCTAAAAAAGCGGAAATACCAGTGTGGACTGCTGATGATCTCGGTTGTGATGACGCAAAAATAGGTCTTGATGGGTCCCCGACCAGGGTTGTGAAGATATTCACTCCTCCTCCGAGGGAAGGTGGCCGGATGCTTGAGGGAGAACCGGAAGAAAAGGCCAAGGAACTCGCAGAACTCGTTAAAGCAGCTATTTTAGGCTAATAACATATAATAAGGAAAGATATGCCAGCTATACAAGTTATAAACGATAAATGTACCGGATGTACTCTTTGTGTTAAGGTGTGCCCGTTCGGCGCGATAACCATGGAAGCTAAAAAAGCTGTTATCGACCTTGCTAAGTGTACACTTTGCGGAGCGTGTGTTGATGCATGTAAATTTGACGCTATTGTTCTCGAGAAGAAAGAAGAGAAGGCGGTAGATCTTTCCGCATATAAAGATGTTTGGGTATTCTGCGAACAGAAAAAGGGTAAAGTTCAGTCCATAGCTTTTGAGCTTCTGGGAAAAGGAAGGGAACTTGCGGATAAGCTTGGTGTGAATCTTTGCGGTATCGTCCTGGGCGACAAGATGGAAGAAGCCTGCAAAGAAGTGATTGCTAGAGGCGCTGATAAGGTGTATCTGGTAGATTCACCTAAACTCGGCACGTATCAGGATGACCCTTACACTAAGGTGCTGACAGAGCTTACCTCAAAGTATAAGCCCGAGGTTGTGCTTTGCGGAGCGACGACAATCGGTAGAAGTCTTATATCCCGTGTAGCGATCAAACTTGACGCGGGGTTAACGGCTGATTGTACAGGGCTGGATATAGATCCGAAGGAAAGACTTCTCCTGCAGACCCGACCCGCTTTTGGCGGCAACATCATGGCTACGATCATAGCTCCTAACCACAGGCCGCAGATGTCAACCGTAAGGCACAAGGTAATGAAAGAAGCCGACCCGGATCCTTCCAGAAAAGGTGAGATAATAAAGGAAGAGTTTCCCGAAGATACTTTTGCGTCACGCAGCAAGGTAATAGACGTGGTAGAAGAGATAGAGGAAACGATCAATCTCGCAGAAGCTGATATCATAGTTTCAGGTGGAAGAGGAGTAGGATCAAAAGAAAACTTTGATATTATAAGAGAACTTGCATTATCTCTTAACGCTGCGGTAGGGGCTTCAAGATCGGCAGTTGATGCGGACTGGATACCGTATTCTCACCAGGTAGGGCAGACGGGTAAGACGGTTTGTCCCAAGGTATATATAGCTTGTGGCATAAGCGGTCAGATACAGCACCTGATAGGCATGAAATCATCAGATATAATTGTTGCCATTAATAAAGATCCCGAAGCTCCAATCTTTAGTGTCGCTACTTACGGCATAGTAGACGACCTTTTCAAGGTTATTCCGCGCCTTACAGAGCACTTCAAGAGCACGCTTAAATAGAAAGTCAGTACTTAACAGAGCTTTCCCTGACTCCGGCCCCTAACAGACCGGGGTTTTTATTATTATATATATAAAAAAATTATAGTGATGCTTGACAAGTTAGGCATACTTGAGTATACTTGTACAAGGTTGATTAAAGGTATATAAACCCATATAAAGCACTTCAAACTAGAACAAGAGGTATATATGATAGCTAGAGGATTGAAAAAGTATACTGTACAGCAGGTAGCTGATAGTCTTGGCCTGTATCGCGGTACGGTAATCAATTATGAAAAGAAGGGTATTTTCCCGGATCCACGGAGAAACCCCATAAATGGGTATAGAGAATATACCGAAGAAGACGTAAATAATCTTAGAGAAATTATAGAGGGAAAGCCCTTTAAGGGCATATGAAAGGGGAAACATGCATCTAAAAAAACTTGATATAGTAGGTTTTAAATCATTTTTAAACAAGACGAAACTGAAATTCGAACCTGGCGTCACGGCTGTTGTCGGACCTAACGGATGCGGCAAAAGCAACATAGTTGACGCGATAAAATGGGTGCTCGGAGAACAGTCGTCTAAATCCATGAGATCTTCTTCGATGCAGGATGTTATCTTCAATGGTACAGAGAAGCAGGATCCGGTGAGTCTCGCGGAAGTGTCTCTGACCTTATCCAACGAGGATAGGTCGCTTCCTGTGGATTACGATGAGGTAATCATAAGCCGCCGGCTTTTCCGGTCAGGGGAAAGTGAGTATCTGCTTAACAAGACGCCTGTCAGGCTAGCCGATGTCCGGCATCTTTTAATGGGTACCGGTATAGGCACAAGCTCCTATTCGATCGTTGAGCAAGGTAAGATGGATATGATTCTGAGCTCCAAACCGGAAGACCGCCGTTACATATTCGAAGAAGCCAGCGGAATAACCCGGTACAAGTCAAAGAAGCGTGAGGCCATGCTCAAACTGGAACGCACTCAGGAGAACCTTACAAGGATAAACGATATCATACGCGAAGTCGAAAGGCAGATAAACTCTATCGAACGTAAAGCAAGAAAGGCCGAAAGATACAAGGCGCGTTTTGATGAACTTAAATCTCTTGATGTTAAGATGAACTACAAGAAGTTCATGGGACTGAGCACAGATGACAGTTCTGTGGATACTGAACATGGAAAACTGAAAGATACCTCAGAAAGATTAGCAACCGAACTGGAAGAATCTACTGTTAATCTCGCGAGGTTGAGAGAAGAATTTAACATTACCGTGGATGAGTTGCAGAAGTCACAAGGTGAGGTCATGCAGCTTTCTTCGGATCTGGACAAGAATAGCCATGTAATAGAGGTAAATAAAGAAAGGATACAGGAGCTTCAACGTTATGTAGAACGTCTGGATTGGGAGATAGAAGAAGCTACCGAGAGAAATGATTCGCTTAAAATCCGGCTTGAGGGGTTGGAAGTGAAGTTCTCTGAAGTAAGCACAAGACGTACTAGCAAACAGGAAGAACTTGCTTCAGCTGAAGAGAATGTTAGAGAACTTACTGAGAAGCTGGAGAAGCATCGCAACGAACTGAAGGTTAATAGGGATAAGACAGTTGATTTAGTTACCGAACAGACAAAGACAAAGAACGCGCTTATCAAGATAAACGCGGATATCCAGAACACTCTTTCCAGAGAAAAAAGGCTCAAGATGGAAAGACGTAACGTCAGTACCGAAAGGGACAACGTATCCGAAGAACTTAACCGGGTTGAGGAGCTGGCGGAGGTTTCAAGTAGGGAGCTTGAAGAAAAACGGCGCGAGTTCAATACATTTAACACTGAGTATATTTCCAAGCAACAGAAACTTTCTATGTTCAACGAAGAGAAGCGGGGAAAGGAGAAGCGCATTAACGAGATAAAGCCCCGTAGGCAGTTTCTGCAAAAACTGATCGCTGAACGTGAAGGGGCAAATAGCAGTGTCAAGAATATCATAAAACAGGTAGAATCCAATGATCCGCGTTTTGCGGGGGTGCATGGGATACTTTCGGAGCTTATCGACGTGAGAGAGACTTATGAAGAGTCTCTGGAGTCACTTTTCGGTGATGCAGCTCATGCAATTGTTGTTGAGGACAGGGAAGCAGCCGAAAAGATAATAGCTTATCTTGCGGAGAACTCTATGGAGAGTGTTAACCTTATTATCTTGGAAGAGCTCAGGAAAGTTACTCAAAGTCGTGAAAGTATACCGGCAGCAGGAGGTTCTCTCGGTGATCTTAACAAGGTACTTATTGCTAAGGAGCCTTATGATTCGGCTTTGGCTGAGCTTTTTAAGGACGCTTTTATAGCGGTATCCCCGGATGCAGCTCGCATATTTATAGATAATAACCGTGATTTCAATGGCCGGGTGATAGGAGAAAAAGGCGAGATCTATCAGAAAGGCATGAGGCGCAGTAGGAATTATTCTACCAAGGATGTTGTTCCGCTTTTCGGTCGCCAGGAAAAAGTTAACCAGATGGTTGAGGAAGAAAATACCCTGACCGGTCAGATCGAAGGGATAGACATTCAGATAGCCGAACTTGAAGGGTGGTTAAAAGATTCCGCCGAGAAAAAGGGCAGATTAGAGTCGGAATTAAGGGCTAAAGAAGTTGAAGCTGCCAGCATATCTTCCCGGAGAGTTTCTGTAAAAGAAAAGTTCAATTCACTCAGCGAAGAGCTCCTTATCCTGAACTCGGATATCGAAGAAGAAGAGGAAGCAATAAGGCAGCTGCAAGAAGAACGCGACAGTCATGAGCATGTGCTGAAGGGATTAGAAGAAGAGAATTCAAAGCTACAGCAGGCTATAGAGGAATCTCAGAACGAGGTTCAGGAAAGCACGCGGTATAAAGAAGAGACCTTTTATCTTATATCGGATCTAAAGATAGAGCTTTCGGGTCTTTTGAGGGACGAGGAGAACCTATCGGAGAACCTCGGAAGGGAACGAGAAACCTGTGTGCGGATGAGTAGCGAGGTAGAAGATAAACGTAAACGTATAAACGAGAACGGTGAACGCATCAAAGCGTTGGATGAAGAGAGCCGTAAGCTCGAAGGGGACAACCTTGAACATAAAGCTTTGGTCGAGATTAAGGACCGCGAGATAGATGGTAAGAAGGAAAGAAAAGACGAACTGGCTCAAGAGATACAGTGGGAGGAAGAGTCTTTAAGGCGGAAAGAAAAAGAGCTAGAGGCTCTAAGGGACAAAACTAGAGACCAGGACATCATGAAAAAGGAGATCGAGTATAAACGCAGCGCTATTATAGACAAGATGCTGGATACTTATAAGGTGGACATCACGCAGCTCGATATTCAGATAGACGAGAACGAGGACTGGGACCAGATAGTTTCCCAGATAGAAGATCTTAAGGAGCAGCTGGAGAAGATGGGTGATGTCAGCTTGGGCGCGATGGAAGAGCACAAGCAGCTTGAGGAGAGGTTCCAGTTCCTTACCCAGCAGCGGGAAGACCTTACGAACGGCCGGGAAGCGCTTCTTCAGGCCATTACAAAGATAAACCGCACTACCCGCAAGCTCTTCATGGAGACCTTTGAAAGTATACGGAAAGAGTTCAACAATTACTTCAGGATGCTTTTTAACGGAGGTAAAGCTGAGCTTGTTCTTGAAGACGAATCGAATGTGCTCGAATGCGGTATCGATATAGTGGTAAGGCCTCCGGGTAAAAAACTGCATAATATAATGCAGCTTTCCGGCGGTGAAAAAGCCATGACCGCTATCGCCTTGATCTTTGCGATATTCAAGGTCAATCCCAGCCCGTTCTGTATATTGGACGAAATTGACGCTCCGCTTGATGAATCCAATATCGTGAGGTTCTGCCGGGTGCTCCAGGAATTCTTGAAGCTCTCACAGTTCATTATAGTGACCCACAACAGGATGACGATACAGCTTGCGGATGTCCTCTACGGTATTACCATGGAGGAAAAAGGCGTATCGAAGATAGTGTCTGTTAAGTTTACTGAAGAAACAGAAGGCGCAGGCGCTGAAACAATACCAGTAAGCGCATAGCAAGATCCCAGGTGGAAGAAAAAAAGAGGCCGAATATTATTCGGCCTCTTTTTTGTTTAGTGGCGAAAAGAGTCTTTAGGTTCCAACGGGGTATTGACAGGTCCTGTTTTTTCCGCTTTGTTTAGCGTGGTAAAGCGCAAGATCCGCGTTCTGTATAAGGTCCTTCTTCTCGGATCCGTCATACGGGAAAGTGGCAAGCCCAAGGCTTACGGTAAGTTTAAGTTCCTCGGGTGTAGAGTCATCATTCTTGAATGAATCCTCAACTTTTTCGCGCAGCCTTTCAGCGATCATTTTTGCATCGCTCTTATCGATTTCCGACATTATTACGCAGAACTCTTCGCCGCCGTAACGGCACACGAAATCGCTTTTCCGGGAAGAAGAGTCAAGGAGATGTGCGACCTTTTTGATAGCCTGGTCGCCTTTTTGATGTCCCAGGGTATCGTTATATTTCTTGAAATTATCTATGTCTATCATCAGGAGACTGAGGCAAGTCTCTTCGTCTGCAGCGTCTTTTAAGGCGCTGTCCAGCACGTTATTAAAATAACGCGTATTCCACAATCCGGTAAGCCAGTCGGTCCTGGAAAGGTGAACGGTTTCTCCGTAGAGCCTTGAATTTTCTATAGCAAGAGCCGCGTGATCGGCGAACATGTTCAGTATGCGGATATTATCTTTTGTTATAGGGTTTTCTGAAAAGATATTATCAACGGCTATCACGCCTAGAGTGCGGTTCCTTGTCTTAAGCGGTACTGTTGCGAAATTCTTTAAATTCAAAAGGTTTTCGATCTGACGGTTGACTAAAGATCTCGCTTCTTCGTTATTAATCTCAAACGGCATTCCTTCGAGGCCCGTAAGTACTAGTATGCCGGCGTCTTCCCGCAGGGGGAGGGATATACTTTTTATCACACCGTTCAGCTTTGATTCTGGAGCTGTTTTAAATTCCAGGTAAGCGTTCATAAGGTTTTGCAGAGTGAACCTGGGATCTGCCATTTTATGCCAGCCTTTTTCAACCTCTTCGATAGAAAGGGGTCCTAACCCCATCTTTCCTTCAAGGGAGTTGTTCTCTTCGTTAATAAGAAAGAACATGCCCCTGTCGAAGCCCAATCCTTCATGTGAGGTAAGCGCGGTAAGTATGGTATAGAGAACCTGGTCAAGTTCAAGCGATTGCATGATAGCGTGAGTGATCTCAGACAGCATCGCCAGCTCGTTCTTTGTTTTTTCAAAAAGCTGCTCGAGGTCAGCTTTTGAAAGGTCCTCTTTTTGCAATTTTTCAATCTTTCGCATATAAAAAAGTTTATAACAATACCCTTTTAAAGTCAATATCTTAAAGGGGTTAAGAGAATAAAAGTTAAGTTATAAAATAGCCAGAAAAGCCAATTGACATTCTATATTATAAGTGCTATAGTATTATAAACTTATAAAGGTTAAGAGAAAAAACACCTAGACGAATCAAGTTTTTAATATAAGGAAAAGTATGTTTTTGGAGAGGACCAGACAAAGAATACTGTTTCGTGTAGTCGCGGTAATAACGCTTATATGCTTTATTTCCTACGATTTTGCATGGGCATATCCTTCCTCAAGACCTTCAGTAAATACTCTTGCACAACAGACACTCTTAACTTCAGACGATACTTCAGACTCTATAGCCAGGGCTACGGCTAAATATCTGGAACTGGTAATGTCAAAGGATTTCAGGAATATGCCGCTTGCCGGAGTGCAAGAGATGCTGGATCGTATCCGCAAGATCGCTTCCGAACAATTAGACCAGCCGAGTATCCGCGTGGAAGGTGGCGCCGAGGAAGGGCAGGTATTTGTCCGCATATCGGATGATTGTGTTCTGAGATATTTTAACCCACGCATGACGGGACTAGTTTTGCCTGATGGTATTACGAAAGTGGCATGGGAAAAGACCATAAACGATTATCTGAGCTGCCAGCTTTTAAAGAAAGAGGAGAAGGAAGCTTCTCCTGCGCCCATAAAGAAAAAAGCTAAAAAACTGCAACGCGATGTTAAAACGGATACGATCGATCCGATAATCACCCGCATACAGGATGTAACTGGCTCCGGCAAAAAAGTCATGGTGCTTATTGATGGAAATCCGGGCTCGGGAAAGACCACTATTGTTGCACGAGGGATAAAGGACAAAATAAGCTCGTGTAAGGTGATATCGATCGACAATTACGTTAAGCCGGATCGGACTATAAATATTCCTAGGCTCAGTCGAGATCTTTGGACGCCTCACAGGAAGGGCGTTCAGATAATAGTGTTTGAAGGTCTTAATCTCCAGTACTCTCTCAACGAATTAATGAAAATGAACGCGGGTCTCGGCGGATATGTTTATGAAGATATGCAAAGATCCGTTGTTAGCGTGAGAACCAGGGTCGAAAAGGAAGAGGACAGGATAGCGTTTTTAAGACAATCTTCTCACTCAAGGGCTGTTTTCGAGGCAAGGACAAGTATAAAACAACAGAAACAATATGATCTCATAGCAGGATACGATTATATTTTTACAAGAAAAGCTAGAGAAGGTGGAGCAGATGAGGATGAAGACGATACCGACCTTTCTGTCGCGCCAGCCGTTCTCCCAATGTCCTTAGTGGCAAATATAAGCCCATGGCTTCTTATCCCGGCATTTATACTGACGATACTTCTTATTGATAACGTAAAGGTCCTAGTAAAGATATACCGGGCTAAAGGTCGCCTTTCAAAATACATGGCTGAAGAGGACGCGGAGAAAAAGAAAAAGCTGATGTTTAAATGGAATATCCAGCCCAAAGAAGGCAGGTTATCGATAGTAATTACCAGGGGCGTCAGGGTATTTACTCCAAGAGGATTTAGTAAGACCGGACGTACAGAAACTTTGTATTTAGGCCGCAGGATGTTTTTTATATATTTTCCCGTCAGGATATTGCTTGCACTTAAGAAAAAGAAGGTTAAAGCAGAGAGAGAAAAACAGCTGACGGCTATGCTGGAAGATACATTGTTGCTCTCGAATATGAATTTTAAAGACCTGGTAGCAAGAGTAGGGGCTACCCAGGGGCTTAGCACAAAATCCGTTTCCACGGTCATGACACATCTTCGCAGCGCTTGTATGGAAATGTGCCGTGTGCAGGATGATGGATATAATTTTATAAAGGTGCCGCAGGCAAAGGCGCTTGATTCACTGAAGGTAGGAAGCGATAAGAAGAGGCTGGGAACAGTATTACTGCACAAGGAACCCAATGATCTTTTGGGCCTTTACAAGATGCTCAGTGCTCTGGCTGCTTCAGTAAACGTATTGGATCCAAAACCGGCTGATGCTGAAGAGCTTTACTTGCTTCTGGTGGCTATAAGGGATTTTTCCGATGAAGATGCTAAACGGGAACGCGCTAGGCTGGAAACAGAAGCGAAACCTCTGTGGGAGAGGATGATCGATGAAAAACTTAAGCAAGGCATAGTAAGGAAACCGGTGCAGCCGGCAAATAAGCCGCAAGCGCAACCTAAACGTACACTAGAACCCGTTCTGATAAAACCCCAAGAAGGTCCAACTATTGTAAGCCCGGCCCAGGAGCAGCCTCCGCAGGAGTTCGTAGATAGAAGAAACAACATCCTTAAAGTGTTCGATGCTGTGATGGCGGATGATATCTTGAGCAGGAATTCTTTTACTGTAGCCGAATTTATGCAAGCAAGACAGTCAGAGTTCGGGATGGGAACGGTGGTTTATATGCTTGAACTCCTGGGAAAGATGGGAGTTCTTTGTGCAACTGCTTCGCGCATGAAACCACCGGTATACCAGCTGGATGACAGGTTTTACACCTTGCCGCAGGACAGGATAGAGATTATAAGGACCGTTCTCTATAACTTAGGCGATGAAATTGACCCTCAATCAGTTTTCGATACGAAAACTTATATTGAGAAAGTGCTCTGGGATTCGAAAGGTGGTGGACCCAACCCGCGGAATTATGCGTACGGAACAGTACCGTTTTTCCCTGCCGAGGTCAGCGGGTTCACTGCGTTCCTGACAGTAGGAGCTGGCATTATAGCTCTTCTGAACCTGAACCTGTGTGTGAAGATCCTCAAGGCGAAGATATTCCTCAAAAAATATCTTCTTGAAAAGGATCCGGAAGAACGTAGAAAGTTGGAGGAGAAGGCCGGATACAATGCCCGGTACCAGGGGTATAACCATTTCGTGAGTATTGCCAGAGGTGTAGTAGTAGAGGTGTCAAAAGATGCGAACGGAAAAGCTAGAACAGAAACGGTATTTTTCAAATTCCTTGCCCAACTATTGTATCTTCCCATAATACTCGTGAGGGGAATAGGTAGAGTCATTATTGCTTTAGTGGTAGCCATACCTGTAAAGAACGCAAAGCTGCTAATGTCTATAGTTACGGCCAGAAAAGAATGGAAGAAGTATCTGCTATTGCCCGAGGGTGATCACCGGAGAGTAGGGCTTAATCACGATATAAAGAAAGATAGCCGGGGGTATTACAAGCATATAGCGCCTGGTATCCATGTTTACGGTTGGAAAGCGGGTAAAAACCGGGTCAAGGTAGATGTAAGAGTAAGGAATCTGGGAGTGGCTCTATGGTATTCTCCGTTGGGTTTGGTCATATGGATCCGGCAGTTCGCAGCGGATACTCTGGCAAGGTGCAAGAATAATATTCGTGAGAAAAAAGCAAGTATAGCTAACATCATGAAAGAGTGGCGCGAAGCCCGTGAGAAAAAAGCTAAAAATAAAAGGTTGCGTGATGAACTTAAAAAGAACGAACTTTTTAATACTCCGGGTATGGAGATATTCCTGGATAAAGCAGTTGCGTATACGTTCTATCCAGACCTTGTAGAAAAGCTCGGAGTGGTAAGTGTTAATATCAGTCTTTTGTTGAAAGATGGGTACCGAACCTTTACTATCACGGAACCCGACGGTAGAGTGCCATGGAACACCATAGAATTGGAGAAGGGCCTAACGGTCAAGAAAGCTCTGGACAGCGGTAAAGAGGTAAACTTTCTTAAGGTTGCCAGGCTTCTTCATAAAAAGCTTGGCAACATGAATTTCGAATATTTCGAAGTCGAAAAGATGTGGGAGATCTATCATATTCTGATCATGATAAAAGGGTTGGGGGCGAGGGAGACCGATACGCCGAAACAAAGAAAAAGCCGTATAGACCGTATATTCCCGAATACTCTTCTTTCTATACTTGTCTTATTGCTTTTACCATTTACGGCTTTTGCGGCGCCGGCGAACCTTTCGTACACTTATCATTCACCGTCAGGATATATCGAAACTGAAACGTACCTAGATGACTGGGATGGTGATACACCGGCAGATCCTTCGGACGATGTGCCTGCGGGAACCGTTGTTCATAGGATAGATGAAGCTTTTTATGATAACGGTACGCCCGTCAACCTTTCAGACGATTACGGAAGGCCTGACAGGAAAACGCATCCTGACGGGAGTTATGAGGAATACGAATATTACACGGGAACTGATAACATACATTACATAAGAGGATACACCTCCGGAGGAAGTCCGGTTTTCGTTTACGAAACGATAAGTGCTACTTTTGCTATTAAAACTTATACCAGTGGCGCGGGAGCTTCGTATCATCTTGATTCGGGTAACCAGTATGTAAACGCCGAAAGGGATACTGATGGGACTATACGTACTTATGAGTACGACGGGTCCTGGAATCTTACGGAGATGATGGCTTATCATCCTGACGGCAGGCAGGATAGGCATGATTATATACAGGAAGTAGTGGAAGAATTAACTCCGGGCTGGAAATTCTATCGCGGGGCTAACCTGCCATGGTTAAAGTATGGGTACGACATTGGTGACGGCGTTAACGGTGAGACATACGAAGGGCTGAACACGAAAAGGGCGCAGCTTTTGCAGCAGCTCAACAGGTTCAAGGGCTCTGCGGTACGTGTATTTATTTTCTGTGACTTAAGAAGCGGTGTTACTTTTGATGGTGGCGGAACTCCTACGGGTCTAAGCACACACGTGTTTGACGATATGGATGCTCTTGTGGAAGCGGCGCAGGTTCTGGGAATAAGACTTATCCCTGTAGTACTCGATTACATGATAGCCGATAATATCAACATGGAAGGGCCTAATCCGGTAGGCGAATATCCGGATCTTATAACAGATAATGCTAAGCGAGCCGCTTTGATCAACGTCATAAGGCCGTTTATCCAGCGTTATGCGGGACGTCCTGAGATAGAGATGTGGGACGTTTTAAACGAGCCTATAGAAATAACCACTTCTACTTCCCTGACCGTCGCGCAGGTACAGATCTTTATAACCGATTTCATTAATATGATACACGCGGAAGATTCCGGGTCTCGAGTTACTATAGGGGCCCAGAGCCGGCAGATACTTCTTGATAACTGGACAGGACTTGGCCAGGATATTGACCAGGCGCATTATTATGATTATATGGTGCCGTGGTATCCTCTTACGGATGATATATCGACCTGGGGTTCCGGGCTAACGAGTTTTGGATTCTTTTTCGGGGAACTTGAACCGACCGGTGTTTCAGGAAAACTGGACGATATCTATGGGAGTGCCGTTGATGGTGGTGGACTCTTCTGGCAGGATACTACAGGTTTTACCATAACAGACCCTCAGGCCGATACGATAAGGCACTGGTACGATTCGGCAGCGCAAAGACCGTTCCCGCCAGACTTAGTGAGTGTGACCGACAGCAACGGAAGCAGGACCTTTACAGTTACCTGGCAGCCGTATACGGGCGCATTGGCCGGATCTGTGACAGGTTACACCATTAATATAGGAGGGGAGACTTTCTATATCGCAGGTGCGGGAACTTTCTCAGCCGTCATAGACCTTCCTGATCATATCTATTCGGGAACTTATAACCTTAGCATACGCACTGAAGTGCCTGACCCGCAAAGGGACAGCGATTATTCAACACCTGTAACGATATCAGCAGGGCAGTCTCCCGATGAAGGCCGTTCAGGCGGTAGTTGCAGTATGGCAGATGGCAAAATGTCCTCTAATTCTATTTTTGGGACACTGATACCATATCTGCTTCTGGTTACAGTGCTTCTTTTGTTAAGACATGGACATCGCACCAGACGGGAAGAAAAGGAAGAATCGGAAGAAGAGGATTCCGAGATGCCGGAGAGCATGGCAAAGAAGAAGAAAAGGCGTCCGGCTTCGGGAAATGTCCTTGATGGATTTAATACAGTAATGGCTAACAAGGACTTCAGGGAATCAGTTTTCACCAGCATTACATTCGGACCGTGCAGACTGAATGAAGATGGGAACCCTTTTTCTTACAGGACGATAAAATCAGAACTTGACGGTATGGTAGCTCTGGGCATATTGAACGCAGGTAGGCCTTCAGAGCCTTTTGAACCTATAGAATTTACCCTCACTGAAAGATACCGCAGGGCTGGCAAGCATTTGGATTCGATAAGGAAAGTTCTTGATTTGCTTTCACCGAGGCCCAGCGAGGAAGAACTGGTATGGGTAAAAGCGAAATTAGACAGCCAAGTCTTTGCTGAAGGGGAGGATCTTACCTATTATTATCTCAGAGCTCTTCCGAAGATGAACCTTCGTCTTATACGTCTGGGTGCTGAAAGGGTTACCCTGGAAAAAGAATTAAAACAGGATCCAGAGAACGCGGATAAGAAAGAACAGCTTGAAAAATGCCAGCAAAGGATACAGGTTCTTAAAACTGAGATAACTCTGGAAGAAGAACTTATAACCCCGCCTGATTATGAGCTTAAGCGTACCGGGGACAGGGATTATCGCGCAGAAGCCAAGGATAAAATGCGCAGGGCTATTGAAATGATGGAAAAGAAGAACGAGCCTGCTGCCTCGGCTTTGCTTCGTGCTGCTAAACAGAGGTTCGCAGAAGAGCTTCTACAGCTGTCCAAAACGAAGGTCAAAATGCGTGGGCCAAGGGTTTGGAAAGATGTTGAAGATAAACTCCATAATGTGCTTCGCGGGCAGTATATAAGCCATGGAATAAGCGCTGATAGGGACGTGCTTATAAAAGAATGGATACCTCATAGATCTGAGACTATCTGGCAGGGTATACGCTCATGTGATAGGGAGATCGATAATATACTCAGGGAACGGGACTGGGTGCTTAGTATCGGCAAGAGAATGAAGGAATATATAGATATTCTTGACCAGAGGAGGAGAACTCTTCCTTCTGCTAAAACAGGAGAACCTCTTCCGCAGCCGGAAGTATCTGATGAAGAAAAAGAATGCATGAGGGTATTGCTTTCAGAGATAACAGAGTCATTAAAAAGAGCCCAGGTGGAGGAGAAGGTTATTACTCATACCGCTTGTGAATTCGCGCTGGAACTATTGGATCTGGGCGAATATCGCAGCATGCTGGAAGAGATGATGGCCGCAAGGAGCCTCCTCAGAAGACGTCATTTTTCGCTTACTAAACAGATAGATAAGATAAGAACCGGCCGGCTTGCTATATTGCGTGAGTACGTACGTGCGCGCAACAGCAGGACTATATGGAAACTGGATAGAATACTCGAGATGTTCGAGGCGGGTAACAGGCAGAAAGCACGCGACTGGATGATGGGCATGACCCGTGATAACGATATTAAAAGCGAACCTGAATTCCACCGCATGCTTCCCGTGTTATGGCAGGCTATAAACAATATTGATACTGCTGGCAAGGAAAACACTGTAAGAAGAAATATCGGAATAATGAAAGAAAGAGTTAGGTCAATGGTGCTTCTGGATTCCTTTATGGATGGATTAAGAGAGAAGTATGTGGACGCAAGACTTCAGGGAAAAGCTGAAGCGTATTATGACAGGATATTTACCGAAGACTTTAACCGGTATCTAAAATTTGCGCGCGATAATAATATAGGAAGGGGATCGCCACGCCTTCTATGGACAACGTTTTATCTTGCCGCGTATGTAAGTATGAATATGCCTGATCCTGCGAAACCCTCCAAAAAGATCGATAGTCCGTTATTCCCGGCGATGCTTGACTTGGTAAGAATGATCGAAGCGGACAGTATACCTGATCTTACGAAAGCCATCGAGAAAAAGAAAAAGAAATACGCTAATGTGTATGAAATTTTACTTGAATATGATTTGAAAGGGTTTACCAGCTTAGACGCACTTTCAAGCGTGCATTGGAGGAGGTTCTTAAGCGCCTTGTCAAAGGATGCAGGGTTGAACGAAGAACAAGAGGGAGAGCTTTTAAAGGTTGCGTCAGTTCCGCCCCAGGTAGAGAACCTTACGGACGTTGCGCGTCTTGACATATATTGGCGCGAAATGTGGAAAGAGTACATTGATACCGTAGCCCAGCGGAAGCTAACAGGTGACATGGCGGAGAGATACAGGCAGCTGATCGGCGAAGCGCTTAATCCTGTGAAATGGCCGGGAATATTTGAAGAAGACTGGGAAGAAGGGTTCGTTAAGGAAAATTCGGCACTTTCAATGGATGATCTTGCGAAAAGATTCCTGTCGCATTATCCCGGAATCAACTGGTTTCGCAAGGACTTGAGAAAAGTAACCGCTTTTAACGGTGCAAAAGCCACCATGAACGATATATACACGAATATGCTGGTGGGTTTGACTCCGGGACTCCCTCCCGAAACAATAAAGAGCACTAAAGAACGCATATGGATACTCCGCGAATGGATATACAGGCATTGGAACGGATCTCCCAGGGAAAGGTCTTATGATGTTATCAGCCGGACTGTGGGGATGGAGGATATTTCAGGCAAGCTTTCTCAAGATGAAGCTGTAGCGCACATTGGCAGGTATTACGATGAAGGTGAAGGAGCAGGGAGAGTGACTGGATATAAACATACCGTAGGTGACGGACATTTCATAGCTTCTCCCACTGGGCATCTCAAGCTATTGTCAGAGTGGCTGTTGGATGAGAATAAGAGCGCGCTTGATATGGGTAGCGGCACAGGTAAAGCTGTAGCGGTATTCTCCCGGTATGCCGGACATGTTAAGGGGGTGGAAAACGATCTTAGTCTTCTCGCGGAAAGTGAGAGTTGTGTTGTAGATCTTGCTGATATCGTGGATAACGGAAAGATAGAACTGTATTACGGTAGCCTTATTGATGAAGACCTCTCAAAATACGATCTTATTTATATTTTTTGGCCGGAATACGGTGAAGACAAATACAGGGATTATGTAAAAGATAGATTGCAGGAAAAACTCTTAGAAGAACTTAAGCCCGGAGCTCATTTTGTGATAATAAGCGCCACGGATACCGAAAAATTTTCGGAGCTTGAAGAGGTGGAACCGCCATTTACGGTACCAGATGTAAGGAGATTAACGATATACAGAAAACCTGAAGAACCTTCAAGTAGTCCTGTTGAAACCGAACCGAAGGCGGAAGAGGGCCCATCAGAAAAAGATCTTGGCGCAGAAGTTTCCGATATAAGCGCGTTTAACCGTTTAGAAAGTATTCTTAGTATACTCAGGGATAAAAAAGGTATGGCGTTTAGCGGGGATGTTGTAGAAGCCTGGCTAAGGTATCTCGACAAGCGTGGTCTTACGGAGAGAGAATTTAAGGATGGGACCTGGATAGTTACTATTAAGGATGAAACAGTTGATTATATCGATAAGACTACGGTGGATGAAAAGTTAGCCGTCTCGATCATGAGGGTGGCAAGGACCGTCCGCAGACGGGTAATAAAACCCGAAGGCGGAGTAAGTGCGATAAATTTTAAAGGCTCTGACGGTATATGGAGGATAGTAGGGTTCCAGTCTGAACTGAATAAAGATGTTATAAGTCATGAGCTAAAAGAAGTCCAAGAGAGGAGGTTGAACCCGTCTATGCATTGGACGGAAGCTCATAACCGGGCGGTAGAAGCGACGGGTGTGGGAGTAACTCTGGATACAAGAATGCGGGGTATATCTCGTATCGGAAGAGGTGAAGATGTTGGTAGCCTGTTCGGGGGTAGATCCAAGCGGTCCGCTGGTACCATGCCGGGGTATCTGGACATTATGGGTGAACACGAAAAACTGGATGCAGAAATAAAACGTCTTAGCAAGAAAAAGACCACACATCTTAAGGGCGCCGAACAGAAGCTTGGCAAGAACGTGTTAAGGAGCATGGTATCTTACCTGAGAAAAGAATCGATGAGGATACGCGAGGAAGAAACTACTTATCTTAACGCTATGCAGGGTATTTCTAAGCAGATTTTCGCTATTAAGACAAAGATGGATGCTATTGCGGCCGAAATAAATTTACTTAACGATGCTGGCAGTCAAGGTGACCCATCATCTTTTTCTAGGTCTAATACAACAGTAATCGCAGGAGAAGAAGCTTACGAACATATGCTTCAGTTTACTCAGAATGTCGATACAGTCAGGATAGACGAAGCGTCGCTGGACATGTTCCTTGAGAACGTTTACAGGATGGCGAAATGTCTCGAACAACTCAACACGTATTCGCAGACGCATACTCTTGATCCCCGTGAAAACGTTATTTTGAAGAATATTAATGTCATGATGTGGTGGCTTTTTGGTGCCAGGGAAGATAACGCTAACGCTAGAGTGGTCGAAGTATCAAGGGTGGCAATAGAACGTCATTTAAAGTTAGTGACGGATGATATGCACGGATTCGTGCAGAGCAGAAACGCTAAGGGTGCCGCCAGGTACCTTGATTCTGCGATGGTGATAAAACTGCTTACTGTACAGAGAGCTATTAACACAGTCAGAAAAGAAATAGGAATAAATGAAACAATATATAAGAAAGGGCATGCCAAGATGCTTTCAACATTATGGGGAGATTATCTTGGCAGCTTCCGAAAGATGAGGGATGCTCAGGTCCAAACCCTCAGAGATATATATCAGAAGATGGAGAGGCAGTATGCAGAAGCTCATACCCACAGGGATTCGTATGATTCCAGTAAGACAAAAGCAGTTGAGAAGCGCATGTTTATCGAAACTGTAGCTAATAGACTCGATAACTTTTCCGCGGATAAGGACTATCGGGCTGGAGAGAAAGGTATATTCATCTGTGATGTTAAGTCGCCTGTCTTTTCGACAGGGCAGGATACGCATGTAGAGGTTGATACAAGTGATATATATATCACAAAAGAAGCGTTCGAGAAATTAATAGAGGTGGATCCGGAGAACATGTCTGCACTGGCTGCGAGGATTCTCCGTCTTTTTGGAGAAAGGGATTTATTGTTAGCACAGGCTGTAGAGAGATGTAACATTGAGACAGGTTTTGCGCACAATAAACTCAGATCCTTGAGAGTAGAGCTTGGTAATGCGGGTGAAGATAAAGTCAAGGTAGAAGATATTACCGGCCGGATGTCAAAGCTTAGTAGAGAGATCCTGGAAATGGAAGATGAGAATAACAGGATCCATGCCGAGTCTGATCCGGCAAAGATCCTTGATTGGTTACGGAACAGGCTAACAAGTACGCGCGAATGGGTAAGGACAATCGGGTATATGAACTTCGCAAAAGATTATATTGAGTTTATACCGAATATAAAGTTTCTTGAGCGGATCCTTGCGAATCACAAGAAGATGATAGAGATAGAGGTAGAGATGATAAGGACTATATCTCATCCGAGTGGTCACAGAGGGGCTCTCTTAGCAGGATTGCAGGAAGAGATTGATATGACCGTTGATACTTTGGATAAAGGGTTTGCAGTAGTAGACCACATACCGGATGTGAACTTGGGTTCTCTTACGTATACCGGTGAGAGCCGTACTTCCTATGCACACTCATTAGTAGGGTTAGGTTTTGCAGATAGCGGTATCACTATCGGTGTAGTGCTTGGTGCTTTGGCTGTAATCGCGATCCTTCACGAAGTTGCAAGACAGGTTTGGATCCGGAAGAGAGTGCGTGGCTTTGCCAGAAGGCATCCTGTGATTGACGGATTTTTTAATAAGATCTTTAGAAAATCATTTGTGCCAGCCTTTATAAGCCATATCATATGCGGCATTTCTGGCACCAAACTGGGAAGAGTAACCTTGAAAGACGTTCTTACTCATTCAAAAGTACCGGGATCACCCGATGAAGCCGTTGGTTTAATAGACAGGTATTACCAGACAGGGGAAAACACTAAAACCCTCACCGTGGCAAAAGCCACAGCAAGAGGGGGTATTTTTACCTCTTCAAAGACACCAGACATAGCCTTAGTGGCAAAGGCATTCCTGGATGAAGACAAACGTGCACTTGACCTTGGCAGTGGGACTGCCAAGGCTGTTTCTATTTTCTCAAGGTATGCCGGATACGTTAAAGGTATAGAGCAGGACGCACCCTTACATGCCGAAGGCGAAGCGTGTATACGTGATCTTAGTGATAAGATGGATATGAGCAATGTAGAGCTTGAGGAAGGTAATTATTTTGATGAAGATTTTTCACAGTACGATCTGGTGTACATATTCTGGCCGCTATATCACAGGAATGTGGAACGTGAGATGAAAAGAAGACTTGAAGATAAGTTGGTAAGAGAACTCAAGCCGGGAGCGCTGTTTGTTATTAATAGTCCTATGCCGGGAGGTCCTTTCAGCAGGCTGGAGATGGTTGATGATGCAAGGTTTGGAAAGACACGTATGCTTATTTACAGGAACAGGCCTCAACCTGAGGAGATTCCTGAAGATTTTGATGTAGGACTTTCGGAAGACGTGTTCTGTGATTTAGAAGAATCTGTAGAATATGGAGTTATCGAAAAGACTGAAGAGCTCTTAGCTAAGGTGAATGAACAGAGTGATATTAAAGCTATTGCCCTGATGGGTCAAAGCATAAAAGACGCGGAGCATCTTAATGCCCCGGCCGATAAGCTGATAGCTTTTCAGTATAGTGTAACCGAGTGGCTAACAGGTATGGGCCTTTCGGTTGATGAAGCTCTTGAGCTTAAGCAGTCGTTCGGAGAGTTCGCGTTGAATATAATAGAGCATTCCAAGGAGGGTATAGCCGAAAATGAGAGAGATGTTTTTGGGGTGATAGCTTGCAGGGCACGACGTGAAGATGACAAGATTCTTATAGAGTTTTTTGCGAAAGATAACGGTATAGGATGCGACCTCAGTGGGATGATGAGGCAAATGAAACATATCAAAGATGAAGGTCTCTTCTTGCCCGGAGGCAGGGGTATATTTGTTGCTGCTATTCCTTTGAAAAACCTCAATGAAGACAGCCTTACTTTAATTTCTTTAGGGAAGGAACTCATGTTCAACGGGATAAGGGATGCTAATGGAATACCAGAGGGCGTAGTCACATCGCAACCGGGAACCGGCAGTGGAACGACTGTCCGCATGAACCTAAAAAGACATATATACGAAGATGCTGAAGAAGCTCTCGTTGAATCTTTAGAAGCAGACCAGCCGGTGGGGACAGAAAAATCGCGACTGGACATTGAAGAGATAGAAGCGCGGTTTATTAAGGTTTTTAGTGAAAAACAGGATATTTCCTGGATAGCTCGCGGTCATAAAGTACATGCCACTGTTGTATATGACGAGGATTTTGAAAATTTTGTTGTGGCTCCGGAAACATCTTACAGGGAAGAACATCCGGAACTTGGGGTGCTTGACGCGGCTGCGGCCCAGATGTTTATCGGTCCGGAAGGGTCGTTTGGCCAGATAGAGGTCAAGTTCGAGATTGTAGACAGAAGGCCGGCGATTGTGTTCGATGAAATGCAGGCTTCTAGGGGTTACAGGGAAATGACCGATAGTAAGGTCAGAGAGAGACACAGAAAATGGGTAGAAAGCGCTCTGAGGTGTATGGTCAATACAGCTAAGGACCTAGGGATAGAATTGTTTTACGCCTCGCATAAGGACCGGATCGAAAGAAGATACAGGAATATGAAGATATCACTGAGGCCTGTCAACCTGTGGGAACATTATGAGTTCCCGTTCAAAAGAAAAGGATGGCAGAGCGTTGTTTTTGATGATACAGATTATGAATGGGAGACGCTGGCTGAAGACGAAGGCGGTGCGTGTTTTTGGGAGCTTGATGAAAAGAAATACGAGTTTACCGCTACAGACGGCCCCGCTTACGAAGAGCTGCCCAGTACGGACGTAATGGGCAAGATGGAACACGTGGTACCGGAAATGGTGAATGGATTCATGACAGCTGGTCACGGCAAAAAAATAGTTATAGCGATCGACCAGGAACTTGGTTCTGGCTGGACACGAAAACAGCTTCGCAAAACAATGGACGCGCTAAGCCATCTTGCGTTAGGGGATGACCAGCTGAGCGATTTACTGCGTAACGTAGTGATACGCCACGGCAAGGCCGACTCTCTTTCGAGCGGTTTGGAATCTCTTGTAGATAGAGGCGATGTAGGCAAGGAGAACATCATAATAATCACTAACGAAACGAACCGCGAGGCGTATTTCAAGGGGTTTGAAGGCGCTTCAACTATCACCGGAATAGATGATGAGGAACTTACGGACGGTTTTTATTACCCGTTAGTAGAAATAGTTCTCTTTACGGTTGCCCGCGCGCTCAAGTATGACAGGGAGAACCTCATACGCTGTTACAGGAACATAAGCAACAGTCTCAATCTGGATGATGACGCCATCTGGCAAAGGTGTTGGGACCCTGTAACAGAAACCTACAGGACCACAATGGTCATTAAACTCATACCCGGGGCGGTCAAGCTTCCCGGAGACAGAGGCCTTTACAGAGACATACGCCAATATATAGCTTCAAGAGCGTAATCGAGTTTCGAATTTCACCCCAGCATGTTATAATGCTTTCATGGACTCACTCGAAATAAAAATAGCTAAAATTCTTAAACGCAAAAAGAAGACTCTTGCTGTTGCAGAATCGTGTACGGGAGGCCTTATTGCTAGCCGTATTACGGATATATCAGGTAGTTCTAGATATTTTTCAGGAGGAGTTGTAGCGTATTCGAACGATGTTAAGACGTCTGTTTTAAAGGTACCGCAATCGCTTATAAAAGAATACGGAGCGGTCAGCCGGCAGGTGGCTCAGTCAATGGCCGAAGGGATAAAAGCAGAGTTGGATTCGGATGTGGCTGCCGCAGTGACAGGTATAGCAGGCCCCACTGGCGGAAGTGCCAGCAAACCTGTTGGCACGGCGTATATAGCAGTCGTTTCTGGTAAGCGAAAAAAGACGAAAAAAGTGAACTTTAAAGGTACCCGACGAGAGATAAAACAAAAGTTCGCAGAAGCTGTCCTGAAACTGATAGCAGAGAACATATGAACGAGAAGGCCCAGAAAATACGTACGTTCATTGCGCTGGAACTTTCAGATGAGGCCCGGGAAGAGTTCGCACGCATAACCGGTATCCTGGAAGAATCGAACGCTGACGTGAAATGGGTCAAACCCGGCTCTATACATCTTACCTTGAAATTCCTCGGGTATGTGGAAGAAGATAAAGTCGTTAGAATCTCAGAAAAGTTAAAAGATATCGTGCTTGGGGTAGCACCGTTCAATGTTGTTCTGGAAGGTATAGGAGTATTCCCTAAATGGGATTACGTTAAGGTGATCTGGGTAGGGTTGGGAGAGGGTGCAGATAAAGTAAAAGAGCTGTCATTGAAAGCGGAAGAGGCTATGCAAGCAGAAGGCTTCGAAAAAGAGAAAAGAGAATACAGCCCGCATCTTACTCTTGGTAGGATAAGAAGCGCAAAGAATAAAAATGAGCTAAAAAAACAGGCAGAGACCGTAAAGGTTGAGCCCGTTTCAAATCATATCTCGAAGATAATCCTTTTTAAGTCAGAACTTTCTTCCCAAGGCGCCGTATATACGGCCTTGGCGACCGCAGAACTTGAAGGGTAATCCCCGTTCCCACAAATTGTGAAAGGATATTCCCGGTAAATGTGTCTTCTTACAGTGGATCCTTTTCTTCTCTTTTAGGGGAACTTAAAGCCAGACAGCTGACCGCCTGGCAAGGGGGGCGAGTTAATCCGCATATTATTTATTGAATTATTCAGGACCTATAGTATAATAGACGAAAAATAATATTAATAATTACATAGGAGGGTGATATGACTAGAACATCCAAGGGGCAAGCTTCTGAGAAAAGTGTTTCAACTGCAGGTGAATCCGGCAAGAAAAAAGCACTGGAGACGGCGCTTAGCAAGATTGAAAAAGATTTCGGCGCAGGCGCCATTATGAAGATGGGACAAGGCTACAAGGCCGAGGTAGATGCTATATCTACCGGTGCGCTTGGTCTTGACCTTGCTTTAGGGGTAAACGGTGTGCCGCGCGGCAGAGTAATAGAGATATTCGGACCTGAATCCAGCGGGAAGACCACACTTACGTTAAGTATACTTGCTCAGGCACAGAAGGCGGGCGGGGAGACAGCATTCATAGATGCTGAACACGCGTTCGATCCCCCTTACGCTAAGAAGATCGGGGTTAACCTGGATAGCTTGCTGATATCGCAGCCGGATAGCGGTGAACAGGCGCTTGAGATTGCGGAAACCCTGGTAAGAAGCAACGCGGTGGACGTCGTCGTTATAGACTCAGTCGCGGCATTAACTCCGAGGAAAGAGCTTGAAGGCGATATGGGGGATTCCCACGTGGGACTCCAGGCACGTCTTATGAGCCAGGCACTGCGTAAATTGACAGGAGCTATAAGCAAATCCAAAACATGCGTTATTTTTATAAACCAGATCCGCATGAAGATAGGCGTCATGTTCGGTAATCCTGAGACGACCACTGGAGGCAGGGCACTTAAGTTTTATTCTTCGGTAAGGATAGATTTAAGGCGTATAGCATCCCTTAAGAAAGGGGATCAAGTTATCGGCAGCCGCGTCAGAGCAAAAGTCGTAAAGAACAAGGTCGCGGCGCCCTTCAAACAGGCCGAGTTTGATATCATGTTCGACGAAGGGATATCACGTTCATCGGGGATCATCGATATGGGAGAAGAGACCGGAGTGATAAAGAAGAGCGGGACTTGGCTTTCATTCGGGGAAGAGAAGATAGGTCAGGGAAAAGAGAACGCCCGGATGTACCTTAGGGAAAATCCCAAACTGATGAAGAGGATTGAGACTGAAGTCAAAAAGGTCATCAGCTCCTCAAATTAAGCGTATCCTCGGAGCCACTCAAAGTATAGACCATATGCGCAAAGATAGGGACAAGGAACTTAAAAGGTGTAAGAATTACTGTCTGCGGCTGATATCTTTACGGCCCAGAACA
The DNA here is from genome assembly GCA_049642065.1 of Candidatus Omnitrophota bacterium. Classification (GTDB taxonomy): domain Bacteria; phylum Omnitrophota; class Gorgyraeia; order Tantalellales; family Tantalellaceae; genus WJMH01. The sequence goes on along the minus strand of JBAROK010000099.1, from coordinate 127,427 downwards.
GAATATGAACTAAAGTCCCGGATGGAAGAAAAAGGATACGCGGATGAAGTGATCACCGGGATAGTAGGCGTGCTTAAGGAGGAAGGGCTTGTAAATGACCTTAAGTTTGCTGGCGACTGGATAGATTCGCGGTTAAGGACGAACCCGCGCGGAGTCAAAGGACTCAAGGACGAGCTCACGAAAAAGGGAGTTTCGAAGGAAGTTATAGAGGAAGCAATGTCGCAGAGAGAAGAAGGACTTGATGAGAGAGCGATCGCTCTTGAGCTATTAAAAGATATGCTGCAGGGAGAAAGCGGCCAGCCTGACAATAAGATGAAAGCGCGGCTGTACAGTTTTCTTCTTAGAAGGGGTTTTGACGCTGAAGTTGCCGAAGAGGCGGTTAACGAAGCGCTTGGTGAATGATATGGGAATCTCAACTTCCGAGATAAGACAAAGGTTTCTGGATTTTTTTGATGGCAAGAAGCACACAGTTGTTGAAAGCGACCTTCTTGTTCCGCAAAACGATCCGACGTTACTTTTTACCGGTGCCGGCATGAACCAGTTCAAAGAACAGTTCATGGGCAAGAAGATTACGTATTCACGTGCCGCATCCTGTCAGAAATGTTTTCGTACGGGAGATCTTGAGAACGTGGGCAGGACGCCGAGGCATCACACTTTTTTCGAGATGCTCGGTAATTTTTCTTTCGGTGATTATTTCAAGAAAGAAGCTATCGCATGGGCATGGGAGTTCATGACCAAAGAGATGGCTATTCCAGAAGATAAACTGTGGGTTTCCGTTTACAAGGATGATGACGAGGCTTACCAGATATGGGTTAACGATATAAAGGTTCCCGCTGGGAAGATCGTTAAGCTCGGGGAACACGACAATTTCTGGCCTGCTGATGCACCTTCAAAAGGTCCGAACGGGCCGTGCGGACCGTGCTCGGAGATATTCTATGATCAGGGTGAGGACGTAGGTTGTAGGAAAAAGGATTGTACGCCTGCCTGCGACTGCGACAGATTTCTGGAAGTATGGAATCTAGTTTTCACGCAGTTTGAAAGAAAACCTGACGGGAGGCTGGATCCGTTGCCCAATAAGAACATTGATACAGGTATGGGTCTTGAGCGTATAGCTGCAGTTATGCAGACAGTTAAGACGAATTTTGATACGGACATATTTGCGCCGATCATAAAACAGATTAAAACCATTGTAGCGGGTAAGCTGGATAAGAGAGAAGTTAACCTTATAGCTGATCATATAAGAGCGGTAACGTTCGCTATATGTGATGGGGTGTCTCCGTCTAATGAGAAACAGGGATACGTTGTAAGAAAACTTATAAGGAGGGCATATCTGAAGGGTGATAGGAAAGGTCCGTTCTTGTACAACGTTGTTCCTGCTGTAGTGAGTGCGATGAAAGATGCTTATCCTGATCTGGAAGAAAAGAGAGAGCATATAAGTGCTATAGTCGAGGAAGAAGAGAAGAGATTCAGCGATACGCTTAACTCAGCGGTACCGGTACTTGAAGGGATGTTGTCTTCCCATCCCGAGAAACTTTCAGGTGAGTGTATATTTAAACTGGTTGATACTTACGGATTGCCCGTTGATGTGATAGAAGAAGAATCAAGTATAGCTTTGGACATGGAAGGATTTGAGCGTCTTATGGACGAAAGGCGCGAGCAGTCCAGGAGGGGTAGCGATATAACCGAAGACTTTATCTTTAAGCCCGATAAGTTTTCGGGAGTAGAGAAACCGGAAAATTCTGATGAACTGCCTCTTAATACTACGGTTGAGTTCATCCTTTGCGCAGATGAAGCTGTTGAAAGTATAGGTAAAGGTGATAGGGCGGAAATAGTAACCTCGCCGCAAAGCGGCAAGTTTTACGCTGAAGGAGGAGGCCAGGCAGGGGATACAGGCCATATTGAAAAAGCGGGTTCTGATATAAAAGTGCTTGATACCCTTGAAACTGACGGCCGGAAGGTGCTGGTAGTTTTTGTAAAGAAAGGAAGTCTTACACAAGGTGATAAGGTAACACTTCATCTTGATGCGGGCAAGAAACAAAGGACAGCATTAAACCATACGGCTACGCATCTTTTGCAGGCGGCTCTTCGTGAAGTGCTTGGGGAGCAGGTCAAACAGTCAGGTTCGGCGGTAGACGATAAACGGCTCAGGTTCGATTTTACGCATATGAAAAAACTTTCACAGCGGGAGATCGAAAAAGTTGAAAATATAGTGAATGGCTGGATAGAAGAAAGTGTTCCGGTATGCAAAGAGGTTAAAGCTCTGGACCAGGCTAAAGAAGAAGGCGCGCTTTCTTTCTTTGGAGAGAAATACGATGATACCGTACGCGTTGTTTCAGTAGGCGATTATTCTAAGGAACTGTGCGGAGGGACGCATGTTGATAACACCTCCGATATTGGTGCGTTCAAGATCATAGCCGAAAGTTCTGTGGCGAGCGGTATACGGCGTATAGAAGCTGTGACTGGCGAGAATGCGGGCCGGTGGGTGCGTGAAACACTTGAAAGCCTTCTAAGGGAATGTCAGAAATCTGCAGCGGGAGATATTGGTATAGAGAAAGATATAGAAAATAACGCTAAAGATATCATTAGCGGAAAACTGAAAGTGGACAGAAAAACAATAAGCATTTTTGATGAAAAGATAAGGCCCGCACTTTTAGGGGCTCGTGAACGTCTCGAAAAGGCTGCTAAAAAGGATCAGAAGAAAAAACAGGATGATGCTTTCAGCGAGGCGAAAAACAAAGCGGACGAATTAGCGGGTAGCCCGACAAAGATCGGTGAAGTCGATCTTATTGCCGGAATCATAGAAAGTAGGGAGCAGGATATGCAAGTGCTTCGCAAGGTTATAGGGTATCTTGAGAAAAAAATAAAGTCTGGCATTATTCTTATGGGTTCGGGTGAAGGCGATAAGGCCTATTTGGTATGCGCAGTAACGCCTGACTTGGTGAACAAAGGGTTTAGCGCTAAGGAAGTGATAAGTGCGGTTTCAAAAAATATCGAAGGTAGCGGTGGAGGTAAAGATGTTTTTGCGCAGGCCGGCGGGAAGAAGCCGGAAGGGCTTAAGGCTGCTATAGACGAGGCAAAGAACGTTATTGAGCAAAGGGGATAGGATGAGAAGTATAAAAGTTGGTAGTAAAGTTTTTGATAGTCTGGTTAGCAGACACGATCAAGGCAGGATCCGTCTTCAGAAAACGGTTGCCGGGATACTTGAGAAGGTCCGCACAGAAGGTGATAATGCCGTTTTAAGATACACGAACAGGTTCGATAAAGTAAACATGAAGAAAAAGGATCTCCGCGTTAGTGAGGCGGAAATAAGCGGTGCGTATCAGGGGATAAAACCTGAGATAGTGAACACGCTTAAAAAGATCATCAGGAATATCGACAAGTTCTATAAGAACCAGGTTCCCAAGTCGTGGTCTATCCAGCACGAATCGGGGATAGAGCTCGGTGAAAAGTTCGAACCGATAGAAAGAGTCGGTGTATACGTGCCCAGCGGGACGGTGCCTTTGGTATCAAGCGTTTATATGACGGTACTGCCGGCAAAGATCGCGGGAGTGAAAAAGATCATACTGGTATCTCCACCTAATGAACATAAAAGCATCGATCCTTACATACTTGTTGTGGCGGATCTTTTAAAGGTAGATGAGATATACAAGGTAGGTGGCGCTCAGGCGATAGGAGCGTTGGCTTATGGTACGAAGACTATTCCAAGGGTGGATAAGATAGTAGGTCCGGGGAACGAATACGTTACCGAAGCTAAAAGGCAGGTTTTCGGTTATTGTGATATAGACATGCTTGCTGGACCCAGCGAGGTGCTTATAATTGCTAACCAGCACACGAACATTGATTACCTCAAAAAAGATCTCCAGGCGCAGGCAGAGCATCATAAAGGGTTATCGGTTCTTGTGACGCCGTCAAGTAAGGTTTTCAATGCGCTGCATAAGGATCCGGAAATCACAGGTTATATAATCAAGGTCAAGAACCTTGAAGAGGCGGCAGAGGTATCGAACAAAATAGCTCCGGAACACTTGCAGCTTATGGTGAAGTCCCCTAAAAGGATACTTAAGAACATAACTAACGCAGGTGCTATTTTCCTGGGACAGTATACTCCGGTAGCTTTGGGTGATTACGTGGCCGGTCCAAGTCATGTGTTGCCTACAGGCGGAACGGCCCGGTACTCTTCGGGGCTTAACCTAAGGAGTTTTATAAAGAGTTCGCATATTATCTCGTATTCGCGGAAAGCGCTTTCCGAATCTGCGGGATGGGTACGCGACCTTACGGAACTAGAAAAACTTGAAAAACATTGGGACTCAGTGGGAATACGGTGTGAATAAAATTTGAGTTCAGGATTGGAGGAGTTATGGGAATTTTTGGTAAAGGCTCATCCGGCGGTGAAAGAAAAACGGATTACCTAAGGGAATCAAAAGAGACGCAGATCAAGATACCCCTGTTGAATGTTGATGGTACGGGGGAGACAAAGATATCCACTTCTATAGGGTTTCTTGATCATATGCTTACGCTGTTCTCGTATCACGGGTATTTTGATCTGGAGATGAAAGCTTCAGGGGATACGCACGTGGATAATCATCATCTGAACGAGGATATCGGGCTAGCGCTCGGCGAAGCTTTCAAAAAAGCTCTTGGTGATTGTAAGGGGATAGTGAGAACCTCTTCTGCGGAGGTGCCGATGGATAAAGCACAAGCGAAGGTACTTGTGGATCTTTCGAATCGGCCTGCGTTCGTTTTTACCCAGTCACTAGCGACAGGCGGGTATGCAATAAAAGACGAAGAAGAGTATTCGCTGCATTACGCGGAAGATTTTCTTACGAGTTTTTCTAATAAGATGGCAATGAACCTTCATGTTGAGATCGCCGGAGAAGGTGATATGCATCATTATCTTGAAGCGGTTTTCAAGGCTTTGGGGATAGCTATGGATAACGCTACGCGCATAGATCCGCGCAGGGCCGGTAAAGTGCCTTCAAGTAAAGGGATATTGTAAGGATATGATCGGTATTATTGATTACGGAGCGGGGAACCTCAGAAGCGTTTACAACGCTTTTCGGTATATCGGGGAAGATGTGAAGATATGCGAGGATCCTGACGCGCTTAAGGGTATCGACAAGATGGTCTTTCCCGGGGTTGGATCCAGTAAAGATGCGATGGAAGGGCTTGCATCCAGGGATTTAACAAGTCCGGTAAAAGAGTATATTGAAGGCGGGAAACCGTTCCTGGGTATTTGCCTGGGGCTCCAGCTGCTTTTTACGAGCAGCGAGGAAAGCGGCGGTTGTGATGCTCTTGGTATAGTTGGCGGTAGCGTCAAGCTTTTCCCTGGTGGAGGTAGCCTGAAAGTTCCGCAGATCGGGTGGAACACGGTAAAGATAAGCAAACAGGGGTGTCCCCTGTTTGAGGGGATAAAGGACGAGTCGTATTTCTATTTCGTGCACTCGTATTATTGTGATAATGCCGAAGAGGAAAGCACCTGCGGTATTACCGAGTATGGTTTAGAGTATACGTCCGCTTTATGGAAGGACAATATCTATGCGGTTCAGTTCCATCCCGAAAGGTCACAGAAAAACGGATTAAAGATGTTGGAGAATTTCACAAAACTATGAAAATTATACCTGCTGTAGACATAATAGGCGGTAAGACCGTCAGGCTTGAACAGGGAAAATACGATCGTGAATTGAATTATGATGTTTCACCTGTAGAAGCTGCCAGGAAATGGGAGGCCATTGGGGCGGAAATGCTTCACGTAGTGGATTTGGACGGGGCAAGACAGGGCCGGCCCGTTAATCTCGAGACTGTAAGAGAGATAACTAAAGCCGTTAATATACCTGTTGAGGTGGGTGGCGGTTTCCGTAAGGAGATTGATATAAAGAGCGCGCTTGATCACGGCGTATGGAGAGTAATTGTCGGGTCAAAGGCGTTCCAGGAACTGGATTTCGCCAGGGCATGTATTCAGGATTTCAGGGAAAGAGTCATCTTTAGTGCCGATGCCAGCAATTTCGAACTCAGGGTACAGGGATGGGAAGAAGGTGTGGACCTGGATCTATTCGATATATTGAGAAAGCTCGTATCTTTCGGATCCAAGGAGCTGATCTATACTGATATCCAGAAAGACGGTATGCTTACAGGTCCCAGTACTGATCATTTGGAAAAGATACTGCAGGAAGTGGATATAAAACTCATTTCCGCAGGCGGAGTAAAAACAGTTGAGCATATAAAACAGCTTAAGAAGCTGGAACCATTGGGTCTAGTCGGCGTTATCGTTGGTAGAGCTCTTTACGAAGGCACCATAGACCTTAAGGAGGCCATAGATGCTGGCAAAGCGGATAATACCGTGTCTTGATGTTAAAGAAGGGCGCGTGGTCAAAGGGGTGAATTTTGTTAACCTGGTAGATGCAGGGGATCCTGTCCAGAACGCCGAGATCTATAACAATGAGGGGGCGGATGAGCTGGTATTCCTTGATATAACCGCCAGCCATGAGAAACGCAAGACGATGGTGGACGTGGCTGAACGGGTGGCTGAAAAGGTATTTATGCCGTATACGGTTGGAGGAGGCATATCTACGACCGAGGATATACGGGAACTGTTGAACGCGGGCTGTGACAAGATATCTGTGAATACTTCCGCTGTTGAAAGACCCGAACTGGTTCAAGAAGGTAGCCAGAAGTTCGGTTCTCAGTGTATTGTGGTCGCGATCGATGCGAAAAGTAGAGGTGATGGCACCTGGGAAGTTTATGTAAAAGGCGGTCGGGAAGCTACGGGCATAGACGCTTTGGAATGGGCTAAGAAAGTCGAGAAGCTGGGAGCCGGTGAGATACTTCTCACCAGCATGGATCGTGATGGGACCAAGGATGGTTTTGACATAGATTTAACGCGAACAGTCAGCGAGGCTGTATCGATACCCGTTATAGCTTCAGGCGGATGCGGTAACAGAGAACATATTCTGGAGGTTCTAACGGACGGGAAGGCTGATGCTGCGCTTGCGGCATCTATATTCCATTTTAAGGAATATTCGATTGGGGAAGTAAAAGAATATTTGCGCGAGAACGGTGTGCTTGTAAGAGATTGAGAGGAGTTTACATGAGTTTTATTGATGAACTGAATTTTGATGAGAAGGGGCTGATCCCTGCGATCATACAGGACGAGAAGTCTTCACGTGTGCTTACTCTTTGTTACATGACAAGAGAAGCTGTTGAGAAGACCATGCAAGAGAAGAAGATATACGTGTTCCGCAGGTCCAAGGGACGCCTGATGCTTAAAGGCGAGACTTCAGGATGCGTACAGGCAGTAAAGGAAATCGCGGTAGATTGCGCGAACAATTCCGTTCTCTTTAAGGTAGAGCAGAACCGCGCTGCATGTCACAAAGGGTATTTCAGCTGTTATTTTAATAAGATAGATGATAGCGGCAACAAGGTAGTGGATGAAGAAAGGATCTTCGATCCAAAGGATGTGTATAAAGAATAATGTATTATCCGACTAAAGAAGAATTCATAGAGCTTTCAAAAAAGGGTAACGTTATTCCTGTTTATAGGGAAGTTCTGGCTGATTTTGATACGCCGCTTTCGGCGTTCCAGAAGATAGATGACAGTAAGTTCGCATATCTGCTGGAGTCCGTTGAAGGTGGCGCTCATATGGCCAGGTATTCTTTCTTGGGGAGCGAACCGTCTCTTGCTATAGAGAGTAAAGGTAATGAGGTTACTTTTACAAGAGGTGAAAAAGTAGAAAAACGTATCGCCAAGGAAGACCCCATAAACGAGATAAGGGATTTTATGGGTAAGTTCAAGTTCGTGGACGTCAAAGGCCTGCCCAGGTTCTGCGGTGGGTTGGTGGGTTATATGGGATACGATATGGTCCGGTTCATTGAACGGATACCCGATGAGAATCCTGAGGATTTCGATATACCGGATATGCAGCTGGTCCTTACCGATACCATTCTTATATTTGACCATGTGGACCATAAGATAAAGATCGTTTCGAATTCGCTGGTCGAGAAAAACGATCCGGCTGATGCGTATGACAAAGCCTGCGCTAAGATAGACAAGATAATGGAAAAGCTTAAGAGGGACATGTCGGAGCCGGAAGATGTTCCTGTGAAAAAGTCAAACAACGAAACGGAATCCAATTTTACCGAAGATGAATTCCATGAAGCGGTTGAAAAGACCAAAGAATATATAAGAGCCGGGGAGGTTATCCAGCTTGTGCTTTCCCAGAGGTTCAGCAGAAAGACAGAAGCTGATCCTTTTACGATATACCGGGCGCTCAGGTCAATAAACCCGTCCCCATATATGTTCTATCTTAAGTTTGGCGGCTACAGGATCATCGGTTCTTCTCCCGAGATACTCGTAAGATGTGAAGAAGGTGTTGTGGAAGTGCGGCCTATAGCAGGTACGCGTAAACGCGGCGAGGATGACGAAGAAGATGCGCGTATGGAGACAGAACTGTTGGCGGATCCTAAGGAACGGGCTGAACATATAATGCTTGTGGACTTGGGACGTAACGATATCGGCAGGGTATGCGAATATTCCACGGTAAAACCCAGGGAGCTGATGCGTATAGAAAGATATTCGCATGTTATGCATATAGTGAGTGATGTTGTGGGTCAGCTCAGGAAAGAGGAAGATATATACAGCCTGATACGCGCAACTTTTCCCGCAGGCACGGTAACGGGGGCTCCAAAGGTAAGGGCTATGGAGCTTATCGACCAGCTTGAGAAGACCAGGAGAGGCCCGTATGCCGGTTGTGTCGGGTATATAAGTTTTTCGGGTAACATCGACATGTGTATAACCATAAGGACCATTGTCATGACGGATACTACCGCATACGTCCAGGCGGGTGCTGGTATAGTCCTGGATTCGGACCCGAAGCTTGAATACAAAGAGACAAAAAATAAAGCCAGGGCCATGATCAAAGCTATTGAGTTTGCCGAAGGCGGGTTGGAATGATATTTGTTATTGATAACTACGATTCGTTCACGTATAACCTTGTCCAGTATCTTGGAGAACTGGGTGAAGAGGTTCTCGTGTATCGTAACGATAAAATAACGCCGGAAGAAATAGAAAAACTGAAACCGGAAAGAATAATCATTTCACCTGGACCGGGCAATCCGGATGACGCGGGTATTTCAAAGGATGTTATACGCCGGTTTGAAGGAAAAGTTCCGATTCTGGGCGTATGTCTTGGGCATCAGTGTATAGGCGACGTTTACGGTTCAGATATAGTCCGGGGTGACCGTATCATGCACGGTAAAGTGAGTGAGGTCTATCACCAGGGTGAAGGTATTTTTAAGGGGATACCGTCTCCTTTTATCGCTACGAGATACCATTCGCTCATTGTGGACCCGGCGACATTGAAGGATCCTCTTAAGCTAATCGCTTGGACCGAAGAAAAAGAAATAATGGCAGTTGCCCATAAAGATATGCCGATATGGGGTGTTCAGTTCCATCCGGAATCAATATTAACTGTCGAAGGAATGAATATATTAAAGAACTTTATCGAAATATGAGGGATAGCATGGACATAAAAAAGGCCATTCAAAAAGTCATTGATCATAAAGACCTTTCAGAGAAAGAGATGCGGTCGGTCTTTGGCGATATTATGAGCGGTAAGGTTACGCCCGCACAGATAGGTTCGTTCATAACGGCGCTTAGAATGAAAGGCGAGACGGTAGAAGAGATAACTGGTGCGGCAAAGGTCATGCGGGAAAAGGCGCTTAAGGTAAAAGTGACCGGGACGGTGCTTGATACATGCGGAACAGGCGGAAGCGGCAAGCATACGTTCAACATATCTACTACGGTAGCTTTTGTTCTTGCCGGATGCGGAGTGAAAGTGGCTAAGCACGGTAACAGGTCCGCTTCCTCCAAGTGCGGTAGTGCCGACGTGCTAGAAAAACTGGGCGTAAAACTGAACGTATCGGCCAAGGTAACGGAAAAATGTATGAATAAGATAAACATCGGGTTTCTATTCGCGCCTCTTTATCACGGTGCCATGAAATACGCTATAACGCCGCGCAGAGAAATAGGAATACGGACCATTTTCAATATCCTGGGACCTTTATCCAATCCGGCTTCGGCTAATTGCCAGGTACTTGGCGTGTATGACGAAAAATTAACGGATACGTTGATACGTGTTCTGAAAAAACTGGGCGCAAAACGCGCTTTTGTAGTGCACGGTAAAGACGGATTGGACGAGGTCACGATAACGGGTAAGACAAAGGTCAGCGAATTGAGATCCGGAAAGACAAAGTCTTATTACGTGAGCCCGGCAACTTTCGGTTTTAAACGCGTTTCGCTTACGAGCATAAAAGGGGGTACAGCGAGAGATAACGCGAAAATGGTGAAGGACGTGCTTTCCGGCAAGAAAGGTGCCAGGCGGAACATAGTTTTAATGAACTCCAGTGTCGCTTTGATGGCGGCCGGGAAGGTAAAAAGTTTTAAAGAAGGTGTTCGCTTAGCAGCCGAATCGATAGATTCGGGTAAGGCGATGGAGAGTTTGAAGAAACTTATCAAGATGACAAATTGAGGACATTAAGGATGATACTTTCAAAGATTATAGAAGAGAAAAGACGCGAGATAGACAGGGCGCAGAAGCAAATTTCCTTGAACGATCTTAAGGGAAAAGCGTCAAACATATACATAAAGAGCGCGTTCAAGAAGAACATCTCAAGAAGAGGGCATGTTAACCTCATAGCGGAAATAAAGAAGTCGTCCCCTTCAAGGGGTGTTATCCGGGTTGATTTCAATCCGACCAGGATAGCGCTTGCTTACCAGGCTTCCGGGGCAAGTGCGATAAGTGTCCTGACAGACGAGCGCTTCTTTGACGGGAAACTTGAATACCTTAAACAGGTCAAAGAAAGAGTTACAATACCCGTTCTTCGTAAAGATTTCATCATAGATGAGTACCAAATATACGAAACCCTTGTTAACGGGGCAGATGCGATACTTCTGATCGCACAGATACTTACTCAGGAAGAGCTTACCAGGTATCTGAACCTGACCAAGGAGCTCGGCATGGAGGCTCTTGTAGAGGTACATAACGAAGAGGACGTGGAAAAATCTCTTAACAGTAATGCGGCGATAATAGGCATAAATAACCGTGATCTCACGAACTTTCACGTTGATATTTCAACTACGCAGAGGCTCATACGGCTTATCCCTGATACGAAAGTAATAGTTTCTGAAAGCGGTATTGAGACCTATGAACAGGTCATGTTCCTTAAGAGCCTTGGAGTCAATTCCGTCTTGATCGGTGAGACGTTCATGAAATCTGATAATATTGGCGAAAAAGTAAGGGAACTGATAAGAGAGTAAGGAGTTTTCTTGGTCAAGGTAAAGATCTGTGGGATAACGAGCTTTGAAGATGCTGATAAGGCTTGTGAATACGGTGCCGATTTTCTCGGGTTTATCTTTGTTAAGGGCACCCCGAGATGTATAGATCCCTTTGAAGCGAGTGATATCATACAGAAATTAAAGGAGAGGTTCGATCATGTAGGTATGGTCGGTCTTTTTAAGGACGAAGATATTGTTAAAGTAAGGGAGGTTGTTTCTTCCTGTAATCTTGATCATGTGCAGCTCCATGGCGGGGAACTGCCCGGTTATTGCCGTGAGTTGAAAGCGGTTACGGGAGTAAAGATCATAAAAGCGTTCAAAGTGGATGGGGATATACTGTCGCACGGTTCGCATAGGATAAGCGATTACGCTGATGCGGATTATTTTGTTTTTGACACATATCATCCTCTAGTAGCGGGAGGGACTGGTGTACAGTTCGATTGGGATGCTCTCTCGGGTTTAAATGATGATATACGCGGGCGTTCTTTTGTTGCCGGAGGGCTCGCTCCGGATAACGTTGCCGAAGCCGTACGGACGGTCAAGCCTTACGGGGTGGATGTTTCAAGCGGAGTAGAGGAAAGCCCCGGGAAGAAAGACGATAAATTATTGAAGGAGTTCATCGAAAATGCGAAAAAAGTCTAAATTGCCAGACGCTAAAGGATATTTCGGTATCTTTGGAGGCGAGTATGTGCCTGAGACCCTGATGCCGGCTGTTAGGGAACTTACCGATGCGTATAAAAAGATAGCGAAAACTGCTGCTTTCAAGAAGCGCCTGAAGCATTATCTGGATGACTATGCCGGTCGGCCTACGCCGCTATATTTCGCGGAAAAACTTACTAAAAAATTCGGTGGTGCAAAAATATACTTAAAACGTGAGGATCTTCTGCACACAGGAGCTCATAAGATCAATAATACCATCGGACAGGCTCTTTTGGCTGTTGAGATGGGTAAAGAGCGGGTGATTGCAGAGACTGGTGCGGGACAGCATGGGGTGGCTACTGCGACGGTAGCGGCGCTTTTTGGGCTTAAATGCGACGTGTATATGGGTACTGAAGATATACACAGGCAGAGCCTGAACGTCTTTCGCATGAAGATGCTGGGGGCGAACGTTATACCCGTTGAAAGCGGATCCTGCACACTAAAGGATGCTATGAACGAAGCGATCAGGGATTGGGTCACTAACGTGCGTAACACTTTTTATATCATAGGGTCGGTTGCCGGTCCGCATCCGTATCCTATGATGGTAAGGGATTTTCAGAGCGTCATAGGTAAAGAAGTCCGCGCACAGATCATGAAAACCGAAGGTAGGCTTCCTACGCATCTATTGGCTTGTGTAGGCGGAGGAAGTAACGCTATGGGATTGTTCCACACTTTTTTCAAAGAAAAGAAGATCAAGTTCGTAGGAGTGGAAGCTGCCGGATTGGGGATAAATACTGGCAAGCATGGAGCTGCGCTTCTTAAGGGAAGGGTAGGTGTACTTCACGGCAGCAAGAGTTTTCTCTTGGAGGATAGTGACGGTCAGGTGCATTTAGCGCATTCGGTATCAGCGGGTCTTGATTATCCGGGTGTAGGGCCGGAGCACTCTTATTACAAGGTGATAAAAAGGGCTGAGTACGTGTACGCTACGGATAAAGAGGCGCTTGAAGCCACAAAACTTCTTTCAGAAGTTGAAGGTATAATCCCAGCGCTTGAAAGCGCTCATGCGATAGCTTACTTACCCAAACTCATCAAGAAAACGAAGAAGAATGATCTTATCGTGGTTTGTCTTTCGGGCAGGGGCGATAAGGATATAGATATCCTGAAGGAATATCTATATGTAACGTAAAGGCAAAAAAATGAATAGAATCGATCAGACGTTCAAGAGGTTGAAGAAAGATAAGAAAAAAGCGTTTATAGCCTATGTTGCTGCGGGTGATCCGGATATGAAGACTACAGAAAAAATAGTCCTCTCTCTGGCAAAAGCAGGTGCGGACCTTATAGAGCTGGGTATACCTTTTTCGGATCCTTTGGCTGATGGGCCGACCATCCAGAAAGCTACCCAGAGGTCGCTTAAAGCGGGTTGCACGGTCAAAAAAGTGCTAGCTATGGTCAAACAGCTGAGACGTGAAATAGATACACCTCTGGTCTTCATGACGTATTACAACATAGTGTTCAATTACGGTATTCCGAATTTTATAAAAGATGCCAAAGCGTGCGGCGCGGATGGTGTGATCGTTCCGGACCTTCCTATGGAAGAGTCGGGAGAACTGACGAAAGTGGCGGATAAGGAGGATTTCAGCGTAATACTCTTAGCTGCGCCTACTACGCCGCCCGACAGGTTCAAAAAAATAGCTGCTCGTTCCAGGGGGTTCATTTATTATGTGTCTCTTACGGGAGTAACAGGTGTCAGAAAAGAGCTTTCGAAGAAACTAAAAACCGATATTAGAAAACTTAAGAAGATGACAACCAAACCTGTATGCGTCGGGTTCGGTATATCTAATGCGTCCCAGGCAAAAGATATCGCAAAAGCAGCTGACGGCGTGATAGTGGGAAGCGCTATCATAAAGGTTCTTGAGAAGAATCTGGCCAATAAGAAAAAGATGGTATCAAATATAGAGAGATTCGCCAGGTCCATTTCCAAAGCGGTTCATGGGGGTTAGCTGATCATGCGGATAATGGGACTGGATCTTGGGACGAAGAATATAGGCGTAGCCGTAAGCGACGAAAGCGGTACGTTGGCGCAGGGCAGGGAAGTCGTCCGGAGGACGACAGATAAAGAGGCTATAGAACGGATAGAAGAGATACTTAAGGATTTCAGCGTTGAGGAGATAGTTGTTGGGCTCCCCATAAATATGGACGGGACTATGGGTGAACGTGCCGCTGACAGCGAACGGTTCGCTGAGATGCTTAAGGAACGGACGCATCTACCGGTAAAGTTGTGGGACGAACGTTTGAGCACTAAGGAAGCGGAATCGGTTATGCTCGAGGCTGACGTTACGCGAAGTAAACGGAAAAAAGCAATTGATAAACTTGCGGCGCAGATAATACTGCAGTCGTATCTGGACAGCAGGAAGTAGGGTGTATGTACAATAAGACACAGGCAAAGAACGGTCTAAGGGTAGTAGTTTCGCCGATGCCGCAGATGAGTTCGGTATCACTGGGCGTATGGATAGGTATAGGCGGGCGCTATGAGCAGGAACGCCAAAGTGGCATAAGCCATCTTGTTGAGCATATGCTTTTCAAGGGTACGCATACGCGTACTACTAAGGACCTGAAAGAGTCAATAGAAGGCGTAGGGGGATCTTTTAACGGGTTTACTTCTGATGAAGTGACTTGTTATATGGTAAAAGTTCCTTCGCAGTATATGGAGCTGGGGGTGGATGTTCTTTCCGATATGGTAATGAACGCGAAATTCGACAAAGATGACATAGCCCGGGAAAAGTTTGTCGTGTGCGAGGAAATAAAGATGTACCGCGACCAGCCGGCAGATCATGTTCTGGACGTCTTGAGCGGTATCATGTGGCCCGGGAACGCTCTGGGTCGGCCCCTGACGGGAAGCATGACTACCGTGAAACGGTTCACTAGAGATGAACTTATCAGGTTCAAGGAGAGCAGTTATCATCCTGGCAATATCGCTGTCGTCGCTTCTGGTAAGGTTAATCCTGAGAAAGTTTCCCGGTACGCTATGGAAAAGTTCGCTGGCCAGAAAAAGAAAAAGAAACTTTCATTTAAGGGCCCGCAAGCCTCAAAGAAAGGCCCGCATATGAAAGTGTGCCGTGGTAACACCCAGCAGACGCATATAGCTATCGGGTTCCGGGCGCAAGATAGCAACATACGCGAAAGGTTCGCGACAAAGATAATGAACGTGATACTTGGCGGGAACATGTCATCGCGTCTTTTTGAAGAGCTGCGCGAGAAACACGGTCTCTGTTATGACATATCTTCGACCTATAAGAGACATAGCGATCTTGGTGAAGTGCAGATACATGCTGGTGTGGATACCGGCAATACCGTAAGGTCCTTAAGGGCCATTTTGGACGAACTTAAAAAGTTGAGAGATCTTGGGGTAACCAGTGAAGAGCTGGAGAGAGCGAAAAAATACGCGCAAGGCCAGTTTCTTTTGGCTATGGAAGGTACTTCGACCAGGATGGTGTGGCTGGGAGATCGTCTGATGACGCACAACAATATTCCAGATGTAAAGGACATCCTCAAAAGGATAGAGTGCGTTACGGGGGATGATATAAAAAAAGCGTGCAGCAGGATTTTTTGCCCGGAAGCCGTCAATCTTGCTATGGTAGGCAAACTTAGAGATAACGAAAAGATCAAAGTGAAAAAGGAACTGGGAAAATTATGAGAGGCTCGATTCGATTTGCCAGAGTGTTCGGTATAGATATAGACATACACGTGACGTTCTTTCTGCTATTGGCGTTTTTTGCTCTGCTTTTGGGGGGAAAAGGTATTATCTTGATAATCGGGATATTCTTTTTCGTGACTGTTCACGAGCTCTGTCACAGCCTTGCCGCAGCACATTTCGGGATAAAAGTTAAACGGATAACGCTTTTGCCTATAGGTGGAGTGGCATCGATGCAGGAAATTCCCAAAAAGCCTTATCAAGAGATGGTCATATCTCTTGCGGGACCGTTATCCAATCTGATCATTGTAGTGGTTTTTTATTATCCTCTTTACCTGATTCTCGGGAAAGAGACCTTGATGTATCCATTCCAGGTTTTGACGGGCCAAATCAAGTATTCGGGAAGTTTTAATGTATGGGCGCACATATACTGGATCAACCTGGTACTGGCGGTCTTTAACATGATACCTGCGTTTCCAATGGATGGCGGTCGTGTGCTGCGTGCGATACTAACTTCAAGGATGGGCTTCAAACGGGCTACTGCCGTAGCGGTACGGCTAGGGCATATATTTGCTCTTATGTTCGCTTACTTGGGTATAGTTTACGGACACATATTTCTTCTGATAATCGCCGTATTCATATACATGGCGGCATCAAGTGAGGGGCTCCAGGTGGATGTGGTAGAGACCATAAAGAAATATTCGATAAGGGATGTCCTGGCACGGGATTTTATTCATGTGAATACGGATACGCCGTTATCGAGGCTTTTGGAGCTGATGTTCCACGCTCATCAGGAAGATTTTCCGGTAATAGAAGAAGGATCTCTTAAAGGGTTCGTTACTAGAAAAGAAATACTTCACGGTATGCATGTAAAGGGTAAAGAAATAACGGCGGGCGAGATCATGAGAACGGATATACCGACGGTTCAGGTCAATGACAGATTACATGAGGTGAGAAAACTCATGATGAAACACGGTACCGGCGCGATGCCCGTTGAAAGAAAAAGCGTGATAGTGGGTATTGTGACCCTGGATGATATAAACAGGGTATATGTAATGGTGCATGAACAAGGAACATAGCTTAAATAAGGAATAGTATTATGGATGAAAAGAAAATATTAATTGCGCCGAGCATATTATCGGCGGATTTCAGTAGACTGGGTGAAGAGATCAGGGAGATCGAAAAGGCCGGTGCTGATTGGGTACATGTTGATGTAATGGACGGCCATTTTGTTCCGAACCTGACGATAGGCGCTCCGGTAGTTAAGAAAATAAGGTCCGTAACGGATCTTTTCTTTGACGTGCATCTTATGATAGACAAACCGGAAAAGTACATTAACGAGTTTGCAGATGCCGGCAGCGATCTCATAACTTTTCATGTTGAAGCGACGGAAGATCCACGCGGTGTTATTGAAATGATCAGGAACAAGGGTAAACAGGTGGGTGTAACGCTGAAACCGGGCACTAATGTTGGTGATATCGAACCTTTTTTTGGGCTTGTGGATATGGTCCTTGTGATGACGGTGGAACCCGGGTTCGGTGGACAGGATTTTATGGAAGATATGATGGATAAGGTAACGCATATTAAGAACCGTTTTGATGGGTACATAGAGGTAGACGGTGGAATAAATTCGAGTACGGCACATAGAGCCGTTGAGGCAGGCGCTAATGTTCTGGTAGCCGGTTCTTACGTATTCAAGCACGAAGATTATGCGAAGGCAATAAGAAGTCTCAGAGTGTAGAACAGGAGGAAATTAATGTCGAAGATCAAGTTTGGTACTGATGGGTGGAGAGCGGTAATAAGCGAAGATTTTACGTTTGAAAACGTGGCTATAGTAGGCCAGGCGGTAGCAGATTTCATAAAGTCGCGTAAAGAAAAGATTTATAAGAAAAAGAAACTGGTTATCGGGTATGATACCCGGTTTCTTTCAGATAAATATGCCCAAACCATGGCATGCGTACTTGCGGCTAATGGCATTAAGGTTATCCTTACCGACAGGCCCAGCCCGACGCCTTCAGTGTGCGTGTACATCAATCAGAAAAAACTTACTGGAGGAGTTATTATTACCTCCAGTCATAATCCATATCAGTATAACGGCATAAAATACAAAGGCTTTTTCGCCGGTTCTGCGAATAACGATATCGTCGATAAAATAGAGGAACGCCTTAACAAATCGAAGATAAAAACAATGCCGTTCGATGAAGCCGTGAAAAAGAAAAAGATAATTCTTGATGATATAGTCAAGGTGCATCTTGGAGTTATTAAGAAGTATTCCAACGTGCGGCTTCTCAAGAAAGGGAAATTAAAAGTATTGGTCGATTCGATGAACGGGACCGGGCAGACATATTTGAAAGATATACTGAAGAACACTAAAATAAAACTGGATTTCATGTACGCAGATATCAATCCCGGGTTTCATGGAAGAGCGCCTGAACCTAACGAGAACCATCTTAAGGAACTTATGAAAAAGGTGAAAACCGGCAAATATGATCTGGGTATTGCAACCGACGGTGACAGCGACAGGTTGGCTGTAGTCGATGAAAAAGGCCAGATACTTTCCGGGCACAAGCTGATGTCAATACTGCTGCTACATCTTTTTAAGAACAGGAAGATGAGAGGAGGTGTGGTACAGACGATATGCGGTACGGGTCTGATAACCAAGATGTGCGAGGAATACGGCCTTAAAGCGTATGAAACTGCTGTCGGGTTTAAGTACATCTGTGACATTATGAGAAAGAAAGATATACTCATAGGCGGCGAAGAGACCGGCGGTATAACTTTCAAGGGATACATTCCGGACAGGGACGGTTTCATGTCGGCGCTTTTGGTAATGGAACTGGTTATAGCTGAGAAGAAAAAACTTTCCAAGATAATTGAACAGATGAACAAGAAATACGGGAACTTCGTTTACGAAAGGAACGATATGGTTTTTCCCGGATCTAAAAGAGCAAAGCTTGTTAGCGGCCTAAAGAAAAATCCGCTAGATAAAGTGCTGGATAAGAAAGTCGTAAGCATCAACGATTCTGACGGTACGAAATTTATTTGTGAAGACGGAAGCTGGCTCCTGGTAAGGTTATCCGGGACAGAACCAAAACTCAGAATATATAGTGAAACAAGCTCAAAAAAGAAGTCACTCGAATACATCGAGTTTGGCAAGAAATACGCAGGTAAACTGCTGTAATTAAAGAAGTTGCAGCATTTAGTCTTGCGACTCAAATTAGTATTATGGATAACCTTTCAAGAATAAGGAATTTTTGCATAATTGCCCATATTGATCATGGCAAGAGTACTCTTGCCGACAGGATCATACAGCTTACTGATACCGTCAACGGCAGGGAATTCCGTGACCAGTTCCTGGATAATATGGACCTCGAGAGAGAAAGAGGAATAACCATTAAGTCCAGCGCGGTCAGGATAATCTACAAAGCAAAAGACGGAAACACCTACATTTTAAATCTCATAGATACTCCGGGGCACGTAGATTTCTCCTATGAGGTCTCAAAAAGTATAGCCGCATGTGAGGGAGCTCTTTTAGTGGTGGATGCGGTTCAGGGCGTTGAAGCCCAGACGATCGCTAATTTGTATCTTGCCATGGAGCATGACCTGAAAATAATCCCAATAATAAACAAGATAGACTTAAAAAGTGCGAGGATAGAAGAAGTCACGCGCCAGATGGAAGAGATTGCTGGCGTCGATGGGGATGAGATAATACTTATAAGTGCTAAGGAAGGTACGGGAACGCAAGAAGTGCTTGAAGAGATAGTTAAGAGAGTGCCTCCGCCGACAGGTAAACAGGACGCACCTTTGCAGGCGCTTATATTTGATTCTTCATATGATACCTACAGGGGAGTTATTATCTATGTGCGTGTTATGAGCGGCTGCCTTAAAAGTGGTATGCAGATAGAGATGATGAATATGGGCACTGAATACGAAATAAAAGAAGTCGGCGTGTTCACGCCAACCGAGCAGTCTGTTGATCAGCTTGATTGCGGTCAGGTAGGATACATTGTCTGCAATATTAAAGAAGCTAAAGAGGTGGTCGTGGGTGACACGATAGCTGACGTTGCGCATCCCTCGGAAGAGCCGCTGTCGGGATATAAACAGGTGAAACCCATGGTTTACAGCGGCATTTATCCTGTAAGCAACGAAGATTATGAGGATCTTAAAAGCGCTATGGAAAAACTACGCCTCTCGGATTCATCTTTCATATACGAACCTGAAACTTCAGCAGCTCTTGGGTTCGGGTTTCGTTGCGGATTTTTAGGGCTATTGCATATGGAGATCATCCAGGAAAGGCTCGAACGTGAATTCGATCTTGATCTTATCGCATCATCGCCGAGCGTTAATTACAAGATGAAGTTGACTGACGGTGAGTTGATAGAGGTTGATAACCCCACGAAATATCCCCCAAAGGAGAATATCGAATATATTGAAGAACCTTTTGTGAGATGTTATGTTTTCGCTCCGGCTGACTCGATGGGAGCTTTAATGAAATTATGTGAAAGCAAGCGTGGCGAATTCGTAAGCACGAAGTATCTGGATCCGACAAAGGTGCAGCTTACGTATAATCTTCCGCTTGCCGAGATAATAATAGATTTCTACGATAAGATAAAATCGTCCACGCAAGGGTACGGTTCTTTAGATTATGAGGTTATAGGTTACAGGCGCTCGGATATCGTTAAGCTTGAGATCCTCATAAACGCTATCCCTTGTGACGCTCTTTCGGCGATAGTGCACAAGGATAAGGCTAGGCGTATGGGCATGGAGCTGGTGCATAAGCTGAAGGAGACGATCCCTAAGCATCTCTTCAAGGTAGCGCTGCAGGCAGCGGTAGGTGGGGAGGTTCTGGCGAGAGAGAACATCTCTGCCTTAAAGAAACATGTTACGGGAAAATGTTACGGCGGGGACATAACACGAAAACGAAAACTCTGGGAGAAACAAAAGGAAGGGAAAAAGAAGATGCGCCGGATCGGGAAGGTGGACGTCCCGAAAGAAGCGTTCTTAAAAGCGATGAGAATCTCATGAAATTTCAATTTAACCGAAACGCATGGCTCTACTGGTGGGAAGAATGGATCAAACCTATACTAATAGCGGCAGTACTTGCTTTGTTCATAAGGACGTTCATTGTTCAACCTTTCAAGATACCGTCAAACTCTATGTACCCGACGCTGAAACCAGGGGACAGGATCTTCGTCAACAAATTCTTGTATGGTGCCAGGATACCGCTGACGAACATAAGGCTTCCGGATGTGCGTGAGCCCCATATCGGTGACATCGTAGTATTTACGTCTCCGGTAGAAAAGAAAAAATATCTGGTCAAACGGTTCATCGCTAGCGGCGGCCAGTCCGTGCAGATAACGGATGGCGAACTTTTTGTGAACGGGAAAAAAGTGGAAGAGACTCCTTTAAGGGGCATATTCTATTACAACAGGGGAGAATACGGAGAGAGCGATAAAGTCATAAACGTCCCGGAAGGATATTTTTATGCTCTTGGCGATAACAGCGCAAACTCAATGGATTCGAGGTATTGGGGGTTCGTCCCCGACAGAAATCTTGTAGGTAAAGCCTTCCTCATACACTGGCCGATAAAACGCATACGCATAATGTCTGAAGGCGAATAGAGTAACCTTAAAACAGGCGGATAATAACCGCCTGTTTTTTTTGTTCTGACTTGACAAGTATAAATACTTGTTATATACTTGTAAAACGTAGAGAGGTAAGGGAAGAATGAAAAAAAAAACAAGGTTCAGATTTTTTGCCACTGTATCGGACAGGGGGCAGATATTTATACCCAAGGCTTTGCAGAATTATTTTCATATCAAGAACAGGGATAAGGTCGCCTTCATAGTCGATGGCGACGGCAAGGTGGTCTTTACGAGGAAGGAGGGATCGAGCAAATCATGAAAAAGAAATTCGTCCAGTCGTGCAACATGAGCGGGCGGACCCGGGCTAACGAAAAAAAGTCCAGGCCTTCGAGGACAAAGGTAAGCAAAAAAGCCCTAACCGACGTATACAACAAATTCTATCGTGATCAGGTTACGGCTCTTTACCGCGCAATTAACAATGATTAATTAAAGGGTTATCCAATACGAGGACACTCAGAAAGGTGGGAAGAGTGAAGTACAAGACTGTTATTGAGATAGTGTGCGATGCGTACGACGAAGATGAAGCATATCATATCGCTGGAGAATACCTGCGCGGCAACGAAGAGTTCGGCATCATGATGACCTGCAAGACCGACAGAGTAAGTTCTCGTCACCACGCAGAAATAAGCTGAAATAATACTATAAAAGAATGGCCCGACAAGATATACTGTATTCCTTGACTTGCAAAATACGCTATGTTATAAAATTTACATTAAAATATAAAGAAAGTTAAGGTTATGAACTGGGCCAATAGACTGACAATATTCCGGATAGTTCTCGTTCCGGTGTTCATTACAGCTATCCTGTACCATCGGCTGAATGCGGCGTTCGTGATATTTCTTGTCGCTACGATCACTGATGCGCTTGACGGTTATATAGCGCGCGTTCGTAAAGAAAAGACCCGATTGGGTGCGATACTGGATCCGATCGCCGATAAGATGCTTATCGGTAGCGCCTTTATATGTTTCAGCCTGGTTTCAGGCCTGCCTGAATATCTGAAGATGCCCGTTTATGTCCCAATTATCGTCATTTCCCGGGACGTCATAATACTTTTGGGTGTTATGCTTATATATATCCTTGCGGGTGGCATCGAAATAAAACCCACGGTGATAGGTAAACTCACCACGGTCTTTCAGATGGTGACCGTTATTGCCTTGCTGCTTAAGTTCGTTTATGCGAGCTGGCTCTGGAACACAACAGCGATTCTTACGGTCGTGTCTGGTTTGGATTACATCAGAATAGGGTCAAATTCTATCAATGGAAAACTATAGCGGTATCCCTACAATATGCATAGTGGGCAGGCCTAATGTTGGAAAATCCTCACTTTTCAACTGCTTGCTCGGTGAAAGGCGGGCTGTAGTGGTCGAGCAATCGGGCACTACCCGTGACCGGGTGGAGTCTATCGTCACTATGAAGGGATCTCATCTTAAGTTTGTGGATACCGGAGGGTATATTTCAAGTGACAGCGATCAGTTCGCAGTGTTGGTAAAGGACCAGATCTACAGGGCTATGGAAGAGGCTACGGTCATACTTTTGGTGACAGATACCATTGCTGGAGCTACTCCCATGGATAAGGAGGTAGCGACCCTTCTTAGGAAGTTCAGTAAACCAGTCATTCTGGTAGCTAACAAGACCGATAACGAAAAATTAAAGACCCATGCCTATGAATTTTTCCAGCTGGGTTTCGGGGAGCCCGAGAACATATCGTGTCTGCATCGCAGGGGCATAAGGAGCCTGAAGAATAAGATAATGGAGTCGCTGGAGGGCGTGGAGATGCCCCGTGCAGAACAGACGGAGAAGATGCTTAAAATTGCCGTGGTAGGACGTCCGAATGTCGGTAAATCTTCTTTTGTGAATAATCTACTCGATCGCAACCGCGTAATAGTAAGTGATATCCCGGGTACTACGAGGGATTCGATTGACACGCATTTTACTTGTGAAGGAGATGACTATATATTAATAGATACCGCTGGTATCAGGCACAGGAGAAAGATCAAGACCGCGGTAGATACTTACAGCGTTATGCGATCTAAAGAGTCCATACAGAAAGCCGACGTGGTGTTCCTTTTGCTGGATGCAGCGGATGGTATTACCAAGGATGATATTGGAATATTAAAGTTCGTTGAAGAAAGCGGCCAGGCATGTTTGGTGCTTGTCAATAAATGGGATCTTGCAAAGCAGTCAGGTGCTGTTACTATGGAAGATTATACCAAGCATCTCATGTACGCGGCAAACGAGCTTAGTAAATTCCCCATGGAGTTTATATCTTCCAAATCAGGAAGGAACGTACTGAAAAGCCTGCAGATGGCGAATGTGTTGGATTCAAATCTTGATCTTAAGACTTCCACGGCATATCTCAATAAGATTTTTGAGAAGAATGATCCGTCACGAGTTCCTATACCCAGGAAAAAGAAGAGGCCTAATTTCCTGTACGCAGTCCAGAGCAGCCACAGGCCCGTAGAGTTCAAATATTTTGTTAATGATCCAATACGGGTATTACCGTCCCATATCAGTTTTATAGAGAATCAGCTACGGGCGAATCTTCCGCTAAAAGGTATACCGATCAAGATACTAATACGTAGATCAAAAAAGAGGAAAATATGATCAGTATAATATTATCGGTTATAACAGCGTATCTTGTGGGGTCCATACCGATGGCATACATATTCGGGAAGGTTTTCAAGGGGATAGATATACGCGAGCATGGTAGCGGTAACGTTGGTGCGACGAATATTGCCAGGGTGATGGGCAAGAAAGTAGGTATTGTGGTATTCATCCTGGACTTGGCGAAGGGGCTTGTCGCGGTGACGGTTATCCCTACATTTTTTCATAATATTTTTGCTTCATCTGGGACGCCTTCAGAGCTTATGCTGGTCCTATCGGGGGGAGCTTCGATAATTGGCCATATGTGGACGATTTTTCTCAAATTTAAGGGAGGAAAAGGCGTCTCCACAACTGCTGGCGTTATGGCTGGTCTTCATCCCACCATACTGGTCGGGGGGCTCATCGTCTGGATAGCGGTTTTTGCTGTCTGGAAATACGTCTCTTTGGCCTCGATTTCTGCTGCGGTAGCCTTGCCGATATTGGCTGTTATTACTGGAAAAGACCTGGGTTTTGTGGTATTTAGCGGTATAATCTGCATTTTAGGTGTTTATGGCCATAGAACCAACATTAAACGCCTTTTACGGGGGGAAGAAACCAGAATAGTTAAGGTAAAAAAAAGCTAGAATGTAACACTTGCAATTTCCTGGAAATAAGGTATACTAAGAATAGTTAGTATACACAAAAGGAGATTTTTTTTAGACAAGAAATTTAAAACTTTTAAAAAGTCGTTTAAGAAGGTGCGAAATGAAAGAGGTAGTTTACAGGAACATTTGTGGGAATAATCCTAAGAAACACGAAGTATCCATTGAGGAAATAAGTGATCAGTCGGATTCAAGGGTAGCGAAGAAATGGATCACTAAATATTTTATCAAGGATTCGTATTCGTCGGATGTAATGGCTGAGCTTAAGGCCTGGGTGGCCGTTCAGAAAAGAAGGGCGGCTTCCAAGGATTGCCATATTCTCAGGAACTATGATAAACGCACCGGAGAGAACAAAATAATATGCAAGGTTCTAGGAGATTTCTACATAATACAGGGAAATGCAGCTTATAGGATAGTTTATGTGAATGAGATAAAGATACAGATACTTGGAGGGCTCAAGAGGGACAAGGGTTTTATAAACAAGAGGTACTGATGAACAATTCAATACACAAAGTAACACATTTTTTGATAGTAGCTGTCGCAGTCTGGAAGCTTAATATGCTTAAGTGCCAGATGCTCTTAACTGAGATAACTACAAAAAGGTGATTCCCAAAGACTGCACGTGTAGTGTGGTCCTACCTCCAAAGGAGAGGAGTGGTGTGTAACCATTCCTCTCCTTTTTTTAGCCAATTCAAGTTATATTGACTATTAATATCATATATGTTAGACTTTCCTGAACTATTATGAGTAAAATAACTATTATAGGAGACGGCGGTTGGGGTACTGCCCTGGCAATTCTTTTGAGCCGGAAGGGGATAGATACTACCCTGTGGAGCGTTTCACCCGAATACGCTGAACAGCTTGCTGAAAAACGAGAAAATACTAAATTTCTTGAAGGGGTACGTCTGCCGGAAGACCTAAAAATAACTTCGGATGATAAGCTTGCCGCAGAAGCTGAATTTGCTATTTTCGCGGTACCTTGCGAGTACCTGCGTTCAGTAGTCAAAAGGTTCAAGACTGCGCCTTTTGTTTATATAGTGAGCGCTACGAAGGGGATAGAGAACGGTTCTTTGGAACGGCCTTCTGAAATACTGGGCGAGTATTTTGATGAGGATAAGATCAATGTTCTCTCTGGTCCCAGTATATCGTTCGAAGTTGCCAGAGAAGTTCCTACTACCGTTGTCGTTGCCAGTAAAGGTTCCGGACATGTAGATGTCAGGGATCTTTTAATGACCGATCGGTTTCGTGTATATACTTCGAAAGATGTTGTGGGTGTCGAGATGGGCGGGGCTCTTAAGAACATCATTGCAATAGCGGCAGGTATTTCGGACGGTCTGGGGTTCGGCACTAACGCAAAAGCTGCCATCTTGACGAGGGGCCTGGCGGAGATTTCCAGGCTCGGAGTGAAAATGGGTGCCGAGCAGATGACGTTCAGCGGCCTGAGCGGTGTGGGTGATCTTGCTACTACCTGTATCAGTTCTCATAGCAGGAACCGCTGGTTCGGTGAACAGATCGGACTTGGACGGGATATAAAAGAGATACTCGCTGAGACCGAGATGGTTGTTGAAGGCAGGGCTACCTGCAAATCGGCATATGAGCTGGCTAAGAAGTATGGAGTCGATATGCCGATAACACAGAAGGTATACGAGATAATTTACGAGGATAAAGATCCCGGCTTAGCTGTTAGAGAGCTGATGACAAGGGATCCTAAAGACGAAGATTACGGTTAGTTTTTAAGCAAACGTCGGGACGTAGCGCAGTCTGGTTAGCGTACAAGTCTGGGGGACTTGGGGTCGCCGGTTCGAATCCGGCCGTCCCGACCATCTTTTAAGCATAAAGGAGTTGGCATGAAGCCGGTAAAGATAGGCCTGATAGGAGTCGGGACCATTGGTAGAGGTGTATATGACGCTGTTCTTTCTAACGGAGGTCTTATCACCGAAAGGACCGGGGTATCTCTCCAGATAAAAGGTATATGCGATAAAGATAAAAAAGCATTGGAAGATATCGATCCGAAGAAGGTGGAGATAATAACTTCTTCAGCGGATGATCTTATCAATGATGCGGATATAGATATCATTGTTGAGCTTATTGGAGGAGTGAACCCGGCGAAGGATATTATACTTAAGGCTATCAGCAACAAGAAACACGTTGTTACTGCGAACAAAGCGCTGCTTTCTGAACATTGGAAAGAGATATTCACTGCTGCTCGCGAGAACGGTGTAATTGTTAATTTTGAGGCCAGCGTGGGGGGTGCTATTCCCATCATCAGTACCCTGCGGGAGAGCCTAGTTGCTAATAACATTGATACCATTTACGGGATACTGAACGGGACCACTAACTTTATTCTTAGCATGATGGAAGCGACCGAGTGTTCCTTTAGCGAAGCGCTTGAAGTTGCCCAGGAGAAAGGTATAGCTGAAAAAGATCCCGAGCTTGACATAAGCGGTAAAGACAGCGCACATAAGCTTGCGTTGCTTGCGCTTTTGGGTTTCGGCCTTGATGTGCGGCCTGATGATGTTTATACCGAAGGCATAACCAACATTGAGGCGCAGGATCTTGAAAACGCTCTTAGATGGGGGTACGGCGTTAAGCTTCTTGCTATCGCCAAAGATACTCCCGAAGGAGTTCAGCTTAGAGTGCACCCGACTCTTCTGCCGCTTGCGCATCTGCTTTCAGATGTTAGGGGTGTGGATAATGCTATTTTCGTGAAGGGCGATCTTCTTGGAGAATCGCTTCTTTTTGGGCAGGGCGCTGGACGTAAGCCGACTACAAGTTCGGTTATGGGAGATATAGTAGGGATCGCCAAACACGTAGCGTTCTACGGGAAAGATGATCCGGCCCCGTGCGCGTTGGATTATGCTTCCGGAAAAAAGAAGATCCAGGCCATGGAAGATCTTGCAATATCTTATTATCTGAGGTTCTCGGTTATCGATAAACCCGGTGTGCTTGCAGGGATATCTTCGGTGCTTGCGGAAAACGGTATCAGTATAGCTAATGTTTCTCAGGAAGAGAGGAACATAGGAGAGACTGTTCCCGTAATAATCCTGACCCATAAAGCTGAAGAGGGCAAGATGAAAAAAGCTATTGCAAAAATAGACGGACTGGATTTCGTCTCGGATAAAACGGTTGTTATACGTATGGAAGAATAGGAGTGAAAATGGGAGTAATTGAAAAGTATAAAAAGTATCTTCCTGTAACTGACAAGACGCCTATTATTAGCATTGAGGAAGGAGATACGCCTCTGGTAAAAGCGGATCCTGTAGCGGAGATAGTGGGTCCGGGTTACAACGTATGGCTGAAATACGAAGGGTTGAATCCAACGGGCAGTTTCAAGGATAGGGGTATGACAATGGCTGTATCAAAGGCCGTTGAAGAAGGGTCAAAAGCTGTTGCCTGCGCTTCTACCGGGAATACTTCGGCTTCGGCGGCAGCTTTTGCGGTAAGGGCTAAGATAAAATGTATCGTTGTTATCCCGGAAGGCGCGATAGCGTTGGGTAAATTAGCACAGGCGCTTATTCATGGAGCTACTGTTATAGCGATAAGGGGTAATTTTGACCAGGCGCTGGAAATTGTATGCGAGTTGACTGAAAAATATCCGATAACCCTCGTCAATTCCATTAACCCGTACAGGATAGAAGGGCAGAAAACAGGAGCTTTTGAAATATGTGACCGTTTAGGGCGCGTACCCGAATATCATTTTTTACCTGTGGGTAATGCTGGGAACATAACCGCTTACTGGAAAGGATACAAAGAGTATAAGGAAAAAGGAGTGACGGATAGCCTGCCAAAGATGATTGGGTTCCAGGCGGCCGGTTCGGCTCCTATAGTCGATGGTCATCCGATAAAAGATCCGAAGACTATAGCTACAGCGATAAAGATAGGCAATCCTGCCAGCTGGAAACAGGCAGAAGAGGCTCGGGATGAGTCTGGAGGGCTTATAGATAAAGTTACGGATGACGAGATACTGGAAGCGTATAAACTTCTTGCCGGGAAGGTGGGTATATTTGCAGAACCCGCATCGGCGGCTAGCGTAGCTGGGGTAATTAAAAAAGCCAAGGAAGGATATTTTCCGGATAATTCGTCAGGACCGGTAAAGGATATTGTATGTGTGCTTACGGGTCACGGGCTTAAGGATCCGGACAGGGCTATCAAGTGTCTTGAGAATCCTGTGGTCGTGGATCCGACCTTGAAAGAAGTGGTTAAAGCAGCTGGAATTTAACATAAACTAAAAGCATGGGGATAGCATGAAGTATGTTGTTTTAGTACCGGATGGAATGTCAGGAGTTCCTCTTGAAGAACTTAATGACAGAACGTGCATGGAAGCGGCCAATGCGCCTAACATGGATATGATCGCAAGAAAAGGAAAGGTTGGTATGGTCAATAACGTTCCAAAAGGTATGACCCCGGCGAGTGATGTAGCGAATTTATCCATTCTTGGATATGATCCGAAAAAATATTATTGTGGACGTGGTCCGCTGGAAGCTGCAAATCTGGGAGTAGACCTCGGGGAAAGTGATGTGGCATTTCGGTTCAATACGATAACCGTGCATGACGATAAGATGGTTGATTACAGTGCGGGCCATATCACCACCAACGAAACCGCCGAGATCGTAAAACTTTTGAACGAGAAACTCGGCAACGAAAAGTTCAGCTTTTATACGGGAACGAGTTATCGCAACCTCTTGATGGTGCATTGCGCTTCACCGAAAGAAGCGAATGCCTTATCGAAAGTGATGTGTTATCCTCCGCATGATATCCTTGACCAGTCTATTTCCAAGCACTATCCCGACGAACCTGAGCTGGTGGATCTTATGGAGAAGTCGAAGGCCCTGCTAGAAGGTCACGACATAAACAAGGTTCGGATAGATCTGGGGCAGAACCCGGCTAACATGATATGGATCTGGGGGCAGGGCAGGAAACCGGATATGCCGCTTTTTGAAGACGCTTATGGTATTACGGGAGGTATAATTTCTGCGGTGGATCTACTTAAGGGTATGGGGCGTGTGTTGGGTCTTGAAGTCGTGAACGTACCGGGGGCTACCGGATATTACGATACCAATTACGAAGGTAAGGCGGAAGCGGCACTTGATATACTCACAAGAAACGATTTGGTCTTCGTCCATGTTGAAGCTCCGGACGAAGCTGGACATAACGGCGACATTATGGAAAAGATTAAAGCTATAGAGAACTTTGACCATAAGATAACCGCTAGGATAATCAAAGAGCTTCAGGATAAGGAAGAGGATTACAGGGTAATGATACTTCCTGACCACCCTACGCCGATAAAGAAAAGGACACATACCTCTGATCCTGTACCTTTTGCTATTGCGGGTAAAGGGATAGATCCTGACGATGTTGCGGTATTTACTGAAAAGTCAGCTAGAGCCGGAAGCATTTCGGTGGACGAGGGTTGGGAACTTATGAACATGCTCTTGGAAGGAACAAGATAATGAGAAAAAAAGGAGTGATAGTCCAGAAATTTGGCGGAACGAGTGTAGCTAATCCTGAAAGGATAAAAGGTGTGGCTAGAAGAGTTGCCGTTTGCAAGAAAAAAGGCTACGACGTGGTTGTTGTAGTTTCTGCGCTCGGGGACACGACTAATGAGCTTTTGGAGTTGGCGGACCAGATAACCAAGAATCCTCCTGAGAGGGAACTTGATATGCTTCTGGCTACGGGTGAACAGGTTTCGGTAGCTTTGTTGGCGATGGCTTTGCATAAGATAGGATACGAAGCTATTTCTTTCACCGGGGCTCAGGTAGGCATTAAGACCGATTCTTCGCATACGAAGGCGAAGATACTCGATGTTAGTACTACCAGGATCAAGAAAGAATTAAAAAAAGACAGGATTGTTATCGTTGCGGGATTCCAGGGGGTCAATCTGGACCAGGAGATTACTACTCTCGGTAGGGGCGGTTCAGATATGACGGCAGTCGCCCTTGCGAAAGTCTTGAATGCTAATATGTGCGAAATATATACCGATGTCAAGGGTGTGTATACGGCGGATCCAAGATTGGTCAAAAACGCCCGGAAACTTAAAACAATAAGTTATGAAGAGATGCTTGAGCTGGCGTCGTTGGGGGCGCAGGTTATGCAGGCCAGAAGCATGGAAGTAGCGGGTAAATTCAACATTCCCATGCACGTGAGGTCCAGCATGCATCCGGATGCCGGTACTATGATAACTAGGGAGGTCAAAGCGATGGAAGATGTTCTTGTAAGAGGAGTTACCGCTGATAAAAGCGAAGCTAAAGTTACTATCTGTGATGTGCCGGATAAGCCTGGGGAAGCCAGCAGGATGTTCGAAAAACTGGCCAAAGCTAACGTGAACGTAGATATGATCATCCAGAACGTATCCCGTACAGGTTCCACGGACATTTCTTTTACGGCATCAAAGAAGGATTTGCATAAGACCCAGGGAGTGATTGAAAAGATAGGTAAGCAGATAGGGGCAAAAGGCGTAAAGTTCGATAAAAACATCGCTAAAGTATCGGTTGTTGGTATTGGCATGCGTAGTCATTCCGGTGTAGCCGCCAGAATGTTCAGAGCCCTGGCTTCAAAGAAAATAAACATTGAGATGATCTCCACCAGCGAGATCAAAATATCCTGTGTTATTAGCAATAAACATGCGGATGCCGCTGTAAAGGCGATACATAAGGCTTTTGAACTAGGCAAGAAACCGAGAAAAAAGGCAGTAAGATAACTGGAACTAATAAGAGGTTTACCATGAAAAACAAAAAGGTGTTCATATACGATACTACGTTAAGGGACGGGGCTCAGTTCGAAGGCATATCCTTTACTGTAAAGGATAAGGTCAGGATAGCCCAGAAACTGGACGAATTAGGTGTCGATTTTATTGAAGGTGGATGGCCGGGTTCTAACCCTAAGGATGACACGTTCTTTAAAGAAGCCGCTAAGTCGCTAAAACTTAAGAACTCCAAACTTACGGCTTTTGGTAGCACAAGAAGAGCGAACTCAAAACCGGCGACAGATCCTGTCATCAAGAACCTTCTTAAGGCAAAGACCAAATATATAACCATTTTCGGAAAAAGTTGGGACCTTCACGTTAAGACGGTTCTCAAAACATCACTTAAAGAGAATCTTAACATGATCGAGGATTCGGTAAAATACCTCAAGAAAAAGGGCAAGAAAGTATTTTTTGATGCCGAACATTTTTTCGATGGTTATAAAGATAACCCGGAATATGCTGTTGAGACTCTTAGAGCTGCTCGCAGGGGCGGTGCTGAGTGTCTGGTGCTTTGCGATACCAATGGTGGCACTATTACTAGCCGCATCTTTGAGATCGTGGAGGATGTTGCCGAAAAAGTAAAGGCGCCTCTGGGTATCCATGTGCATAACGATGCCGATATGGCTGTTGCGAATTCAGTTGCTGCGGTTCAGGCTGGTTGTGTTCATGTACAGGGAACTTTTAACGGTTATGGCGAAAGGTGCGGTAATGCTAACCTCGTATCGATCCTGCCAGCACTGAAATTCAAGCTTGGAATGGATTGTCTTTCCAAATTCGAATTTAAAGAGCTTACAGAAGCCGCTATGTATATCGCTGAGATTTCTAATGTTAAGCTTGAAGATTCGCAGCCATATGTGGGTAAAAGCGCTTTTGCCCACAAAGCGGGGGTTCATGTTAACGCGATGCTTAAGAATTCAAAGACGTACGAACATCTCGATCCCGTGAAAGTCGGAAACAAAAGAAGAATGCTTATCTCTGAGCTTTCAGGTAAATCCAGTATTATCAGTAAAGCTGAAGAGCTGGGCATAGAGATCGAAAAAGAATCAGATAAGGCAAAGGATATCTTAACCCACGTACAGGATCTTGAAAAAGAGGGGTTCCAATTTGAGTTAGCGGAGGCATCCCTTATGCTTTTGATGAGAAAAGCATCAAAAACTTTTAAACAACATTTTGATATGAACGATTTCAGGGTCATTGTTGAAAAAAGAGCCGATGGGCCAATTATTTCCGAGGCTACCGTGAAACTGAAGATCGGTAGTAAGCTCAGGCATACCGTATCTTTGGGTGACGGCCCGGTTCATGCGATGGACCAGGCTATCAGAAAGAGCCTGAAAGAGTTCTTTCCGTCGCTTTCTGAGATGCACTTGACGGATTTCAGGGTCAGAGTGCTTGACGAAAAATCTGGTACAGCGGCAAAAGTAAGAGTTCTTATCCAGTCGCATGACAAGGACGATTCCTGGTGGACGGTAGGGGTTTCCGAGAATATCATCGAAGCCAGCTGGCTTGCTCTCAGAGATTCTATTGAATATAAGTTCGTTAAGGACGAGAGCAGGAATACAAAAAAGAAGAAGAAAAAGAAATAATATGAAAGAGATCCCCACAAAGTACGACCCTCATCAGATAGAAGAGAAAACATACAATGCGTGGTCTGAAGAAAAATTGTTTCATGCAGACGAGAAAACTGAAGCTACGCCTTACAGTATAGTTATACCTCCTCCTAATGTGACCGGTATACTGCACATGGGTCATGCTCTTAACAATACCATTCAGGATATACTCATGAGATGGAAACGCATGCAGGGTTATGAAGCTATGTGGATGCCCGGTACAGATCATGCCGGTATAGCTACCCAGAATGTGGTGGAGAGGAAGCTTGCCAAAGAAGGGGCAAAGAGGACCGATCTTGGGCGCGAAAAGTTCCTTGAAAAGGTGTGGGAATGGAAAGAAGAATACGGTTCTACCATAATACGTCAGCTTAAAAAACTGGGATGTTCTTGTGATTGGGAGCGAGAACGGTTCACAATGGATGATGGTCTTTCGAGGGCGGTTAAGGAAGTTTTCATACGTCTTTATGAGGACGGCCTGATTTATAAAGGTGATTATATAATCAACTGGTGTCCTCGTTGTGGGACCGCACTTAGCGATGAAGAAGCCGAGCACCGCGACGTAGACGGCATGCTTTACTATATCAAGTATCCGGTAAAGGGGAAGGAAAAGCTTGAGAAAGAGAACGAGGATTATATTGTGGTTGCTACGACTCGTCCTGAAACCATGCTGGGGGACGTGGCTGTTGCGATGAATCCTAAAGATCCGAGACGTGAGAAACTTGAAGGAAAAACGCTTATACTTCCTATCCTGAAGCGGGAACTAAAAATAATATTCGATGAAGATGTTGATCCTGAATTCGGTACAGGAGCTCTTAAGGTTACTCCTGCGCATGATCCGGTAGACTTCGAACTTGGCGTTAAGCATAACCTCCAAAGTGTGATCGCTATGAATCCCGATGGCACCATAAACGAGATCGGTGGAGAATACGAAGGGCTGGACAGATTCGAGTGCCGGGAGACCATAGTAGAAGACCTCAAACAACGGCAGCTTTTCGTTAAGTCCGAGGACCATCGTCATGCTGTAGGTCATTGTTACCGTTGTCATGTAGTGGTTGAGCCGCGTCTTTCCAAACAGTGGTTTGTTAAGATGAAACCTTTGGCGAAAGAAGGCATTAGAGTAGTAAAGGACGGTAAGATAAAGTTTTATCCCGAAAGGTGGACCAAGGTTTATCTCAACTGGATGGAGAATATACGCGACTGGTGTATCTCCCGTCAGATATGGTGGGGGCACCGTATACCTGTATGGTACTGTAAAGACTGCCTTAAATACGATATCGTTAGAGACGTTAATGTAGACGGTCCCGGTGGCAAAGGCATCTACGTAGGTGAAGAGGCTCCCGAAAAATGCCCTCATTGCGGAGGGACGGATATGGAGCAGGATCCAGATGTGCTTGATACCTGGTTCAGTTCTTGGCTTTGGCCGTTCTCTACAATGGGTTGGCCCGAAAAGACAAAAGAGCTTGATACATTCTACCCGACGGATGCTTTGGTTACAGCTCAGGAGATAATATTCTTCTGGGTAGCCAGGATGATAATGGCGGGTCTTAAATTCAGGAACGACATACCGTTCAAAGACGTTTATATCCACGGAACTGTTCGCGATGCGACTGGTACTAAAATGTCTAAATCTTTGGGTAACGTTATCGATCCGCTTGACGTGATATCTGAGGTAGGCAGCGATGCGCTGAGGTTCAGTATTATCTCCATAACGTCCCAGGGGCAGGACGTTTTTCTTTCAAAAGAAAAATTCGAACTGGGTAGGAACTTTGCTAATAAGCTGTGGAACGCTTCGCGATATGTCCTGATGAACCTTGACGAAAGCCTCCTGGAAGGGGATATAGATGCAGACCGTCTTACACTTGCCGATAAGTGGATACTCAGCAGTTTTAACCGTACGATAGAGAAGGTCACCAAAAGCCTTGAAGCGTACAGGTTTAATGATGCCTCTTCGGCTTTGTATGATTTTATCTGGCACAAATACTGTGACTGGTACCTTGAAGTGTCGAAACTATCGGAAGACAAAGAGACTACACAAAAAATTCTGGTGAAAGTACTCAGAGGTTGTTTACAGCTTTTACATCCCTTTATGCCGTTCATTACCGAGGAGATATGGCAGAACATTCCGGGCGATGCGGATAAATGGATAATGGTTTCTGCCTGGCCGGAGTCTAATCCTGAGCATGATGATGACAAAGCCGTAGCCGAGATGGAAAAACTGATCAGTTCCATTACCTCTATTCGCAATATAAGGGCTTTCTGGAACATAGAGACTAAAGCAGTTGTCGACGTTCTTTTTAGTGTCGCATCGGGAACAGATAAACAGATACTCGAAGAGAATATGCCTTATATTGAACGGCTGGGCCGCTGTAAGGTGAATACTGTCGACAAAAATATAGATAGGCCC
Organism: Candidatus Omnitrophota bacterium; assembly: GCA_049642065.1. Classification (GTDB taxonomy): domain Bacteria; phylum Omnitrophota; class Gorgyraeia; order Tantalellales; family Tantalellaceae; genus WJMH01. The sequence continues at coordinate 92,129 of JBAROK010000099.1, read as the reverse complement.
GAAAAATCTGTAGCGGCACTGGTTGAGAAAATAAAGCTTTTCGTTCCTCTGGGGAATGCCGTGGATATCGATAAAGAGGTGTCCCGCATAAACAAGAAGATAGATGATATTGAAAAATACCTTAGTGGTATCGACAAGAAACTCTCTAACAAGAATTTTATTAAGAACGCTCCCGAGGATGTAGTTGATAAGGAAAAGGCCAAACGGGATAAATTTCAAGCGGAAGTGGCCAACCTCAAAGAGAACGTAGCAGCCCTTAAATAACGCGTTATGAAGAAACGCTTACAAAATGTCCTTGCCCATGCTGGAATCGCTTCAAGAAGACGCGCAGCGCAGCTTATTGAGAATGGTAAGGTAAAAGTAGACGGCAAAGTCGTTACTGAGAAGGGGCATAGGATAGACCCCGAAGAGCACAAGATACTTATCGACGGGCGTCCTCTTCCGAAGGAAGAGAAGAAATACTATTTTCTTTTCAATAAACCCGAAAACGTCATATCTACCGTTAGCGATACGCATGACCGTAAGAAAGTCACTGATTATTTCAAGAAGATAAAAGCGCGGCTTTATCCTGTGGGTCGGCTGGACAAGGATACTACGGGTTTACTTGTCGTAACGAATGACGGTACGCTTACGCACAGATTGGCGCATCCCAGCTTTGAGATCGAAAAGGAATATCGTGTAACTATAACCGGATATTTAAGCCAGAAAGATTCAAAACGGCTTGAAAGGGGAATAGATCTGGAAGGGAAAAAGACGGCTCCTTGCATTATACGTAGAGTAAAAAGGACCGTAAAAGGTGACGTCCTGAAAATAGTTCTTCATGAAGGACGGAAGAGGCAGATAAGGTTGATGCTCGAAGAAGTGGGAGCAAAGGTAACGGCACTGGAACGCACTCGTTATGCCAACCTGACACTGGGCTGTCTTAAACCTGGCGAATACCGGGAGTTGACACAAAAAGAAGTAGAAAAACTATTTAATGTAGGTCAGGTATGACAGATATTGATAGAAAAAGAATAGAAACGATAATCAGATTCGCCCTGAAAGAAGATATCTGGACAGGAGATCTTACTTCACAAGCGGTGCTTGAAGAATCTTTGGTCGCGGATGCCGTGGTGATCTCACGAGGCAGAGGTATAGTGTGTGGGATAGATGTTATGGAGAAGGTGTTTGCGGCGGTCGATCCTGAGGTAAGGTTCCGCCCGCAAGTAGCGGAAGGGGACCGTATCGAACCGGATCAGGAAATAGCTTTTGTTGAAGGTTGTGCCAGGTCTATCATGAAAGGTGAAAGAGTAGCACTTAATTTCTTGAGCATTATGAGCGGGGTTGCTACAAAGACCAGAGAAATGGTGGATGCTGCAGGCAGTGCTGCTATTAAGATATATGATACGAGAAAGACTATACCTCTTCACAGATATCTTCACAAGTACGCCGTTACGGTAGGTGGAGGGCATAACCACAGGAAAGGTCTGTGGGATATGGTTCTCATAAAAGATAACCATATAAGAGCGTTCGGGTATCAGATGAAGACGCGTGACAGCTCCAAGATAATAAAGGAGATCATAAAGCGCGCAAAGGCTTTTGTTCAGAAGAACATAAAGGTGGAGATAGAAGTAGAAACCCTCAAAGAATGCGAATACGCCTTGGAAGAAGGGCCGGATGTCATATTGCTTGATAATATGGCGCCTGATACGATAAAGCAAGCAGTTGCCTTACGGAAAGAAAAAGGACTGGATAAGAAAGTTCTCTTCGAAGTTTCCGGCGGCATAACACTGGACAATATCGAGGATTATGCTTCTACGGGAGTAGATATCATATCTTCCGGTTCCCTTACAGGAACTATAGAGCCACTGGATTTTAGTCTTGAGATCATCGTGAAATAATGGATAAATTCCAACTTGTCACTGAACTGAAACCCGCGGGAGATCAAGGTCAGGCGATAGAAGAGATCGCTGCGTCCATAAGGAAGCAACATCCTTACCAGACGCTTCTTGGCGTCACCGGTAGCGGCAAGACGTTCACGATGGCGAACATCGTAGAACACCTCAATAAACCCACACTTGTTCTATCGCATAATAAAACTCTTGCAGCGCAACTTTACTCGGAATTCAAAGCGTTTTTTCCCAATAACGCGGTTGAATATTTCGTCAGTTATTACGATTATTACCAGCCGGAAGCGTATGTCCCGCAAACCGACGTTTATATTGAGAAAGACGCTTCAATAAACGATGACATAGACCGTCTGCGGTTATCTGCTACGAGTTCGCTTTTTTCGCGCAATGATGTTCTTATCGTTGCGAGTGTATCCTGCATATACGGGTTAGGTTCTCCGGAAGATTATTCTACTATGCTTGTTAACCTGGAAAAGGGGCAGGAGATAGACAGGGAAGAGTTTCTGAAAAAGCTGGTTGATATCCAGTACGAACGCAATAATGTGGAACTTCAGCGCGGCAAATTCAGGGTACGCGGTGATATCGTGGAGATACTTCCGGCGTACAAGGAAACGGCTTATCGGGTGGAATTTTTTGGTGACGAGGTTACACGTATATCGGAGATACATGTTGTTAGCGGAGATATCCTTACGGATCTGGATAAAGTCGCGGTATATCCCGCTAAACACTTCGTTACCACCGAAGACAAAATAAAAACCGCTATAAGGTCAATAGCTGTAGAGCTTAAAGAGCGGCTTGCGGAACTGAGGGATGATGGGAAGCTTTTGGAGGCGCAGCGGCTTGAGACGAGAACCAAATACGATATGGATATGTTGGGCGAGTTGGGGTACTGTAACGGTATCGAGAACTATTCAAGGCATATTTCCGGCAGAGAGCCTGGGAGCCGACCGTGGTGTCTTCTGGATTATTTGGGGAAAGATTTTCTTGTGATAATAGACGAATCCCATGTGACTTTACCGCAGCTGCACGCTATGTATAACGGTGATCAGGCGCGCAAGAAGACGCTGGTGGAATACGGTTTCCGGTTGCCTTCTGCGCTGGATAACCGGCCGCTTAAATACGAGGAGTTCATGGATATTGTTAAACAGCTGCTTTTTGTATCGGCAACCCCGGGGAATTTGGAGATTTCGAAAAGTTCGGTAATCGCCGAGCAGATCATTAGACCGACGGGGCTGATAGATCCACCGATTACCGTACGGCCCACGAAGAACCAGATATATGATCTTGTTGAAGAAATAAAGGGGCGTGCCGATAAAAAAGAAAGGGTGCTTGTTACCACCCTTACAAAACGTATGGCAGAAGAGCTTACACGTTATTTAAAAGAGATGAAACTGCGCGTGCGGTACCTTCATTCTGAAATAAATGCACTAGACCGGATCGACATTATACGAGATCTGCGTCTTGGTAAATTCGACTGCCTTGTTGGGATAAACCTTTTAAGAGAAGGGCTGGATCTACCGGAGGTATCTCTTGTAGCGGTACTTGATGCCGATAAGGAAGGATTCCTTAGGAGCGAGACGTCTTTGATACAAGTAGCTGGGAGGGCTGCCAGGAACATTAATGGTGAAGTTATCCTTTATGCTGATAATATAACAGGCTCGATGAAAAGGACCATTGATGTTACCGATGCGAGAAGAAAAAAACAGATCAAATATAACGAAGAACATGGCATAGAGCCTAAGACCATCAAAAAGGCTATAAAAGACGGGATTGAGGCTTACAGGCAGGCTAAAGAGATAGTCCAAGATGTTACCGGTGAGACGGAAGAAGAATATGATATTCTTGAAGTGCTTGCGCAGCTTGAAGGCGAGATGGAAGAAGCTGCGAGGAATCTGCAATTTGAAAAAGCAATAGTCTATCGCGATCAGATTCATCGCCTGAAGAAATTGCTGAGCAACGACGAAAGGGAGTCTGCTCATCAGCAGGCGAAATACAAGAAGAAAACGGGGAAAAAGTGACAGAAGAAACCGCAAAGAAAAGCGTTTATGCAACTAGCAGAAAACTGATATACAAAAATATCGTTGAAGACCTGGGCCTGGATATTGCTCTGGTGGTAAGTACCATTGAATTGCTTGTGGGTGGTGGGACAGTGCCATTCATTGCCCGTTACAGGAAAGAGAAGACAGGCGGTTTGGATGAAACGCAGATACGCAACGTGCAACAAAAACTTCATTATTATGCTGAGCTTGAGCAGCGTAAAGAAACTGTGCTTAACACGATAGATTCCCAGGATAAGTTAACGGATGAGCTTAAAGAAAAAATCATAAAATGCCGTGAAAAACAAGAGCTTGAGGATCTTTACCTGCCGTATAAGCCAAAGAAGAACACGAAAGCTTCAATAGCCCGGGATAAAGGGTTGGAACCTTTGGCGGGGATACTTATCAAGCAGGATCCGGTTAAGGGTACGCGGGAAGAGGTGCTTAATTCCTTTGTGGATGAAGATAAAGGCGTGAAAACCGTTTCGGAAGCTTTACAGGGTGCTGTAGACATTGTTGCCGAGACTATTGCGGAGAATGCCGAAATAAGGGGATGGATACGTTCACTTTTTGAGAGAAAAGGTTTGATTACAACTAAAGTGCGCAAAGAATGGGAAGGCCAGAAATCCAAGTACGAGATGTATTATAACGCAAGAGAATACATTAAAGATGCTCCATCACATCGGCTTTTAGCCATAAGGCGCGGCAATAACGAAAAGGTTATTTCCTGGAGGATAGAAGTAGATAAGGGAGAAGCAGTTTGTCATGTAGAGTCGAGGGTGGTAAAAGATCCGGGTTTCATATTTGTAGATGCTGTAAAAACAGCTGTCAATAATGCTTATACAAAGATCGCTATATCGCTTGAATTCGAGATATTCAATAAACGGCTTCAAGAAGCGGAAGAAGAGTCCATAAAAGTTTTTTCCAAGAACCTCAGGAACCTTCTTCTGGATCCGCCTGCAGGTCATAAGGTTATAATGGGTATAGATCCGGGGTTCAGGACGGGCTGCAAAGTGATCGTTATTGACGATTACGGACATTACAAGGAGTATTTGCCGATATTCCCGCATCCTCCACAGGAATATAAAAAAGAAGCCGCCCAGGCCATAGTGCAGCTTATACAGAAATATAAAGTCGAACTTATCGCTATAGGTAATGGTACCGCTTCCAGGGAGACAGCTCTTTTTGTTAAAAGGATTATCAAAGAAAAATTCGAGGATAAGGTAAAAATGGTTGTGGTAAGCGAAGCAGGTGCTTCGGTATATTCGGCTTCGGAGATTGCGATAAACGAGTTTCCGGATCTTGATGTGACTATCCGGGGCGCGATAAGTATCGCTCGCAGGCTACAGGATCCGCTATCGGAACTTGTAAAAATAGACCCTAAATCCATAGGTGTAGGGCAGTATCAGCACGATGTGAACCAGTCTTACCTCAAAAAGTCCCTGCAGTCGGTAGTGGAATCTTGCGTTAACTTTGTAGGTGTTGAGCTCAACACGGCTTCAGGGGAGCTTTTGACCTATGTTGCGGGTGTAGGTTCTTTCCTGGCGGAGAAGATCGTTGAACACAGAAAACAAAAAGGTCCGTTCAAAACGAGGCAAGAACTGTTAAACGTGTTCATGCTGGGAGAAAAAGCGTTTGAGCAGTGTGCAGGCTTTCTTAGGATACGTAATAGCGATAATCCGTTTGATAACTCAGCCATACACCCGGAGAGTTATCATATCGTAGAAGAGATGGCGAAGAACCTTTCAGTATCGGTAGATAAACTTATCGGCACCCCGGACCTTATCGCCCGGATATCCCCGAAGGATTACGTCTCGGAAGATGTGGGATTGCCGACCTTGCAGGACATTATAAGAGAGTTGGAAAAACCCGGCCTGGATCCCAGAAAAAAATTCGAGAATATTGAATTCAGGCAGGATATAATGGATATAGAAGACCTTAAGTCTGACATGCGGCTTTTTGGGAAGGTAACTAACGTTACGAATTTTGGTGCTTTCGTGGATATCGGAGTACATCATGACGGTCTTATACATATTTCTAACCTGAGCAAAAAGTTCGTGAAAGATCCGCATGATGTTATAGCTGTAGGGGATAAAGTACGCGTAAAAGTACTTTCGGTAGACACCGAACTTAATCAAATAGACCTGGAGCGGATATGAAAAAGAACATTTGGTTGATATTGACCGGTCTGTTCGTCGGAGCAGTAGTTGGTCTTGGCGCAAGTTTTGTGTGTAATAATTTTCTAAGCGGGACATGTCCTTTGACGAGGGATCCTGCGACAAGTACTCTGCTTGGCGCTATCGTAGGCGCGGGCATGGCGACTTTAGGCTCCGCAAAAAGGGGGAAGTAACGACATAGTTGAAGATGTTGGCGGTCTTCTTCTTGCGATATTCACTCTCTTAACTGATTTTCCGCATCAATGATATCACGATTGATAAGTCTAATAGCTCTTTTAACTTTGTCTTTAAGAGCTTTCGAGGCGTGAGTATCGAGTATTTCACGCAGGATCTGTACGCCCATCCGAAAGTATCGAATTAGCTCACCTTCGTCGGCGTCAACCATTGTCAGCAGCATATTGAACTCTGAACCTTTCATCCAAGCCTCGATAACGGGAGAAAGATGGTAACGGTACTCTTTGCTTGGCGGTGTTATGCCGTATCTTTCTTCAATACGGTGTATCATCTTTAATGCGATGTCCGTGACGTTACGAAGCGATTTGACCTGACGGTTTATTCTAGGCATACGGGCACCCTTGCGCGGTTCGAATACTACGGCTACGGCAAGTATGCCAAGTTCGATTTCAGACAGCTCTTCAAGGACACCTTGTTCGTAAAGTTCTGCAAGGGACATCTCATACCCGTAAAGCTTAGCCGCAAAATCACCTTTTGCGGTTATCTGGCAGTCTTCGATATAGCCAAGGTTTTTCAGGATCCTCACTTTTGCTCGCATGGCATCGACTGCTTTTTTTCGGGACTGTTTCTTCTCTTGGAAATAGTGTAGGGAACGAGGGTATATATCGTATAGCTTTTCGCCGAACAGGCTATAAAGGTTGATTATAGTAGCGTAGGAGGCGTTGAACCTGCTTCTTACTTTTTCGGGTTCACCGTTAACTATTCGTTTTAGTTCGTCATAAGTTATACGGTTAAGGTTAACTCGGCTGTATACAAAACCTTCTTCGTCTATCCCGCGTCTTCCGGCTCTGCCGGCCATCTGGTAGAAGTCCCGCGTTTTAAGGTTCGAGAAGAACCTGCCGTAGAATTTCCGGAGCTCATCGAATATTACCGCACGCGCGGGCATATTTATTCCCAGAGCGAAAGTCTCGGTAGTGAATATCACTTTTAATAGGCGCGAGGTAAAAAGCTGCTCGACCACTTCCTTTAAGGTGGGCAGCATACCGGCGTGATGGTAAGCGATGCCGCGTTCTATAAGGGGATAAAGATGCTCGGCACTTGATTCGCCTTCAAGGTCGAACCGCTTGCAAAGCCGGTGCCACAGTTCTAGTATTTCTGCCTTTTCATGAGTGTTCAGGAAATCAAAAGCATCTAATTCTTCTGCTAGGTATTCGCATCTTCTCCTGCTGAATGCGAAATATATGCACGGTAGTTTATTTGTATCCTCAAGATGTTTTATCATTGTATCCAGCCGGTTTGGTTTGAGATGGTGCTCTTTAAAGAATCTTCTGCCGCGGCGGTAGTTATATTTCTTTTCGCCTCCGGAAGGCATCGCCCGTTTTATCCTGTTGAGGTTGTCCAGGAATTTACCTTCACACTGGTAGAAGAGGTGCAAGGGGACAGGGCGATTATCTTCTTTTACGACTTTTAATGGTTTGCCGTGTATAGAATGTATCCAGTCAGAGAATTCGTCTATATTAGGTATGGTAGCGGAGAGGGCAAGCATTTTCATGTGTTCTGGCAGAAATATGAGTGATTCTTCCCAGACGGTCCCGCGTTCGTAATCGTCTATGTAATGTATTTCATCAAAAATCACCCACGCGTAATCCTCAAGACCCGATTCTTCTGTGAGTATCTTGTTTCGGAAGATTTCGGTGGTCATTATGAGGATCGGGGCATGCGGGTTAATGCTTACGTCACCCGTAAGTATGCCCACGCTATCATGATATAAAGCCTGAAAATCACGGTATTTCTGGTTAGAAAGAGCCTTAATGGGGGCGGTATAGATGACTCTTGTTTTGCGGGCTATACAATCGTTTATGACGTGTTCAGCGATAGCTGTCTTACCGGCACCTGTAGGGGCCGATACTATTACCGAAAACCCGTCATTGATATGATCTATGGCTTTCTGTTGGAAAGGGTCGTATCTCATGACCCTATTATCGCAGTAAAGGTGCGATATGTAAAGAACCATGCCGTTAATCAAATGCCTTGAATTAAACCCCGATACATATTACAATAACCACAATAAATAGAACAGGTAAAACAAAACAAGGACGAAATAAGTGGAAAATAAACTTGATCTTAGTAGCCCCGCCGTATTTATCGGCAAGCAGGGAAGCGGTGTAATAAGTTTTGGCTCCGGTCAGCCGGATCTTCCTCCACCTAAAGAGGCAATAGAGGGGATAGATATCAGGAAAGACCTCAGATACGGTCTTATTCAGGGGGAGCGTCCGCTTAGGGAAGCGTTGTCAAAAGAGTATCCGAACTCCACTTCTGAAAATTTTGTGATAACCAATGGTGCTTCTGAAGCGCTTGATCTTATTTTCCGTACGCTGGGGAAGGGGAAGGTGCTGCTCGGCAGGCCATATTATTATTCTTATCCCCCGATCATCACCTCTGCGGGCATGGAGCCTGTATATACCGACCTTATTGACGGCAAGATGGATATTGATGACTTCAAAAAGAAGATTAAAGACTGCAAAGCGGTCTTAATCAATTCTCCGTCCAACCCTACCGGACGTATTGAAGAGATAGAAACATTGAAGGAAATAGAAAAAATCACCACAGAGCTTGGAATATATGTTATTTCAGATGAGGTATACAAAGATCTCATATACGAGAGGGAGAATTATTGTATTAAAGGAGAACATGTTATCACGGTAAATTCGTTCTCCAAAACATACGCTATGTGCGGTGTGCGTGTAGGTTATTTATGGAGCAGTGACCCTAAAGTGGTCAACGATGTCATAGCTCTGAAGACCCACACTTCCATGAATACGAATCTTATCGGACAGGATATGGCGCTGCATGCACTGTCCGCCCCACGGGATTATATAGACGGTCAAAAGAAGATTTGGCGTGAACGCCGGGACATGATCTATAAAGGTTTTTGCGACCTGGGGTTTGAGCTCTGGAAACCCGAAGGGGCGTTCTATATCTTCCCGAAATGTAAAAATGCCCGCGAATTCATCACCACACTTTACACCGAATATAAAGTGATCGCTTACCTCGGAGAATGGTTCGGAGCCCCGGACCATATCAGGTTAAGCTATGCTCTTGACGCAGAGGAGATCAAGGAAGGATTGGGTAGGATAAAGCTAGCTATGGAAAAGGTTGACTGCTTCTAAACAACCCCTTTGCTCCGATGAGATGTAAAACATGATGATGAACAAAGTCAAAATACTATTTACTATATCGTTGTGTATCAGTTTGGCAGGATGTGCTACCGCTTCCAAAAAGCCCAATGAGCTGGGAAAAGGAGTGCATGAAGCGCATTTAAAGGGGCTTAACGATCAAGAAGCGCTTGCGCTTTTTAGTCGGATATACGAGTATCCCGTGAATACACAGATAGATGAGACTGCGAAAAATATCACAATAACTGCTTTTATGAGCGCCTTGGATTACCGTTGTTCCAAAACAATTGTAGATTCCGGGGCGATGGAGAAGCCCTACAGAAAGGTCGAGCTAGATAAGTGGACTGAAAACGACCTTTTAAATTATTATAATTCTTTATATGAAGAACGTATAAAGAAAGATACAGGTCCTGAGGTCGTTAATGAAGTAAGGGATGTTGACGGTAAGATCTACTGGACTTTCAGGGACGTTTCAGAAGAGGGAAAAGAAGAGGTCAAAGAGGATGATACTCTTGAGATAATACAGCTTACTGCGCTTTACTCGGTAGATGGCGAACGGAAACGAAGAGATAGCATAAGAGGCGCATGGGCGACAACAGGATCGGTGGTAGCGGCAGGCGTAAATGTGGCCACAAGAGTAGCGATGATGCTGGCAAAGTTCTTGCTCATCTGATAGAATCCTACAGAAGGCGGATAAACTAGGGAAAAGTTTGTAGCCTGAGGGGTTATTGCTTGTAAGTTATTTGAACATCGGCAGTTCCGAGAACTGCCGATGTTTTTTTTTATGTATCATTTCACTTTCCGTTATAGCAAGAGCTTGAAATTATTACGAAGATATAGTATTATAATGCGGGCCGATTCAGAGTAGTATTTCAGCATAGAGTAGTGGAAATACAGTCAATTAAGGTATAAAGAAGTGGCAGTATATATAAGATTTGCAACGAGGAATTAATGGAAGTAACAGATTTTTGTGAAGATAATAAAAGGGGCGACCTCAATAGGGAGATTGCCCCTTTTTTTATGTTTTTAAATTTGTAAGGAGGAGAAATGCCGAGACGCAACGATATCCACAAGATTTTAATAATAGGGTCAGGTCCGATAATCATCGGACAGGCTTGTGAATTTGATTATTCGGGAACCCAGGCTTGTAAGGCACTTAAAGAAGAAGGGTACGAAGTAATCTTGGTAAATTCAAATCCGGCAACCATAATGACGGATCCTGGCATGGCTGATAAGACCTATATAGAACCTCTAACCATTGAAAGCCTGGAAAAAATAATTAAAAAAGAGTATCCGGATGCTCTCCTGCCTAATCTGGGCGGACAGACAGGTCTTAACCTCTCTTCCAGTCTTAGCAAGTCGGGGATATTGAAAAAATACGGTGTTGAGATCATAGGAGTTAAATCCGATGCGATAGAACGCGGGGAAGACCGTATATCGTTCAAGGAGACTATGAACAAACTGGGGATACCAATGGCTGCATCTGAACCAAGCCATTCAGTTGAAGAAGCTGAGGAAATAGCCGCGAAACTGGGATATCCTGTTGTTCTGCGGCCCGCATACACCATGGGTGGAACCGGAGGCGGCATTGCTTATAATGTTGAAGAGCTTCGGACGATCGCGATTCGCGGGTTGTCTGCTAGCCTAGTTCATCAGGTTCTGGTAGAAGAGTCCGTGCTCGGATGGGAAGAACTGGAACTGGAGGTTGTCCGGGACGAAAAAAACCAGAAAATAACGGTTTGTTTCATTGAGAATATAGATGCCATGGGTGTTCATACCGGAGACAGTTTTTGTTCGGCTCCGATGCTCACGGTTCCAGAATCTTTACAAAAAAAGATGCAGGATTATTCATATAAGATAGTAGATGCTATAGGCGTAGTAGGGGGTACGAACATACAGTTCGCACATAATCTTGAAGATGATCGTATTGTAGTTATTGAGATTAATCCCAGGACGTCTCGTTCTTCCGCGCTTGCTTCCAAAGCGACAGGTTTTCCTATCGCACGTATCTCCACAAAACTGGCAGTGGGTTTCACTATGGACGAGATACCTTACTGGAAAGAGGGTACTCTTGAAAAATATGCGCCTAGCGGGGACTATGTTGTTATAAAGTTCGCACGATGGGCTTTCGAGAAATTCTCTCAGGCAAAAGACGTGCTTGGAACACAGATGAAAGCCGTCGGGGAAGTTATGAGTATAGCCAAAACTTTTAAAGAGTCTTTCCAAAAAGCCATTCGGTCTCTTGAGACCAAGCGTTATGGGCTTGGCGGAGCGAAAGATTTCAAAGAACTTTCCGCGGATGAGCTCAGGCACAGGATCTCTGCTCCTTCAAGTGAACGTATATTTCTGATATACGAAGCGCTCCGTAAAGGTGTGAGTGTAGAAGAAGTTCATGATCTGACCTATATACACAGGTGGTTCATTAATGAGATGAAAGAGATGGTGGATTTTGAGGAAGAGCTGCTGAAACAGGAATGGACGAAGTTACCTGATAATATGCTCGCTAAGGCTAAAGAATGGAGTTTTTCTGACAGGTATCTTGCGGGACTTTTCGGTGTTACAGAAAAGGAAGTAAGGGAGAAGAGGATATCGATCGGTAAGGTCGCCCGGTACGAGCCTGTTCCCGTGAGCGGGGTGGAGAACGCGGCGTATTATTATTCAACGTATAGCGCTGGTAAGGACGAAGTCCCCGTCAGCAAGAACAAAAAGATCATGATACTGGGTGGCGGTCCTAACAGGATAGGTCAGGGTATAGAATTCGACTATACTTGTGTTCATGCTGCTTTTGCGTTGCGTGACAAAGGGTATGAATCCATAATGGTCAATTGCAACCCGGAAACGGTTTCTACCGACTATGATACTTCCAACAAGCTCTATTTTGAACCGCTGACCGTTGAGGATGTTCTGGCGATATACGAAAAGGAGAAACCCGAAGGCGTTATCGTCCAGTTCGGGGGACAGACGCCGCTGAATATAGCTCAGGAACTCAAAGATAACGGCGTTAATATATTAGGCACTTCTCCCGAAAGTATACATTTCGCTGAGGACAGGGAGAATTTCCGCGAAAAGATGATCGAACTGGGTATACCGCAGCCGGAAAGTGGTACTGCAAGGTCCCTGGAAGAAGCTCTTGAGATAGCTAAAAAGATAGGGTTCCCCTTGATGGTGAGGCCCTCATACGTTCTGGGCGGTCGTGGCATGGAAATCATCTACGACGAAGTATCTCTTAGGAAATACGCGATAGAAGCTATCAAGGTCAGCCCGGAGCATCCCATGCTGATAGACAGGTTTCTTGAACAGGCGACCGAGGCGGAGGTAGATGCGCTTTCCGATGGCAAGGAGACATTCGTTGCTTCAGTGATGGAACATATAGAGCTGGCGGGTGTCCATTCGGGTGATTCGGCATGTTCAATTCCCAGCCGTACCATAAAGAAAGAACACCTGGAAAAGATAGAAGAATACACAAGCGCTATCGCCAGTGAGCTTAAAGTCAAGGGACTTATAAACATCCAGTACGCTATATGTGACGACGTTGTTTATATCCTTGAGGCGAACCCGCGAGCTTCACGTACGGTTCCTATCGTTTCCAAGGTTGCCGGTGTGCCTATAGCCAGGATCGCTACACAGCTTATGATAGGCGACAAGCTAAGCGATTTCCCGGAAATTAAGACGATGTGTCCCCGTTTTGTCGCTGTAAAAGAGGCCGTTTTTCCGTTTAATATGTTTCCGGAAGTTGATCCTTTGCTGGGGCCTGAAATGAGAGCGACAGGTGAAGTGATGGGTGTGTCGGATTCCTTTGAACTCGCTTTCTATAAAGCGCAGGAAGCGGCGGGTGCGAAACTTCCCGTTGAAGGGAACGTGCTTTTAACAGTGGTTGACAAGGATAAGCCTTTGCTTCTTCCAATCGCAAAGAAGATACGGGATCTTGGGTTCAACATCTATGCTACGAAAGGTACGAGCGAATTCCTGACAAAGAACGGTGTAGAAAATTCCGAGATTAAAAAGCTTCAAGAGGGAAGACCCAACATCACCGACGCGATCAAGAACAATGATATACAGCTTGTTATAAACACTCCGATTGGTAAGGACAGCAAATATGATGATAGCTATATACGTATGACGGCGATACAGCGAAAGACCCCGTATGTTACTTCGATAGCAGCGGCTGAAGCTAGCATTGCGGGCATTGAAGCCATGAAGGCTAATAAAGATATAGTGCCGAAAGCGCTTCAGGAATATTTTATGTAGAGCAGGGACATTTTTTAACATACTCAAGAAAAGAGGAGAACGATATGAGCGGTATTTTTGGAGCGGTATCAAAAGGTAATTGTGCGTCCACTGTTCTTTACGGCACTGATTATCATTCGCATCTGGGGACGGAATACGGAGGTATGGCAGTTCTTGGCGATGATTTTCAGAGGCAGATACACGATATCAGCCAGAGTCAGTTCAAATCCAAGTTTTTTGAGGACAGCAATAAGATGGAAGGAAACAAAGGTATAGGTGTCATAAGCGATAGTAACGAGCAACCCATGTATCTTAATTCCAAATTCGGCCCGTTTTGTATCGTTACCAGTGGACTTATAGAAAATGCTGAAAAACTGGTCGATATCCTTCTTAAAGAAGGTGTTTCTTTCAGCGAAATGAGTGACGCATCGGTGAATATTACTGAACTTATAGCCAAATTAATAAATCTTGGAAGCGATATTGTAGATGGTATAGGAAGAGTGTTCGATTTAATTGAAGGTTCCTGCTCTTTGCTGCTGCTTAATAAAGATGGGATATATGCGGCCAGGGATCGCCGGGGGTATACGCCTCTTGTTCTGGGCAAAAGGGATGACACCTGGGCAGTAAGTGCTGAGACCAGTGCTTTTCCGAATAACAGGTTCGAAATAGTGCAATATCTCAAGCCGGGTGAGGTGATTCTCGTGACGGAAAATGGTCCGGTTCAGAAAAGAAAAGGCGTTGAAGAGAACCAGATCTGTACGTTCCTGTGGATATACACCGGTTTCCCGGCATCTACTTATGAGGGGATAAATACGGAAATTGTTAGGGAAAAATGCGGGAGGGCTCTGGCAAGACACGATAAAGATATCGAAGTGGATCTTGTCGCTGGGATACCCGATTCTGGTATGGGGCATGCACTGGGATATGCCATGGAATCAGGCAAACCTCTGAGAAGGCCACTAGTGAAATATACCCCGGGGTACGGACGAAGTTATACTCCGCCATCGCAGGAGACACGTGACCTGGTTGCTACAATGAAACTGATTCCGATAAAGGAAGTGATTGATGGGAACAGAATCGTTATATGCGAAGATTCTATTGTAAGGGGAACTCAGCTTAAGAATTTCACTGTAAAGAAGTTATGGGATGCCGGGGCAAAAGAAGTCCATGCGAGGCCGGCCTGTCCGCCTTTGATGTATCCTTGTAAATTCTGCCTTTCGACACGTAGCATAGATGAACTTGCTGCTAGGAAGGCTATACGGGATATAGAAGGACATGACATAGAAGACGTTTCGGAATATGTTGACGAGAAGTCGGATAAATACAAGAAAATGGTCGACTGGATCAGGGATGATATCGATGTTACTACGCTAAGGTATCAGACGCTCGAGGATATGATCGAAGCAGTAGGATTGCCCAGAGCGAAGCTGTGTACCTATTGCTGGACGGGTGAATGCCCGGGTTGTCCGTCAGGAAAAAATAAAACAGAGACCGTAAAAGCGGAGGCGTAAATGACAATGGCATTAAAAATGGGGAAGAAAATAGGTTTTGATAACGAAAAATATTTGGAAGAGCAGACCCAGGCTATCCTGAAAAGGGTAGAGCAGTACGGGGATAAACTGTATCTGGAATTTGGGGGCAAGATCGTATACGATTTTCATGCTTCAAGGGTGCTGCCCGGATTTGCACCGGATGTGAAAATGCAGCTTCTCCAGAAACTGGCAGACAAAGCGGAGATAATACTCTGTATATACGCCGGGGATATAGAACGTAAAAAGGTAAGGGCAGATTTCGGTATTACCTATGATTTCGATGCGTTGAGGATGCTGGATGAATTAAGGGATCGTGGGTTGCAAGTAGCGGGGGTAGTGATAACGCGGTTTGAAAACCAGCCGTCAGCGCAGATCTTCAAGAATAAACTTGAACGTCGTGGCGTGAAGGTATACACGCATCGCTTCACTAAAGGGTATCCCACAGATGTAGATCTTATAGTCAGTGACGAAGGGTATGGAGCGAACGACTATATAGAGACTACTAGACCGCTAGTTGTGGTTACTGGACCCGGCCCGGGCAGTGGGAAGCTAGCGACCAGTCTTTCTCAGGTGTATCATGAACACAAAAGAGGGGTTGATGCCGGCTACGCCAAGTTTGAGACGTTTCCCATATGGAACCTTCCGCTTAAACATCCGGTAAACGTGGCTTATGAGGCGGCGACGGCTGATCTTAGAGATTTCAATATGATAGATCCGTTTCACCTTGAAACCTATGGAGAAGCGGCGATAAACTATAACCGTGACGTAGATGCCTTTCCGCTGCTTAAGAGGATCCTGGAGAGGATAATGGGCGAGGATACAGTATATAAATCGCCTACGGACATGGGAGTGAACAGGGCGGGTTTTGGCATAATCGATGACGAGATAGTCCAGATGGCCGCTAAGCAGGAGATAATAAGAAGGTATTTCCGGTGCGCTTGTGAATATGCCATGGGTTTTTCTGATAAGGAGACCGTTGAAAGGTCCCGTCTTATCATGCAAGAGATTGGGATGAAGCCCGAAGACAGGCCTGTTGTGGAACCGGCAAGGGAAGCGATGCTGGAAGCTCAGGAAAAGAAGAAAGGGCATGAAGGTATATTCTGCGGAGCAGCAATGCAACTTTCCGATGGTAGTATCGTGACCGGCAAGAATTCTCCTTCGATGCATGCTGCTTCAAGCCTTCTACTGAATGTAGTAAAAAAAGCGGCTGATATACCGGATAAGATACACCTCTTGCCGCCAGCGATAGTGGATTCCATCGCGAAATTCAAGAAAGGGCTATTGAAGGATAAGAATTTAAGCCTGGACCTGGACGAGACACTTATAGCTCTTAGTATAAGTGCGGCTACGAACCCTACAGCTCAGCTGGCAATAGAAAAATTAAAAGATTTGCGGGGCCATGATGTGCATTTGACCCATATGCCTACTCCCGGTGATGAGACCGGCTTTCGCAAGCTTGGGATAAATCTCACCAGCGAGCCGAATTTTGCTACGAAAAGTTTGTTCATAGCATAGTACAAACCTGAGGTTACAAATAAACCCCGGGAGTTCTTTGGAACTTTCGGGGTTTTATATTCTCTTATCATTTTTGTAAAATCCAGATAATCATTTTATATGGATCTGGATCCTGATGAGTTTCTAGGGCGAATACAGTTAAGGGGAAGCAGGCTAATTTACTATCTCTGCGGAGATATGTTGTGGGTCAGTAACTGTGATTTTTATTTTCACGCCCTGAGCCGCGAGAGTTCCGGTTGGAGTGGTAAACCCGCCTAGAGGCACAGATATCTCTGATTTCTCTTCTTCTTCTAGAATGTATGAAGGGAGCCTTATATTGGCTTTAGTGATGCCTATCTTGAGATAATGTTTGTCGATCTTATCCAGTGAATACCACTCAAGTTTGTTGTGTCCCTTTGAGTCTAATTCTGACGAATCGAGATATACGCATATATAATCACCTTCGGCGATAGGGGAATCTTTGAATACGGTCAACCTTTTGTTTTCATCAAAGACGGCCTGTTCGCCTTCGTCGGTCTTTATGATTTCAACCTTCGCAAACGCAGTTGCCGCAAATAGACATAACAAAATAACAAGAACAGTTTTCTTCATATTTGCCTCATTTTTTAGTTTTTGAACATAATAATTATACCATATTCTTTCCTTTTTCAAGAAAACCGTATAAAATACACAAGGACGGGAACTTTTTCATGATATCCTTTGTCTAATATAATAGAGGATAAGTATGCAGGATATACCAAGAGAACTTATAGAAAAGGCAGCTGAAGGCAATATGGACGCTTTCGAAGAGATATATAGAAAAGCTTCCGGCTATGTGTATACGATTGCTCTCAGGGTAACCGGCAATATCTCAGATGCTGAAGAAGTTACACAAGACGTTTTTCTTAGCGTCCACAGGAACTTGCGCAAATTCCGGTTTGCTGCTTCTTTTAAGACGTGGATATACAGGGTGACCATGAACAGGGCAATTAATCTTTACAGGAAAAGGAAAAAAGATGAAGGGCCGAGGGTAAGGTTCGAGGACGGTAACGAACTTGATACTTTAGCAACAGTCAAAGAAGAGACGTTTGATAAAGAAGATAGCAGGGTTAGGGTTAATGCCATGCTGGAAGGTTTGCTGGAAGATCAGAAGGTCTGTTTGGTATTAAAAGATATTGAGGGTTTGAGTTATCAGGAAATAGCCGATACTTTAAAGATAAAGATAAATACCGTAAGGACCAGGATTAAAAGGGCGCGTGAGAAGCTGATCTCCCGTTACGGGAAAGGGGGCGGTCATGAAATGCGATAAAGTAAAGGAATTGTTATTGACGGATTATATAGACGGGGAGCTTGATCCCGAGACGCTTGAGGAAGTTACAAATCATCTTAAAGAATGTGCTTCCTGCCGTGAACTGGAACAAGAGCTGAGAGGAGGCGTGGTAAAGCCTTTGCGGGAAAGTGGGATAGAACAGCCGTCGGAAGCTGTTTGGCTGAACATAAAAGGGCGGATCGAAGAAGAGACCGAGAATCCATTAGTAGAAGCTCTTAGGAAGGTAAGAGAGACGCTTACATTCAGAAGGCCAGCTCTGGCAATCGTTTCTGCAGTGGCATTACTGCTGATAGTCAGTGCGCCTATTGCAAAATACTATTATGATCGTAACGCTGCCGAAACGTATCTGGAGGAACAAATATCTTTTTTTGATGCGCTAAATAATGATAGTGAGTGGCTTTATGAGGATATCGGTATACCGGATGAGAATATTTTTCTGTAAACGGAACTTTTAACGAACTTTCTTTGTCTAAGAAAGTGAAGGCGAGAAGAAGATGATGGAAGACAAAGAAGGAGGGGAAAGATGAAAAAGACAATGAAGAGAATTATGGCGATACTGGTTGCGGCAGTTTTGGTGCTTACGGCGCCAATATCCTATGCTACAGGTCCGGTTTGCGGGCAGGAAGATGCTGAGAGGAACAAAAAAGGTGAACATTTCCGGGCATCTATAGAAAAGCTGGATATCACCGAAGATCAAAAAGAGAAACTCTTAGAGCAGCGTCAAGCGCACTGGGAAAAGATGAAAGGGCTCCGCAAGGCGATGAACGAGCAACGGAAAGAGTTGCGTAAGGAGCTTGAAAAAAAGGAATACAGCAAGAAGGATATTGACGCTACAGTTGCCCAGATGAAATATCTGCAGGGGGATATGATAACCCAGAGAGTGGATCATTTTCTGCAGATGAAAGAGGTTCTTACGCCTGAACAGTTCAAGCAAATGACCGAGATGAAGGAAAAAAAGGGACACAGAAAACGCCACGGAAAAAAAAGCGGAGAATATAGCGGGTTTTAAAGTTAAGGTACAAGTGGCAAGGTGCGAATAAAACCCCGGAGGCAGTTTTAAAGCCCCGGGGTTTTATTCATATACCCCAAGACTTGTCCCGGGAAGTTTGATAGCGTATAATATATAGGTATTTCTAATCTCTAGGAAAGGAGGATATTATGAGGAAGGCAATAGCACTTATAGTAATACTTATGTTGGTTATGAGCAGCACGGTCGCTTTTGCTGCTGAGAAAGCAGCTCCGGCTCAAACGCAGAAAGAATCTGTTGTGAGAAAGTTCTGGGGTGATGCCGCAGATCTCTTTAGGAAGCAGATACCCGAGACTCCTGATCAGCACAGTGAAACCCACAGAATATGGGAACAGACACCTGGTAGAGGTAAAACAGGTAAATAATTAGCGGATATAGTGTTTTTTAGGAGATTGACCCCGGGGACGAAGAAAAATCGTTTCCGGGGTTTTTATATAAAGTAGACCTATTGGAGGATCCGGAGAACATCCTTGTAAGTACCCGGACTTATCTGGGGGAAGTGCCGCTGGATTACGTTCCGTGGCGGGTTGTTATGATATAATATGCCCAGGGTATCACCAATAAAAATGTTATAGAAGGGAGATGGTATGAACGCAATAAATATTATCAATACGTCGCTATGTGCCATAATACTGGTCTTAGGGTGCTGGGGGTTCAAGAAGAAGACGGATAACGTTCCATTATTTATTGGTGTTGCTTTCGGCCTTTTCGGGATCTCGCATATTGTGGCGAGTTTAGGCCTTTCGGATATTTTTGAGATATTTCTAGTTATGATACGGGTCTTGGCCTATCTCATAGTGATATTTGCTTTATATAGAGATGTTACTAGGGAAGAGTATTGAAATAAGGAGAGCTTGATATGAACCATCTGATAATTTACTGCCATCCTAATCCCAAAAGTTTTAATCATGCTGTTCTGGAGAGTTATGAAGGTTTGGCCAAGGATAAAGGGCATGATGTAAGAGTACGCGATATCTATAGTGCCGGGTTTGATCCCGTGTTGAAAGCGGAAGACTTTATTAAGATTCAGCAGGGCAGCGTTTCAGAGGATGTTAAAGAGGAGCAGGAGCAGATTAAATGGGCCGATATCATTACCTTCATTCATCCGATATGGTGGTTCCAGATGCCCGCAATGCTTAAAGGATATATTGATCGCGTTTTTTCATATGGTTTTGCCTATAAAATAGACGAAGGCGGTATAAAGGGACTTCTCTCTGGGAAAAAGGTTATCATACTTAACACTACTGGTGGATCCGAAGAGGTCTATAACGGAATGGGATTCCGTAATGCGGTAGAGAAGACTATTGATGAGGGAGTTTTCGGTGTATGCGGTATGGAAGTGGCGGTACATGGGTTCTTCTATGCAGTTCCGTTCTTAACGGAGGAGGACAGGAAAGGTATGCTTGAACATTTAAAGGAGTTTGAATTTTAAAAGAGGAGGAATAAATGAAGAAGGTCATTTTAGTAGTAATGGTTCTTTCGTTAATGCTAAGCCAGACGGCTTTTGCGCATGCGCCGTCAAAGATAGATCTGGAGTACAATCCGGAGACCAAGATGCTCACTGCTACAATATTCCATTCCGTTGAGGATCCTGGGAAACACTATATAGCAGAGATTACCGTTGCGGTTAACGGCAAGAAAGTGATAGAACACAGGGCTATTCTCCAGGATGATAAGGAAAAACAGCTTGTTAGTTACAGGTTGCCAGGAGTGAAGCGCGGGGATAAGATAACAGTTGAAGCTGCTTGTAGTATCAATGGTGTAAATGACGCGGTGATGGAGATCGAATAGAAACCAGGGAGAGGTTAAATGAACAAGATCCGGATTGAATCCGAGGATGTGAAAGTAGACCTGGAGATAGATTTTTGGGACAATCCTACCGCTAATAAAATACAGGAGTACCTGCCCATAGTATCAACAGCTAGCACCTGGGGTGACGAGATATATTTTGATACGGGCATCACGGCTCCGGTTCAGGATGCTACGCTTGATGTGGATGTTGGTGACATTGCGTACTGGCCGGAGGGAAAATGCCTTTGTATATTTTTTGGTGCTACACCTGTAAGTACTGGGGCTAAACCGGTTCCCGCGAGCGAAGTGGTTGTTATTGGCAAAGGGGATGTTGATCCGGCGTTGCTACGTCTTGTAGCTCCGGGCTCCAGGATCATCGTTGAGTAGGAGATGGTATAAGAACGAAACTCAAAGGAGGGATACATGGGGTTAAAAACAAGAGAGCAAATAAAGACTAAACAAAAGCGAAAAAGGAACAAGAAACGGCTTAAACTTATCGAAAAAGGGAAGAAACCCGAAGATTATTTTTTTGGCAAGTTTTATGTTGGACCGCACGGAACCGAAGAATAAAAGCGAAAAATCATTATGCATAATTTCGATTTTTTAAACCCGACCAAACTTATATTCGGAAAGGATACCATCGGACGGATAGGCGAAGAGATCAAGTCCGGTGGAGCCAGAAAAGTTTTACTGATAGCCGGCGGCGGTAGCATCAAGAAGAACGGTGTTTATGACCAGACAGTTGCCTCTCTTAAGGATATCGGCATTGAATGGGTGGAAACATGGGGAGTTAAGCCAAACCCTGTTCTTTCTAAGGTACGGGAGATGATAGATCTTGCCAAAAAAGAGAAAGTAGATGCGATACTGGCTGTTGGAGGCGGGAGCGTGATCGATTCCGGTAAAGCAGTTGCTACTGGCATGTGCATTGACGATGTCTGGCAGGCGTTCGAGGCAAGAGACCAGCTTGTTGAAAAAGCCATGCCTGTATATTCGGTGCTTACTATATCAGCTACAGGAACTGAAATGGACCAGTACGCTGTGCTTACCAACGAAGAAGAGAATAAAAAATGGAACATAGCCGGACCGGCACTTTATCCGAAAGTGTCCATAGTGGATCCTTCGGTACAGACAACACTGCCCTGGGATCAGACGGTTAACGGTGCGCTAGATGCCATGAGCCATATAATGGAATATTATTTTATAGGAGGCAGATCCGAAACTACCTTGGCTTTGGACGAGTCGCTGTTCCGGACGATTGTGCAGATGACAGATGAACTTAAGTCCAAACCGGACGATTACGAAAGCAGGGCAAACCTTGCGTGGGCGGCTACACTGGCTCTTAACGGTACAAGCGGAGCAGGTCAGGGTGGAGGTGATTGGGCTTCACACGGTATTGAACATGGAATCAGTGCGTTAAACCCCGAAGTTGCTCATGGTGCGGGGCTTGGGGTGGTATTTCCAGCATGGATAACTTATTGCCAAGACGCAAATCCGGCGTTTTTTAAACGCTGGGCAAAGAATATATGGGATGCGGAAAGTGTAGAAGATGGAGTATCCGCAATGAAAGCGAAACTGAAAGAGTGGGGAGCTCCTACCACACTTGCTGAGCTTGGAGTAAAAAGACCCCAGATCAGGGATATTGCTGTTAATACTGTTGAGTTTGGGTTGACCGGTGCGGTTAAACAACTTACCGAGGATGATATAGTAAATTTACTGAGCTTAGCGTCGCCTGAATAACTTTTACATTCATGAAAATATTACTAGTCTTCATAATAATCTTTTCTCTTCTTTCGGCATCTGCCTTTTCAGCAAAGGAAGACCTGGAAGTGCGGGTGTTTGATATACAACACGGAAGCGCCAGGTCTATGTACGCTGTATTTGAACACCTTAAAAGCCCTGAAGGTAAAGTGACCCTTCATGACGCGACTAACAAGCTGATAGTAGTGGATTACCCACACAAAATAAAGCAGATGGAAAGTGTTATCAAGAAACTGGACGTTCCCAAAAAACAGCTTGAGGTAACTGTTATTATCGCTGAAGTTTCCGGCAGGTTCCTCGGGGAAATAGGGATAAGTTCCGGTCAGATAATCATACCAGAGGAAAAATTCAAAGAGGTACGGTATCTATTAACTTCCAGCGAAGATTCAAGTATCCGTTCGGATATGTCTATAAAAACACTTAGCGGTCAGCCGGCTACACTTCAAGTTGCCCAGGAGGAATTTTTTGGAGGAACGATCCAAAGGAGCGGTGACGCGACTGTGTATACACCGCCGACTACAAGGTCTGCAGGTAATTTCCTGGTAGTTTTGCCAAGGGTGAACGATGACGGCTCCATTGCCGTTAAGATACGGCCGGAGATGAGCAGATTCCAGGAAGATCACAGTATATACGAACAATCTATTCTTACACAGGTTGTTGTTCATAATGGTGATACCATAGCAATCGGCGGGGTTACTACATCCCGGCAGCGCATTGAGGGGCGTACCTTGTCTCGTGCGGATTTGCCCGCAATAGAGGAAGGTTCGGAAGAGTATAGTAAACTAATGATGTTTCTTACCGTGAAAGTTCTCGATTAAAGTCATGAAAAGACTCTTTCTGATAGCACTGGTCCTGATAGCATTTTCTCTGTCAGGATGCGGGCCTTCTATCAAGAATGCTGATTCACAAGGCACGCAGATCATTTGTTTTGGGGATAGTATCACTTTTGGACAGGGAGCTAAAAAGGGAGGGGATTACCCGGCATACCTGAGGGAGATGGTCAAAAGAGACGTAATAAATGAGGGTATCTCGGGTGAAACGACTGAAGAGGGACTGGACCGGATTGAGGAAGACGTACTGGAAAGAGACCCCTACCTTGTTATAATCGAGTTTGGCGCGAACGATTATTTCAAAAAAGTTCCCCAGCAAGAGACTCTGGATAACCTGGAACAGATGGTATCACGTGTTCAAGGGGAGGGTGCGATGGTAGCAGTTTGTGATATAAGCGGCGGAGCCATTATGGGAGCTTATAATATCTATCACAAGGAGCTAAAGCGTCTGGCTCGTCGAAAGGGAGCTATATTCATACCATATTTAATGAAAGGTATATTGCAGGATCCCTCACTGAAATCCGATCAGATCCATCCTAATGCTGAAGGGTATAAGATAATAGCTAAAAGGGTTTACGAGGCGATCGAACCGTATTTATAAGCATGCGTAAAACCTTCTTGCCAAAATACCTTAACCTTGTTAGGATATTAAGACAATAAATGAGGATCAAGAATGGGCGAGGAATTCAAAGGTAAAGTAATAGCGCTGGTAGACGACGATCCGGATATCATAAACACGGTATCTGACTTTCTTGAAAAAGAAGGCTTTGATGTAAAGGGGTTTCCTACTGCCGAAGCGCTCTTCAAGTATTTGCATACGCAAAGGCCGGATCTTATCATACTTGATGTAGTTCTTCCTGACATGAACGGTTTCCAGATATGTAAGACCCTCAAGGAAACTGAACAATTCGCGAATATACCTGTCATCATCCTTTCGGGACAGGACAAAGATACTGACCAGATATTCGGGCTGGATCTGGGTGCTTTGGATTATCTGATAAAACCATATTCTTTGGATGTTCTATTGGCTAAAGTCAAAACTATACTTAATATGGCCGAAGAGCAGGGCGAAGAGAAGAAGATAACGGTAGGTGGTCTCCTGGAGATAGACTTTAAAAGATACCAGGTTAAGATAGAAGATAAAAAAATAGCCCTTACTCATACTGAGTTCAAGATACTCCAGCTTCTTTCTTCAAGGCCGGGTCAGGTTTTCAGCCGGGACAGACTGTTGCATCATCTTTGGGGGACAGAGAAAGTTGTTTTGGATCGCACAATTGATGTCCACATAAGACATTTGCGGCAAAAGCTAGGAAAAGCTGGAGATCTTATAGAGATGGTAAGGGGAGTCGGCTACCGGCTGCAAGAGGATGCTGACTAGCCGGGACCACTATTTCTTTTACAAAAAAGCCGCACGTAACACCCACCTACAATCATAAGCTATTTATTTATAAGCACTTAAATGTTAACATAGAATTAATATAAATTTAATATCAAGTTAATATCTTATTAATAAGTAAATGTTATACTTATAGTGGGTCAGAAGAGAAGAGTTAAATAATACACCTACATAGCTACCAGCAGTAGGCAAAAAAACCGCGTTTTGGAAACGCGGTTTTTTATTTATGTGTGTGACCTTCCGAGATGGTATTACAATCCGCTCAAAACTTGTCGCTCTACCCTCAATAGCGTATAATATTATATCTAGTCACTGTTACTTGTATCATTTAATAGTAACTCAATGAAGGAGGAGATCATGAGGAAACGAGTTTTAGCAATAGTTCTATCGGCGGTTGTTATGGTGTTTTTTATGGCGCCCGTTAGTCATGCTGAGATGTCCGGCGGATGTAAGATGATGAAGGGTGGAGAGCATCAAAAAGGGCTTGAGGGCAAGTTCTATAAGAAAGTTATGTTCCTTCTAAAAAACCATGAAGAACTGGACCTTACTGACAAACAGATAGATGATATTAAGGCCTTGAAGTACAAAGTTAAAAAAGAGGTTATATCCAAGGATACCAGCATAGATATGACCAAGGCAGAGTTAAGCGAAGAAATGTGGAAGGACGAGCCGAGTTCCGATATATTGAATAAGCTTACGGACAGGAAATATGAGCTTAAGAAAGAAAAGGATAAGATCCTTTCGAAAGGGATACTTGATCTTAAAGCGATACTAACCAAAGAGCAGGCTAAAGAGTGTAAAAAGCTTTATATGAAACAGCTGTTCTAGGTGCAGTCTAATGAGAAGATGTCCGTATTGGGCCGAAGCGCAGAAAACGATAAGTGATGTGCATTCGTTCATAGAAGAGTTTCGCCAGGCTGGGGGTCTTTCGGGGAGATAATTAAGGACCTGGAAAAAGGGCTGGAAGCGCTGAAGTATTATTTGAGCGGGGTGGAAGACCAGCAGCCTGCGCAGCAGATTAATCAGCTTAAGCAACACTAGTTTAGCACTCCGGAGAAGGACGGTAGAATGATGAAGATAGTACACGTAATAATCATCTTTTGCATGACCCTGGCTATGATAAGCCCGGTCTCTGCGCAAGTGCCGGGTAATACAAGCAGCTATACGACTATGGCAGGAGACGTTGATTGGACAAAAGACGTTGATAAAAAACTCGATACGACAATAAAGGTTCTGGAAGTCATAAAAGAAGAACTTGAAGATTACAAAAAGAGCGAAGAGAAAGCTGCTAAAGTAAAGACTCCTGATGAAGATGCTGAAGCAAACTGGGCCGCGAAAACCGTTGCTGCCGTCAGAAGAATGTTAAGGGCCTGGAGGAAAGTCAAAGAAGTAACCGCTCCTGAAGATGACGCTAAAACACCGGGTACATCAGATGAAGATGATGCCCAGATGACACGCGATATTAGCAATAAGCTCGATCAGACCATCAAGGCCATGACTGCGATAAAGACGGAACTGGACAAGATGGAAGAAGAGATGGACCAGGAGAAGAACTAGCACATGAACTTTCTAAGCGGTCTGGGTTTAGTGCTGGGCGGATCCTGGG
Source organism: Candidatus Omnitrophota bacterium (assembly GCA_049642065.1). Lineage (GTDB taxonomy): Bacteria > Omnitrophota > Gorgyraeia > Tantalellales > Tantalellaceae > WJMH01. The sequence continues at coordinate 65,686 of JBAROK010000099.1, read as the reverse complement.
CATCGGGAGTAAACCTTTACCTTACGGTAGCCGGGCTCGGAATAGCGGGCAGGCTAGGGCTTATTGACCTTCCGGGCAGTCTTGATATTCTCACTCACCCTCTTATTATTATAGTCGCGGTACTTCTGTTTATTGTAGAATTCTTTGCCGACAAGATACCTCTAGTGGATTCCGCCTGGGATTCGGTGCATACGTTCATAAGGCCTGTAGGGGGAGCTGCTATAGCTTTTATGGCGACTTCCGACAATGCTGCTGCGATGCAGATGGCTGTTGCTATGATAGGTGGCACAGTAGCTCTGGATTCTCATCTTACGAAAGCTACCACACGAGTAGCGATAAACACTTCACCGGAACCGTTCACTAACATAACGGCAAGTGTGACTGAAGACGGGTTGGTTCTTGTTGCGCTTTGGCTTATGATGAAACACCCTGTTATAGCAACTATTCTTGTCATATCTTTTATCATATTTTCCATATGGTTCCTCAGGGTTATGTTCAGTTTTTTGAAAAAAGTTTTCGCTTTTTTATTCGGTAGAGGATCCTCGGAAGAAGCGAATAAAGAAGTTAATGAAGGAGACGACGATGTTCGCTAAAGTGCTTGGTATAATATGGATATTGCTCGGCATATTGTGGGCACTAAAACCCGATATGCTTAAAAGACGTCTTCAAAAAAAAATAAACAGAAAGATGAGAAGGATTGTGTTTGGATTTATTCTTGTCTTCGGATTTCTTCTTATAGGGAGCGTATTTAAAACGCCGGGGATACTGGCAAAGATAGTCGGGGTGATCGGTATGGTCATCGCCATAAGAGGGATAATGCTTTTGACGTCTAAAACTTCCGAGAAAGTATTCGAATGGTGGGGGGAAAGACCGCTTGTTTTCTTCAGGGTTTGGGGCGTGGTTGTTTTTGCGACCGGTGTAATGCTGATGTTCGTGAAATAATCCTATTCATACGAAAGGACCAGGAATGAAAAGATTGTTCGCTGTTGTTGCGGTTTCAGTTTGTTTGTTGTCTAGTCCGGTTTGCGCCCAAGAGGGAGCTGATACAGACGCATCTTTTCCGGAGATGGAGGAAAAATTCCTGGACGAGGGACTGACAGAGATAGAGATACGCAACATAGAGGTTTCCGCTAAGAATATGTTGTATGTCGGGGCAAGTGCTAAAGATATAGAAGGTGCCATTATTGACCTCAAAAAAATGGGTCTGGACGGCAGGGTCCTGTCAGATTCGGTTTTTTCCATGAGTTACCTGGTCTCTATGGGCGAGAGTGTGAATGACGCCAAAAAAGTAGTAGAAGATGCTGCACGTGAGGCTATGAGTAAACGGATCATGGGTAAGAACCTGGCTATTGAGATAGAGAAACGGGTAAAACAAAAGTCTCAGGAACTCTGGAAAAAGAAGAAATAGCTTCTCTTTCTACGTAGACTCAAAGCAAAAAACTTCCAATATAACTAAAAATATCTTATAATAGCATCTACAATTATTTGTTTGATATTAATAATGTTTAGGTGCTAAGAGTGAAATCCGCAAAATATTTTTCCCTTATATTTTTAAGCGCAGTTATGTTTCTCGTCGCAGGGTGCCGTACTCTCAAGGCTCCCCCCAAACCTGATGAAATGTGGGTTACTCCGGAATGGGAAAAGAGTGCGAAGTCCAAAGATGTTATTTGGGAGTCTATCCGGGAGAAAGGTAGCGATATTACGCAGCCTTTGACATTATATGAGCTTGTCGGTATAGCTCTCCGGAATAACCCCAATACGCGTGGAGCTTGGCAAAGAGCGCGTGCAGCCGAGGCGAAGATAAAACAGGCGCAAAGCACTTCGTATCCGCAGATCGCGGGTAAAGTAGATTTTACTAAGGATAAGGTCGTTACTAATAGAGAAGAGGACAAGAAGAACGTCAGGGATTTTGGCGGATTCTTAAAAGCGACTTACCTTATCCTGGATTTCGGAGGAAGGAGCGCCGATATTGAACAAGCTACCCAGCGTACCCTTGAAGCCAATTTCCTTTTCAATCAGGCTATCCAGGATCTTTTCCTTGATACTGCTACCGGTTATTACACATATTACAGCTCGAAATCTAATGTAGAAGCAGCTGAAGCAGATGTTGAAAATACGCGGAGTTCTTATGAAGCCGCTCAGGTAAGATTGACTGCGGGGTTGGGTGTAAAACTTGATGTTTTACAGACAAAATCGGATTATGAAAATGCGCTTTATGGACTGGAAGAAGCAAAAGCTTTACGTCAGAGCGCTAAAGCTAATCTAGCGAAAGTGCTGGGGTTTTCGGCCGATACTGATTTTGAGATAGTGAATCCCCCAAAACTACCTGAGAATATTAGTCAAGAGAATGTAAGTGATCTTATTGATGCTGCATTGCAGCAAAGACCCGATATTGCCGCGGGCAGGGCAAACTTAAGGGCAAAAGAAGCGGCGGTAAAATCCGCGAATTCCGATCTGTGGCCTACGCTGAACGCCGGTGGATCCATGGGGAGCACCCGGAACGACTATTTCGGGGCCAATAAGGCCTCGACAGTTGACAATGCATATACGGGATACCTCAGTGTCGAATGGGATATTTTTGATGGGTTTAACAATCTGGCTATCAGGCGTGAAGCACAAGCGGAAGCGGATGCCGAGCGCGAAAAACTGATGCAGACAGAACTCGAAGCAAGCGCTGATGTATGGACTAAATATTATAATTATAAGACGTCCGTAAAGAAACGCAAGTTCAGCGAAGCATCATATGACAGTTCGGTAGAATCCTACGATCTTGCGCTGGTAGGGTACAAAGCAGGGCTTAAGAATATACTGGATCTTATTGAAGCGCAGCGCAGTCTTTCGGGTGCGCGGAGCAATCTTATCGAATCCGAACGCGATATGTTTGTGTCGCTGGCGGAACTTATACATGCGACCGGGACAATAGGGGCAAGAGGGCAAGCAGCTACGACCGGTATCGAACCAGAAAAGAATCTTTAAAAAGCGAGGAAAGGATTAAATATGGAACTTGATAAGAAAAGGATCCTTGAGTATGTGGAAGAGAACAAAAAGGTTCTTAAGCTTATAGGCGTTCTTCTTTTAGCGATGCTGATAACATTCCATATACGCAGCTGCCAGATAGCGAACATAAAGGAACCCATACAACCAAGGCCGGTACAGACAGGAGTGGCATCTAAGAAAGACGTCCCGATACAGGTGGATTCTTTCGGAACTTTATCTTCACCAGAAAACGTGGATATTAAGGCACAGGTGACCGGCAAGATACTCGAAGTTAATTTCACGCAGGGGCAGGAAGTTCCCGCCGGACACCTTCTTTTTACGATCGATCCGCAGGAATACAAAGCGCAATTTGACGAACAGGCGGGTCATCTTGAGGAGTCTGTGGCTCAACTTAAGTTGAGAAAAGACACTCTTAAAAGGAACCATTCTCTTTACGAAAAACAGCTTATTTCCCAGCAGGATTACGAGCAATACCAGACAGATGTTGTCGCGGCAGAGGCTAATGTTCAGCTGGATAGTGCCGCCCTGGAATTTGCCAGAGTGAACCTTGAATATTGTTATATACGGTCGCCTATAGATGGTGTTACGGGCAAACGGATGGTGGATGAAGGCAATATAGTATCTGCCAATACGGGGCCAGTACTTGTTAACGTCAAGACCATCGACAGGCTGTTTTTAGATTTCACTCTTCCGGAACGTGATCTCTCAAGAGTACGTAAAGCTATGCAAGAGGATACGCTTAAGGTAAGGATATCCGTTCCCGGGAAGGAAGATGATCCTAAATATGGTCAGCTTAAACTTATAGATAATACAGTTGATGATTCTACGGGTACGTTTGCTCTCAGGGCGATAGTTATTAATGAGGACAGGACTCTTTGGCCGGGACAGTTCGTGAAAGTACGGCTTATCCTAGGCATGAAAAAGAATGCTGTGGTCGTGCCGTACGAAGCGGCTCAGATAGGGAAAAAGGGCTATTATATTTTTGTGGTGAAGAATAGAAAAGCTGATCTGAGAATGGTTACCATTGGTGATAGGGATGATGACGAGATAGTCATCGAAGAAGGGGTAAAAGCTGGAGAAACGGTTGTGACCGTCGGACAGTTAGGGTTGAGTCCCGGTATGCCGGTAATCGATGTCACTGAGGAAATGAAAAAGAAAGAGAAAAAGAAATAAATGGCGACTTTTTCGGAAAAATTCATACGCAAACCGATAATGACCACTCTTTGTATGGTTGCGATGCTCATATTCGGGATAGCGGCATATTTCAAGCTTCCCGTAAGTGATCTTCCCGTGGTGGATTTTCCGGTCATGACCATTACCGTGGGTTATCCCGGGGCAAGCCCGGATACAATGGCAGCTTCTGTAGCCGCTCCGCTTGAGAACGAGTGTATGCAGATACAGGGGCTGCAGTCCATAATTTCGGACAATACTGATGGACAAACGGTAATCACGCTTACTTTTAACCTGGATCGCAACGTGGATCTTGCGGCACCCGACGTTCAGTCAGCTATCACGAGAGCTCAGGCGAACCTTCCGTCGGACCTGCCAGTGCCACCAACCTACCAGAAGACCAATCCCTCCGAAGCGCCGATCATTTATATTATGGTTACATCAGATACCCTTACACCCGGAGAGATGTACGATTTCGGTAACAGGACCATCGGTAAACGGATGAGTATGTTGAGCGGTGTTTCACAGGTACAGATATACGGTGCAAAAACGGCCGTTCGGGTGCAAGTCAATCCACAAAAACTTTCTTCTTATGGAATAGGCCTTAATGAGGTTGCTGATGTGCTAAGGACCGGTACGGTCCTGATTCCAGGTGGAAGCCTTGACGGTTATGACCGTACGTTTTCTATTCAGCCGGATGGCCAGCTTTTTAAAGCAAAAGAATACGACGAGCTTATAATTAAATATGTGGATAATGCTCCCGTAAGGATAAAAGATGTCGGCAAAAGCGTTGATTCTCAGCAGAACGATAAGACCCGTGTTATGTATTCGGCGAATAAGGATGACCCTATAGAATCAGGAGCAGTCTGTGTTGCTGTTTCCCGTTCTGCTGGTGCGAATACTGTGGCTTTATCCCAGAGCGTAAGAGATACATTGGCTGAGATCAAGGGCGAGATACCCGGATCGGTAAAGCTGGATATATGTTACGACAAAGCGGTCCAGATCATAGCATCCATAGACGATGTGAAGACTACGATAGTCATCGCCCTTATCCTTGTTGTTATGGTCATATTTCTTTTTCTTGGCAGATTAAACGATACCATAATACCAAGCACAGTGCTTCCTTTGGCGATATTCGCAACGTTCGCAGTTATGCTGGTCGTTGGGTTCAGTCTTGATAACCTGTCGCTTATGGCATTGACATTATCTGTAGGGTTTCTGGTGGACGACGCGATAGTTGTTCTTGAAAATACCACACGCCATATCGAAAAGGGCCAACGTCCTCTTGACGCGGCTATTACGAGTATGCAAGAGATCACGGGCGCGGTTATATCCACTAGCGTGGCGCTTATAATCGTGTTCATGCCGCTTGTTTTCATGGGCGGGGTAGTGGGAAAGAATTTTATGGAGTTTGCTCTTACGGTTGTGATAGCCATTATCTGTTCTACTATCATGGCACTTACTTTGACTCCAATGATGTGTTCTCGCATGCTGAAAAACCTTGGTGGGGCTAAGACCCGGATGCAGGTGTTCGCTGACAGGTTCGAAAGCGCTATAAAGAGCAAGTATCTTGTTGCTCTTAAATTCGTTTTAACACGCAAATACTGGTCCATTATCATATGGGCTTTGTGTCTGGCGGGTACGATGTGGCTGTTTACAATACTTCCCAAAGCTTTCATGCCGGAAGGAGATTCCGGGGCTATTCGCGGGGGGCTGCTTATGAAGCAGGGAACTTCCACGAGACAGATGAGACAGTTTCAGGACCAGGTCAACAAAATGCTCCGGGCTAATCCTTATGTCCAGAAAATACTTACTATAACGGGGGAGAATACCGGTGCCGACCAAAGTTCGGGTATTGTAATAGCCATACTGAGAGATTCACACCGGCCTGTTATACAGCAGATCGTGCAAGGGTTGAGTTACCGGATGGCTTTTATCCCGACTGGATTTGTGTTTCTGCAGCCAATACCCGCGCTTCAATTAAGCACTGGTGGTGAAAGCACTGCTACCGGAAGTAAATATTCGTATATTCTTAGGGGACAGGATCAGGATAAGGTTTATGAAACTGCGCTTAATCTCGAACAGGCGATGGAGAGTTTGCCCGGGTTTATAGGGATACAGAACAGCGTCAAACTGAACATGCCTCAGCTTAGCGTCAAGATACTTAGAGACAGGGCTTCTACTTTTGGGTTAACCGCAGCGGATATAGAACGAGCATTGCTTTTAGCATACGCCGGGGGAAAGATAACAACATACAAGACAGACGTCGACCAGTATTACGTTATACTTGAACTTGATAAAGAGTACCAGAAAGACCCTAAGGACCTTTCCACTATATACATTCGATCAAATGTTACTGATGATCTTGTGCCTCTTGGGGCCGTAGCGGAATGGGAAGAAACTGTAGGACCGCAGAACGTGCCGCATTCAGACCAGCTCAATTCGGCTACTATCTCCTTCAGTTTGAAACCGGGTGTGCCTCTTGGGAACGCTACAAAAGAACTAGGGCAAGTTACCAGCACACTTATTCCTGAGGGTGTAACCGGTGTTTTTCAAGGTGAGGCGCAGGAATTCGAGCAGGCCGTAGCCAGCATGGCGGTGCTTCTATTGATCTCAGTATTTTTGATGTACGTCATTTTAGGTATATTATACGAGAGCTATATACATCCATTCACGGTCTTGACGACACTACCCGTAGCGGCTTGTGGCGGTCTTGCGACTTTGCTGTTCTTTAGGTCAGAACTTTCACTTTACGCATATATAGGGATGTTCATGCTATTGGGTATAGTTTCAAAGAACGGAATCCTAATGGTCGATTTTGCTCAGCAGAAACTGGAAGAGGGTGCCAGTAACTTTGATGCGATCTTTGGAGCCTGCAAGGAAAGGTTCAGGCCTATACTTATGACAGGGGCTTCGACCATAATGGGAGCTATGCCCATAGCTCTTGGTTTTGGAGCGGATGGTTCTTCACGGCGGCCGCTAGGACTTATAATTGTTGGAGGGTTGGCTTTTGCTCAGGTTATAACACTTTTTGTGACTCCCGGGATATTTCTTTATATGCAAAAATTCCAGGAAGAGTTCCTGGATAGGTTTGAGCTTTCTCGTTCCCAGGCGGCAAGAAAGAAAATGGAACAGATTGAAGAAGAAGGTGCCAAAGCATGAAAGAATATGAAGTAAAAAAAGAAATTATAGGGTTTTTCCGAAAGAACCGGGAGAAGTTCATTTCCGGTGAAGATATTTCCGATACGCTCGGGTTTTCGCGAGCCAGCGTCTGGAAATATATAAAGAAGTTGAGAGATGAAGGTTATCTTATAGAAGCTGTGCCTCACTTGGGGTATAAACTGGTGTCTGCGCCGGACAAGATGTATGGTTACGATATTTCCTGCGGGCTTAAGGCTAGGAAATTCGGCAAAAAGGCCGTTTATTATTACGATAGTATCAGTTCCACGAATAACAGGGCATACGAACTGGCCGAAGCGGGCGAACCCGAAGGTACCGTAGTTATTGCGGAGAGCCAGACTCATGGTAAAGGCAGGATAGGCCGCAAATGGGTCTCACCAAAGGGAACCGGTATTTACATGTCACTTATCGTTCGCCCTGATGTAGAGACAGATGAGATACCTACGATCACTTTGATAGCGGCCGCGGGGATAATCTCGGCGCTAAAAAAATCCTGTGGTCTTGACGCTAAGATGAAGTGGCCGAACGATGTGCTCGTGAACGACAAGAAATTATGTGGTATATTAACTGAAATAAAGGCGCAACCGGATCAGGTAGAGTTTCTGGTGCTCGGTATAGGCATAAACGTCAATACGCCGGCAAGCAAGTTGCCGCCGGAAGGTACAAGTGTAAAAATAGAGTGCGGGCGCAGCATGGACCGCCTAGAACTAACACGAAGCGTGCTGACGGAATTCGAAAGTGACTATTTAAAGTTCAATAAAGAAGGGTTTGCTGCTTTGCGTAAAGAATGCATGGATTGTTCGGCGACTCTAGGCAAGAAAGTGAATGTGATGGAACATCATCGGTCGACAAAAGGGATGGCTATAGACATTGACGAGAAGGGTGCCCTTATCATCAAGACCGATAGCGGCCAGAAGAAAAGGATTTTTAGCGGAGATGTAGTGATCTCCAGATAATCATGAAGCTGTTAATAGATATAGGAAACACTAATTGTTATATTGCCGTAACGGAGGAGAAGAGTATCCGTAAACGGTATTTTATACATACCGGCAAGAAAGAGCTGCAGCCGGCTTCTTTAAAACGTCTTCTGGGCAGTTCCCGGAAGAAGATCGATGATATAGTGATAGTAAGCGTTGTGCCCAAGTTTTTACGGGTAGTAAAGAAAAGCCTTGAGTCAGTTTTTCCCAAGGTGATTGTAAGGGTAGTCGGTAAGGATATAAAAGTACCGATGAAAATAAGATACAAGAAACCAAAAGAAGTCGGGCAGGACAGGCTTGTCACGGCTTACGCGGCGGCTCACTTGGTCGGCAAACCGGTTCTTGCAATCGATTTCGGGACAGCTGTTACCATGGACTATGTTAATGCAAAAGGTGATTACGAAGGCGGCTTGATCTTTCCCGGATTACGCCTGGCCATGGGATCATTATCCAAGGAAGCGGCGTTGCTGCCAAAGATTGACTTGAAACCTACAAAGAGTCTTATAGGCCGGGATACGGTAAGCAGCATGAATAACGGTATCCTGTATGGGTATGCATCGATGTGTGACGGCCTTATTGGTCGTTTCAGGGAAAAATACGGCAGAGGCCTCAAGATCGTAGCTACCGGAGGCGATGCCGAGCTGGTTTCAAGGTACTCACGCCATATAAATAAGGTCTCCCCAGACCTTATTATTTCGGGCCTATCCATCCTCACGCGCTGAACCCCCCATAAACACGGGTTTTAGCTATTTTCCGCAAATTTAGAAAAATTTTCTTGACAAGACGCTAATTTGCGATAGAATGGTTAATCCATTAGCACTCCTGTCTAAAGAGTGCTAAAAAGGTAAAAATCAGGTATTTGTAGGTAAACCCAGAAAGATGAAGGAGAAGATTATGAAGGTAACACCACTTTACGACAGAGTTCTTGTCGAGGTACTGGAAGCTGAAGAAACAACAAAGAGCGGTATAGTTCTGCCCGATACGGCTAAAGAAAAGCCGCAGCAGGGTAAGGTCGTTTCCGTGGGTACGGGAAGGATCACTACCGATGGTAAAGAGGTCGCTTTGAAGGTGAAAGAAGGCGACGTTATTCTGTACGGTAAATATTCCGGCACGGAACTTAAGATAGATGATAAGAACCTGCTCATGCTCAAGGAAGAGGATATCCTTGGCATAGTCAAATAATCAAATCTTTAGATAAAAGTATTATCTGAAATCAAGGAGGAAAAGAAAATGGCAAAACAGTTACAATTCAGCGACGAAGGGCGCCGTTCGATATTAAGCGGTGTCGAAAAACTCGCAAGGGCAGTAAAGGTCACGCTTGGACCTAAAGGTAGAAACGTCGTTATCGAAAAGAAGTTTGGCGGCCCTACGATCACCAAAGATGGTGTGACCGTGGCGAAAGAGATCGAACTTGAAGATCCTTACGAGAATCTCGGTGCAGAGATGGTCAAGGAAGTAGCTTCCAAGACCAGCGATGTCGCCGGTGACGGTACGACAACAGCCACGGTTCTTGCCGAGGCTATATTCAAGGAAGGCCTGAAGAACGTTACTTCGGGCGCCAACCCGATGCAGATCAAAAGAGGCATCGAAAAAGCTGTTAGTGCGGTAGTAGAAGAGCTGAAAAAGATCTCTACTCCTATTAAGGAGACCAAGGAGATAGCTCAGGTCGCCACAATAGCCGCTAACAATGACAAGGTTATAGGTGAGAACATAGCCGAAGCCATGGACAAAGTTGGTAAAGATGGCGTGATAACGGTTGAAGAAGGTAAGACTCTGGAGACAAGCCTTAAGCTCGTTGAGGGCATGCAGTTCGACCAAGGGTACCTATCTCCGTACTTTGTAACGGACGCCGAAAGAATGGAATGCGTCCTGGACAATCCTTATATCCTTCTTTATGAAAAGAAGGTATCCAACATGAAGAACCTTCTGCCGCTACTTGAGAAAGTCGCCCAGTCAGGCAAGTCGCTCCTTATAGTCTCTGAAGAGACCGAGGGTGAAGCTCTGGCAACGCTGGTCGTCAATAAGCTCCGTGGTACTTTCAGCTGCTGTGCTGTAAAGGCTCCGGGATACGGTGACAGAAGAAAGTCGATGCTTGGAGATATAGCTGTTCTTGCGGGAGGTAAGGTTATTTCCGAGGATCTTGGTATCAAGCTGGAGAATGTTACTCTGGAAGATCTTGGTAGCGCAAAGAAAGTGACCATCGATAAAGAGAACACGACTATACTGGAAGGCCCGGGTAGCAAGGATGCCGTGCAGGCCAGAATAGCTCAGATAAGGAAAGAGATAGAAAAGAGCGATTCCGATTACGATAAGGAAAAGCTCCAGGAACGTCTCGCAAAACTCGCTGGCGGCGTTGCGCTAATAAACGTAGGCGCGGCGACCGAGATAGAGATGAAAGAGAAAAAGGCCAGGATCGAAGATGCTCTTCACGCTACTAGAGCAGCGTCAGAAGAAGGTATCGTTCCTGGTGGCGGAGTTGCCCTTTTAAGAGCCAGCAAAAAGCTGGGCAGTGTAAAAGCTGAAGGCGACGAGGTCATAGGCATTAACATCATCCAGCGTGCGCTGGAAGCACCTGTTCGCATGATAGCGAGTAATGCCGGTCAGGAAGGTTCTGTTATCGTGCAGAGACTTCTTGATGAGAAAAAGGAAAAGGTCGGGTATGACGCTGAAGGCGATTGTTTTACCGATATGGTAGAAGCCGGGATAATTGACCCCACTAAGGTCACCCGTTTCGCTCTTCAGAACGCTGCCAGTATCGCTTCGCTGATGCTAACCACTGAAGCGCTCATCACCGATAAACCGGAAGATAATCCGGCAGGTGGAATGCCCTCGATGCCAGGGGGAATGGGCGGCGGTATGCCCGGGATGATGTAATATCATCTGTAAAGATGTAAAAAAAGAGCAGGTCTTTGGGCCTGCTCTTTTTTTATAAATGCTTGACTTATATAGCAGTTGTGTTAAAATCGTTAATGCTTCAGGGTAAGGTGCAATTCCTTAGCCGGCGGTGATCCTCTTAAGGGGGGAAAGTCCGCGAGATCTCCAAACGAGATCTGAACCCGTGAGATTCGGGTGCCGACCGTAAAGCCGGGATGGGAGAAGTGCTTTCACAAAGTATTTTTATAGACCCTGAAGTTATGTGCTTCAGGGTCTATTTTTTTTACACAAGAGGACGGAAAATGAAACTGAATAAAGTGGGATCAGTGATCAAAGATATAAAAGCTGGCCGTATGGTCATAGTGGTTGATGACGAGTCAAGAGAGAATGAGGGGGACCTTATCGTATCGGCCGAACGTATTACCGCCGAGAAGGTCAATTTTATGGCTAAGTACGGTAGGGGGCTTATCTGTGTTCCTATGGAGGACGATATAGCTGAAGGGTTGGGGCTTCATCTTATGTCTGATGCCCCGCAGGATCCCTATAAGACAGCGTGGGCCGTATCGGTCGATGCTAAAGACGGTGTAACTACGGGTATTTCTGCTCACGATAGGGCAAAGACCATAAAGCTGCTAGCCAATCCGGAGTCTAAAGAGAAACAATTCGCAAGACCTGGCCACGTTTTTCCGTTGCGGTCCAAGAAAGGCGGTGTACTTGTGCGCGCAGGTCATACCGAAGCTAGTGTGGATCTGATGAAACTGGCAGGCTGCAGGCCGGTAGGGGTCATATGCGAGATTATGAACGAAGACGGTACTATGGCAAGGATGCCGGATCTGTTAAAATTCGCGAAAAAACATTCACTCAAGATATGTTCCATAGAGGACCTTATAAAGTATCGTATGGAAAAAGATCGCCTTATCGAGAAAGTGGCGGAGACGTATCTGCCGACACCCTTTGGGGAGTTCAAACTGTACGCGTTCAGGTCTATGATAGATGATTTTCAGCATCTCGCTTTGGTCAGGGGAGATATAACTAAAGGCGAAACGTTGGTCAGGGTGCATTCGCAGTGTCTTACGGGTGATGTGTTTCATTCCCTGCGCTGTGACTGCGGGGACCAGTTGGATAAGGCGCTTAAAAGGATATCCGAAGAAGGTAAAGGGGTGTTGTTGTATCTGGCTCAGGAAGGGCGCGGTATAGGTATTCTGAACAAACTGAAAGCGTATCAGCTTCAGGATGAAGGATATGACACTGTTGAAGCCAACGAGAAACTCGGGTTCAAGGCGGATCTCAGAGATTATGGTATAGGAGCTCAGATACTGGCGGATCTTGGTCTAAAGAAAATAAGGCTCATGACAAATAATCCCAGGAAGATAATAGGGCTTAAGGGGTATGGGCTTCAGGTTGTGGGTAGAGCCCCTCTGGAAACAAAACCGGGAGAGAAAAACAAGAAATATCTGGCAACGAAAAAGAAACGAATGGGACACAAATTAAAATATGTATAGAAAATAAGGAGGAGAATATGGCAGGAGCAAAAGTGATCACAGGTAACATGATAGCTACGGATAAGAAGATTGGGATAGTGGTATCCCGTTTCAACGAGTTCGTCTCGTCCAAACTGCTGGAAGGTGCTATTGATACCCTTATCAAGCACGGGATAAAAGACGATGATGTTTCTGTAGTCTGGGTGCCTGGCTCATTCGAGACGCCGGTACTTGCACACAAGATGGCGGATTCGGGCAAGTATGACGCTATCATTTGTCTGGGGGCGATCATAAGAGGCGAAACGCCGCATTTTGATTTCGTCGCCAGCGAAGCAGCTAAAGGAGTTGCTAAAGTGGCTATGGATAGCAAAGTTCCTTGTATATTCGGTATAATAACTACCGACAATCTTGAACAGGCGCTTGATAGAGCCGGCACCAAAAGCGGCAACAAAGGAAGAGATGCTGCAAGAACCGCTATTGAGATGTGCAGTTTGTATTCAGTGCTATAAACAAAAAGGAAGGGCAAAGGATGAGAAAACGTACTCTGGCGCGTGAAATAGCGCTAAAGATCCTTTACTCCAGCGATGTCAGCAAGGAAAGCTTAGAGGAATGTTCGCGAAGGTTCTGGGATGATAACGACCAGGAAGACGATGAGGTGCGGGAGTTCGCAGAACGCATCGTCGCTGGCGTCAGTTCTCACAGGGAAGAAGTGGACGAAGCTATTACGAAGTATGCGGCTAACTGGGAGCTGGAGCGCATGGCTACAGTTGACAGGAACGTTCTCAGGATGGCATGTTTTGAACTGCTTTACGCGGAGGATATTCCCCCGAAGGTCGCTATCAACGAAGCGATTGATATCGCGAAAAAATATGGGGACAAAGATTCGGGCAAGTTCGTTAACGGTATCCTTGATAAGATCAACAAGACCGAAGAACGTCACGGATCGGATGTAACCATTTAAAAGGATCTTTTATGAAAATGAATGGTAACAGCGGGGAAGTGGACCTGCACGTCCATACGTATTTTTCGGACGGGCTGCTTTCTCCGAAAGAAATAGTTGAGAAGGCTCTTGAGATGGGCCTCAGGGCCATAAGTATAACTGATCATGATTCTGTGGACGGTGTTTTTCCTGCCATACAGGCCGCTGAAGGCACAGAACTTGAGATCGTGCCGGGTATTGAAATATCCGCATCCATGGGAGAGAACGAGGCACACATACTGGGATATTTAATTGACTGGAAGGAGGGGGATCTTACAAAGGCTCTGAATGCGATGCGTGAAAAACGGATCGAAAGGATGCATAAAATGGTCCGTTTACTTCAGGAGAAGGGTATGGATATCAGCGATGAAGAAGTGATAGAATCTTCTCCCCTTGGCACTATAGGACGTTTGCAGCTTGCGCGCGTAATGGTCCATAAAAATCTGGTAAAAAATTTGAGGACCGCTTTTGATGGGTATATAGGTAATGGAAAACCCTGCCATGTCGGGCATGAGTATCTTGATTATGTAAAAGCTATAAATATGATAAGAAAAGCCGGTGGTGTGCCCGTTCTTGCGCATCCCGGGACGATGGGTAGCGATAAGGATATACCTATTTATGTGGAGGCGGGATTAAGGGGACTGGAAGCATATCATACAAAACACTGGCCGGCTACATCCGATAGATACACTGAGATGGCCTCGAAATACGGTTTGCTTATTACCGGTGGATCCGATTGTCACGGTATATTGGGAAAAGATATGCGGATGGGCAAGGTGCGAGTGGGGTACGACACGGTTGAAAAGCTTCGGGAAGAAGCTCGTATTATACGCGATGAAAAGATCTCTTGAAAAAAAATATATGAAGCTGGCTCTCATGCTGGCAGCGAAAGCCAAGGATAAGACCTATCCCAATCCTATGGTAGGTGCAGTTATTGTAAAAGGCAGACGGATAGTAGGGAAGGGATATCACCACAGGGCTGGCGAGAACCATGCCGAGATTAACGCTATCAAGGATGCTGGCGCTGCGTGCCGCGGGGCGGCGATGTTCGTTACGCTTGAACCCTGCAACCATTATGGTAAAACGCCTCCGTGCACCCAGGGTATAATCGAAAGTGGCATAAAAAAAGTTTATGCTGCCATGAAAGATCCTAATCCGATCACAGGTGGAAAGGGTATCCGCAAGCTTAAGAAAGCGGGCATAGTGGTTAATGTCGGCATTTTTGAAGAAAACGCGAAAGAACTTAACAAAAAATATATCAAGTTCATGACGAGTAATCTGCCGTATGTAACAGTCAAACTGGCACAATCTATTGACGGCAAGATTGCTGCTCGTGACGGTTCTTCGAAATGGATATCATCTGAGCTTTCCCGCAAATATGTCAGAAAAATGCGTCCTGATTTCGATGCAATTATTGTCGGTGCCAATACTGCAGTTAATGATGACCCTTTTCTTTTGGATGAAAAGAGACGTGGATATAACGTTTCACGTATCGTAATAGACAGCCGGCTCAGGATGTCGCTAGAATCCAACATTATCAAGACCGCGGGGAAGGCTCCTGTAATAATTGCAACAACGGAGCTTGCTCCCCCCAACAAAATAAAAAAATTCCAAAATATAAATGGTGTTGAGATAATAAAAACCAGAAGCAAAACAAAAAAAGTGTCCTTGAAGGCGCTCTTAACCAAACTTGCGCAAAAAGAAATGGTTAATGTGTTGGTTGAGGGTGGCGGCGAGCTGGTCGGCAGTTTGATCGACGAAAAATTAGTGGATGAAGTAATGTTCTTTATTTCCCCTAAGATAATAGGGGGCAGTTATTCTTCTGTTAAGGGTAGCGGTGTACCGAACATAGCCGGGGCTATGGAGCTA
Organism: Candidatus Omnitrophota bacterium; assembly: GCA_049642065.1. GTDB lineage: Bacteria > Omnitrophota > Gorgyraeia > Tantalellales > Tantalellaceae > WJMH01. Next base: position 50,159 of record JBAROK010000099.1, on the reverse strand, counting down.
AACAGTGTTGAAATAAAAAAATATGGTGAAGATATTTTCGTAAGAGGTATGATATGTTCACAGGCATAATCACAGAGATAGGCGAAGTCAAAAGTATCGTCAAAAAAGGTGTTTCTACGCTTCTTGAAGTAAAATGTTCTAAAACAGCCGATAATATAGCTTTGGGTGACAGCGTAGCGGTTAACGGCGTTTGCCTCAGCGTTGTAAAAATGAACGGCGCTCTCTCTTTTGATGTGGTAGGCAACACGTTCAACAAAACCAACCTTAAAAGGTTAAAGACTAAAGACAGGGTTAACCTGGAAAACGCGTTAAAGCTCGGGGATACCTTAAGCGGTCACATGGTATCCGGGCATATTGATTGCGAGCGGCCGATAAGGGCGAGTAAAAAGACCTCTAAAGGGTGGGCGCTGGATATAGGGATCCTTTCTGGAGACGAAAAACACATCGTTCCAAGAGGTTCTGTGGCCGTTGACGGGATAAGCCTGACGGTAGGCGAAATCTCAAGTAAATCGATCCGTATATTCGTTATCCCGCATACTCTTGAAAATACAATATTAAATTTGAAAAGAACGGGAGATTATGTTAACTTGGAATTTGATATGATGGCAAAATATGCGGAAAAGAAAAACCCGGAGAGTTCCATCTCTCAAAATATGCTCCGGGAAAAAGGGTTTATGTAGTTATATAATAAAGGGGGGGATGAATGAAGAAAGTTGTAGCACTATTGATCATTGCCATTTTTTTCTTTACCTGTGCCGCGAACGCTGATGATCTAGCGGCTGGTCCGGTGAAAAAGCTCGGAAGGGGCATAGGGAACATATTCGCTTCACCGTTCTATTTCATTAAGGGCATGGGGGATACCGTTGAGAAGAACGGATGGCTGGCCGGTATGACCTGGGGCGTACTTAATGGTACGGTGGAAGTTGTAAAAAGAGTTTCAGTAGGAGCGTATGAAGTAGTTACTTTTCCTGTGCCGATTCCTGGGGAGTACAAGCCTATATTGGAAAACCCAGAGTTCTTTACGGATAAAAAAGACAAGCGGCTCAGCGTTTACCGTACGGATAATTAATCCAGAAAGATTGTATTTAATATTGACGGCGTATTATTATAATGATAATATATCGTCAATATTTACGGTATTCTAGTTAACATAATGTCGGGGCGTAGCGCAGTTTGGCAGCGCGCCACGTTCGGGACGTGGAGGTCCTGGGTTCAAATCCCAGCGCCCCGACCATACTTCAAAACATTTTCTCTTCAGACAGGAATCCATCCATGGAACAGGCACAGAGGGCTCATGTAGTGTTCAGCGGCAACGTTCAGGGTGTCGGTTTCAGGTTTACCGCTGAAAAATTAGCCTCTCAGAACGAGGTGACAGGATTTGTAAAAAATCTTCCTGATGGAAGGGTAGAGATAGTTTGTGAGGCTACCCAGGATCAGCTGGAGTCGTTTCTATATGGAATAGAAAAAGATATGGACGGGTATATTAGTGATTCTCAAGTGAAATGGGAACCTAAAAGCGGAGAATTTTCGTTGTTTGAGATAAGATTTTAATATGAAGCATGTCATCATTTCGGACATACATGGCAATCTTCCGGCGTTCGAAGCCGCACAGAAAACTTTTCCTAAGGGGAAAAGCACTGAAATAATCTGTGCAGGGGATGTTGTAGGTTATGGCGCCGAACCGGTTGAGTGCATTAAGAAGATATCCGCTATGGGGGCCAGGAACGTTCTGGGCAACCATGACGCGGGAGTACTCGATAAAACCGATATTTCACGTTTTAACAGGCGTGCTGCTGAAGCCGTTCTTTGGACCAAAGAGCATCTTGACAGGGCAAGTCTTGATTTTCTGAGGTCTCTTCCGTATGTTCTGGAAGAAGATCTTTTTTCCGTTGTGCACGGGACTCTACATGAGCCGGAAGAGTTCATATATATGATGACAGGTGCCGACGCGATGCATACTTTTGAAGTGATGAAGTCGAAAATTTGTTTTGTGGGACATTCCCATATACCGTCGGTGTTTATCCTAAGGAACGGGAAGTTGAGCCAGACTTTCGCCAAAAAGATCATGATTAAAGAGAACGCAAGTTATATCGTAAATGTCGGTAGCATAGGACAGCCTCGTGACGGTGATAGCAGGGCGTGCTATTGCATATACGATCCTGAAGAAAATAAGATAGAGTTTCGAAGAGTTAAATACGACATAGATACCGCAGCAGACCGTATTATCAAGGCGGGTCTGCCGGAGATACTTGCAGAAAGACTGTTTATAGGCAGCTAGTTTAGTTAAGGGAAGAGAGGAAAACATGGGCAGAAAGAACTTTTATGTGGTTGTGACTATTTTGATAATGGCTCTTACGGTATCCGGTTGTGCGGAGCTAAAGGACAAATTTGTTCCTAAAAAGAAAAAGAAAGAAGAGTCTGTAATGAGGTATAAGGCTGTCAGGGCCTATGATGTTAAGCCCAATATGGAATTATATACCAAAAGGTACGTTTTTTGGAAGAACTGGCATAGGGAAACGCTTAAGGTTCTTAGGGACAAGAACCAGAAGAAAGTAGTCGTTTCGGTTGAGCAGGAAATATCCAACCTGATGGATATGAAGAGGATGCTAGTGGATGAGAAGGCGCAGGAGCTACAGGGATACATAAACCAGATGATAGAGGTCGAGACGAGGATCAAAAAACAAAAGATCACCCAGGGGAACCGTGTCAGGATAGAAAAGAATCTTGAAAGCGCGGGCAAGGGCATAAAAAGAAACTTTTCTTATAACAAGATGAGAGGATACATTAGGGATGACTGGGGCTCTAGAGATTAGAAAATTCGTGGTGGGAGAACTGGCCACTAACTGTTATCTCGTGTACGACAATGATTCCCGCAAAGGTATCCTGATAGATCCGGGAGATTATGATCCAGCTATAAGTGAATACATACGGGATAACAAGATCGAGGTTATGTATACGCTGGATACTCACGGGCATTCTGACCATATACGTGGTAACGCTTCTTTTGGCTTTCCGGTATTGATCCATGAACTTGATGAACCCTGCCTGAGCGACTCACGGAAGAATCGGTCAGCTTTTTCTGACCAAGAGGTAAAACCGACAAAGGCTGCACGCTTGCTTGCCGATGGGGATATAGTGAAGGTAGGAGATCTTTCGCTGGAAGTTATACATACTCCGGGTCATACACAAGGCAGCATATCTGTAAAATGCGGTGATGTTCTTTTCAGCGGGGATACTTTGTTTTGTGAAGGCGTGGGGCGTACGGATCTTGCGGAAGGCGACCAGGATGCTCTAGTTAAATCCATTCGGGACAAACTGTTTATTCTGCCGGATCATGTGAGAGTACTGCCGGGACATGGTCCCGAGACGACCATAGGGCACGAGAAAGAAGTTAACGGGTTACCGAGCTCTAACATCTGAGGATTAAATAGTGAAAGACCATATTGAGAACTTCATATATTTTTTGGAAGTTGAACGGGGGGTAAGTAACAACACAGTTGAGTCTTACCGACGGGACCTGAAGAAGTTTTCAGAGTATCTGAAGAAAAGAAAAATAAATGTCTCTGGGGTCAAGCGAGAAGATATAGTGAATTTCATGATGTATCTAAAAGATCTACAGCTTTCAGCGACTACTATTGCCAGGAATCTAGCGGCGATGAAGACCTTTTGGAAATTCCTGGTTGCTGAACAGATAGTTGTGGAGAACGTGGCTGCTGTTGTGGAGACCCCGAAGACCTGGCAAACAGTGCCTGATACGTTGAATAGGGACGAGGTAGAGAAGCTTCTTGACGCTCCACAAAAAAAAGGATGGTTGGGGATAAGAGACAAAGCCATACTGGAACTTATGTACGCGACAGGGTTGAGGGTATCGGAAGTCAAGGATCTCAAAAAAATGAACGTGAACCTCGATGCCGGGTTTGTGAAGTGTCTGGGCAAGGGCGGTAAAGAGCGAATAGTTCCACTAGGTAAGGTCGCAGAAAAAGCGGTTTCGAAATACGTTAAGGACGCACGCGGGAAATTATCAAAAACCACACAGGATGATCATCTTTTTCTGTCAAGGCTTGGCAGGAAACTTTCCCGGCAGAGCTTATGGAAGATAATACGGAAATACACTGCTCTGGCCGGCATCAAAAAGCATATCACGCCGCATAGTCTTCGCCATTCGTTTGCTACACACCTTTTGGAAGGTGGGGCTGACCTTAGGGGAGTGCAGGAGATGCTGGGCCATGCGGATATCTCAACGACGCAGATATATACGCATATAAACAAAGATAAACTGAGAAAGATCCACAAAGAGTATCATCCAAGAGCGTAAAAGAGAAATGGACCTTATAGTAACGCATAATAACGCTGATTTTGACGCGCTTAGTTCTCTAGTAGCTGCCAGCAAGCTCTACCCTAAAGCGCGACTTCTCCTGCCAGGGTCTCAGGAAAAGGCCGTAAGGAATTTCCTTTCCCTTATCAAGGATAAGATCAGGATAGAAGACGAAAAAACCTGCCGCATGGACGATGTAACGCGTCTTGTGATAGTGGATAATCGACACAAATCGCGTATAGGAGAAGCAGCTTCGCTTCTGGAGAAGGAGGGTATGAAGGTCCATATTTACGATCATCACCCCAGGACGCGGTTCGATATCAAAGGCGACAAGGACGTGTTTAAGGAAGCAGGAGCCACCGTAACAATTCTTTTGGAGATACTGGAGAAAAAAGGCAAGTTGCGCCTGACCCCGCTGGAAGCTACGCTGATGCTTCTTGGTATATATGAAGAGACGGGTTCACTTTCGTATTCTCCCACGACAAAACTAGATGTTGACATGGTAAGCAGGCTTTTAGAAGAGGGCGCTAACCTCGGTGCGGTATCGTCTTACCTTAACAGGGAATTGTCGGAGACGGAACTGTCTATCTTTGTGGATCTTTTGGAATCAGTAGAGGTAATGAACATGCAGGGAGTGAACGTAGCGTTCGCCGGAGTGGAAGCAAAACATTTCATAGGAGAGATGGGAACGGTAGTTCACAAACTACAGGATGTTGAGAACTATCCTGTAGTTTTTGTAATGTTCAAGACCGGCGACAAAGTAAAGATAATGGCCCGAAGCCGGATTAAAAGTATAGACGTCAATAAGATGATGGGGCATTTCAACGGTGCAGGCCATTCTTCAGCGGCAAGCGCCAGGACCGAAGGTAAATCTCCGGACAAAATAAAATCCGAGATAATCCACATGCTTGAGAAGATAGTGCGGCCGGACGTTTATGCCAGGGATATAATGTCATCCCCCGTGAAAACAATATCGCAGGAAGAAAAGATAAACAGTGTATTCGAAAAGTTCAGAAGTTCCGGGTATAAGGGCATGCCGGTCATTAATGAAAAGTCCAAACTGGTGGGCATGATCACTATGGGGGACATGAAAAAAGCGATAAAGCATGGCATGGGGCATTCCCGGGTAAAAGGATATATGTCAACTCCTCTTGTAACGGTTATGCCGGATACTCCTTTACATGATCTGCAGGAGCTCATGACTGATAAGGACAAAGGGCGTTTACCTGTTCTAAAAAAGGGAAAACTGGTAGGTATAGTGAGCAGGACAGACGTTTTAAAGAAAGTTCATAGCGTGCTGTTCGCTGCAAAAACAGAAGAACATCTTAGCAGCGCGGATATAACCAGCCGGATGGATATGCTTCTTCCGAAGAAGTTCATGAAACTGATAAAATCGATAACTGCTGAGGCAGATTCGAGGGATATAAAACTTTTTGTGGTCGGAGGTTTTGTAAGAGACTTACTTCTGGGTCAGAAGAATTACGATCTCGATATAGTCGTAGAAGGAGATGCCATAAAGTTTGGCAAGATCATCGCTGATAAGCTCAGAGGTTCTCTTGTAGTGCATAAGAAATTCGGCACCTCAACAGTTGTCATGAACTGGCCTGAGTGGCTTGGCCCGTCACTTCACCCGGACAATAAATTCAAGATAGATATAGCGACAGCCAGACAAGAAACTTACGCGGCTCCTGCGGCACTGCCTACGGTAAAGTTCAGTTCGCTCAGAGAAGACCTTTACCGCAGGGATTTCACGATAAACGCCATGGCTATTGAGGTCAACAAAAAGGATTTCGGCCTATTCATAGATTTTTTTGACGGCATAAAAGATTTGGAAAAAGGTATTATTAGAACGCTGCACGATAAAAGTTTTATAGACGACCCTACGCGCATTTTCCGTGCGGTAAGATTTGAGCAGCGGTTCGGTTTTGAGATAGAGAGCCATACCGAGTATCTTATCAAGCATGCCGTTAAACAGGAGATGTTCCGCAGGACCGAAAACCAGAGGATAAGGGACGAACTCGTACTTATACTAAAAGAAAAGGATCCGGAGAAAGCGGTTTTCAGGATGAGAGAGCTTCATGAACTCAGGTTCATACATCCGGAACTGGTACTAAAAAGGTCCATGAAGAAGAACTTTGTCCAGTTAAAATCTGTTGCACAGTGGTACGAGGCTACGGCTTCCAGAAAACGCAAGCTTGATATCTGGCTGATGAACCTTATGATCGTTCTGGATAAGCTTACCCTGAAACAGGTTGAAGAGGTTCTCGGCAAGTTCGTGTTCACAAGAAGTGAAAGTATAAGGCTGCGCTCGTATAAAAAGATGGGTGATAAAGCAGCGAGAAAACTTTCATCCAGAAATAAGATGAAACCCAGCCAGGTCTATGATATCCTTGAGCCGTTCTCTCATGAGGTAACGCTTTGTATAATGGCCAAGACCAAGTCTAAGACGGTTCAGAGGCGCATAAAGAAATTCTTTACCGATTATAACGGGATGGAACTTCACATTAAAGGGCACGATATAAAGAAAGAAGGCGTGAGCCCGGGGCCGGAGTACAAGGATATGCTAAAAAAAATACTTTGCAGGAAACTTGATGGTAAGCTTCCTGCAAAAAAAGACGAGCTGAAATACATGCGTAAACTCATAAAAGACGCTAAGCACGGCAAGTAACCATGCATATTGGGGCATTAAGGATAGAGCTGCATCTGGGAGAAAGCTCTTCTCTCAAAGAGAAGCGCGGGATTTTAAGAAGACTGAAGGACCGGTTGAAGAATAAGTTCAATGTCTCTGTCGCGGAAGTCGAGGAGATGGATAAATGGCAAAAGGCTGTTCTAGGGGTAGTTACCATCTCGAATGATAAAAAACATCTTTCTTCGTGTCTCGACAGTATAGTTGATTTTATTGAGGCAGAGAACAGGCTTATGGTGTTAGACCATACGACGGAAATATTATAAGTTTATGAGGTTTATGTGATTGACAGAATGGATAGATTACAGAAGATGGTGGAGCGGGAGATATCGGTTATTCTGCAGGAAGATATTGAAGATCCTAGGGTAAGCCACGTAACTATAACACGGGTAGAAATGACACGGGACTTGCGTCTTGCGAAGGTCTTTTACGTGACTGACAGCGAAGAGTTTACCAGTGAAGAGGTAGCGAAAGGGCTTAAAAGTTCTGGCGGGTTCGTCAGGAAAGAACTTGCCGAACGCATAACCCTTAAGTATATTCCCCGCATATTGTTCAGGGAAGATAAAGAGACAAAACGGGAAGAATCGATGGACAGGCTTTTCAGTAAGATAGAGGAAGAGCTTGGCATAGAGACGGACGAAACAGAAGGGACAAGCGATGGACATTGACAGCATGGACAAGGTGATCAGGGAGCTGGAGACCAGGGATAATTTCCTGATCATGGCGCACGTTAATCCTGAAGGAGATTCTATAGGAAGCCAAATAGCGATACGCCATATTCTTAAAAAATGGGGCAAGAAGGCTATCATAGTGGATCATGACGAAGTGCCGGAGAATCTTAAGTTTCTCAAAGGTGCCAATCTTATATCACGTGAAGTGCCGGAAGGGTTTTGTCCGGAGACGCTGGTTGTGCTGGATTGCCCGGTTAAGGAAAGAACTGGGAATATTCCCGGCCTTGATGACGCGAAAAAGTTCGTTATAAACATTGATCATCACGTGAGCAATGAATTTTTCGGCGATGTGAATTGGGTGGAATCGACGGTAAGTTCCGTCGGGGAGATGGTCTTCCATATTGCTAAAAAGACGCAAATGGTTATCGACAAGGAACTATCCGAGGCGATCTATACCGCCATAGTTACGGATACGGGGATGTTCAATTATACTAACACCTCAAAAGCTACGCACGAAGTGGTAGGTGAGCTTATTGAGTGGGGACTGAACCCGAAGGACCTGCATGGCGAGATATTCGAGAGCAAGGATCTTGCACAGGTGCGGCTTCTCGGCAAAGTACTTGCGACGCTTGAGGTTGAAGCTGAGGGTCGGTTGGCTCACATGAGTCTAACCCGTAAGATGTATATGGAAGAAGGCGTGGAAAGCGTGCCCACTGATGAATTCATTAATTTTCCTCGTTCGGTAAAAGGCGTTGAAGTGGCGATATTTTTCAAGGAGAACATAAATTATCCGGACAGGATAAACGTGAGTTTCCGGTCTTCCGGGAAGGTTGATGTTAATGCGGTCGCCTCCAGCTTCGGTGGCGGAGGGCATGCGCAGGCTTCCGGGTGTACTCTGATCGCGTCTTTAGAAGAAACCCGCGAGAAAGTTTTGGCAACGGCGAAAGAAGCGATTAAGCAGCAAAAGAGCAGGTAGCATGACGGAAGATCCGATCGGAATACTAGTAGTTGATAAAGAAAAAGGCATGACGAGCCACGACGTCGTGAAGATGGTAAGAAGAAGGTTCTCGATAAAAAAAGTGGGGCATGCCGGTACGCTTGATCCCGGGGCAACGGGCGTTCTTGTGCTTTTACTGGGCAGGGCGACAAAACTTTCCGGCAAGTATTCGGGTGAAGAGAAGGAATATGTTGCCGTAATGAAGCTCGGTCAGAAGACTGATACGGGTGATATGGACGGAACGGTTACTTTGACCAGGGATGTAGCCGTTTCCGGCAAGGAGATTGCAGAAGCAGTTAACTCCTTTATCGGTGAAGTGGAACAGACGCCACCGATGGTATCGGCAAAAAAGGTTAATGGCAGAAGGTTGTATAAGCTCGCGAGAAAAGGCGTGGAAGTTGAAAGGAAACCGCAGAAGATATTTATCGAAGACATTGAGGTAATAAAGACAGAGATCCCTTTTGTTACTTTCAGGACAGTTTGCAGTAAAGGCACTTACATAAGACAACTCGCGGAAGATATCGGGGAGAAACTGGGTTGTGGGGCACATCTTACAGAACTAAGGCGCACACGTTCCGGATCTTTTTCGCTGGATGGATCGATACCATTCTCTGAACTTTCTAAACTGGATAGGGAAAAATTTGATGCAAATATTATACGGGTACAGGAACCTTGAGAAAAAGCTTAAAGACCCGATCATCGCTATAGGTATCTTTGACGGGATACACTTAGGGCATAAGCGCGTGATAAAGAAACTGCTTAGCTTTCGTGAGCCCGCAAGAGAAAAAGTTGTAGTGACTTTTGATCCGCATCCCCAGACCATTTTGAGGCCGGGGAAAAGACCGCCTAGGATCATGTCGCTCGATCACAGGCTCTTCATTCTTGAAAAAATGGGCCTAGACGCGGTCATAGTGATACGTTTCACTGATTCTGTTGCAATGATGTCCCCGGAAGAATTTGTAAAAAAGGTTATTAAAAGTATCGGTGCCAGGAAAGTCTATGTTGGCAACAATTTTCATTTTGGTAAAGGCAAGAGTGGGAATGTCGAGAAGTTCAAAGAGATAGGCCGGGAGTGTGGTATAGACGTACAGATAGTGCAACCTGTCAAAAAAGGTGGGAAAGTTGTAAGCAGTACGTGGCTCAGGAAGCTCATTAAAGAGGGAAAGATCGCACGAGCCGAGCAGCTTCTGAGGAGGCCGGTATCGGTTCTGGGAACGGTAGTAAAAGGCGACGAGCTCGGCAAGACGTTAGGTAACCCCACCGCAAATATAGATCCCCATCAGGAAGTTATACCTCCGTCTGGTGTGTATGCCGTGAAAGTGGATATTTCCGGGAAGTTGTATGATGGTGTACTGAATAGAGGGTTTAAACCAACCTTTTATGGTACTAAATTGAAGAAAAGAAAGGAACCTCGTATAGAGGTTCACGTAATCGGGTATGAAGGTGATTTATACGGTCAGAATATAGAGATATTTTTCATAAAAAGGCTCAGAAAAGAGAAACATTTTAAGACGAGGGAAGCACTTATTCGGCAGATAAAAAGGGATATCCTGAAGGCTAAAGATGTACTTTCAAGCAAAAAAATACTCTGGAAGATAAAGCGGTATAAATACTTATAGAGTTTACTCACTAGGCAGGACTCGCCCCTAATTATCTATAATAATTACAAATCCCCTAGTTATATATTTACAAAATTATACTTATATGCTAACATAAGCCCTGATAACTTGAGAAGAGCCCCCAAGGTAGGGGGGCTTTCTCAGTACATTTGGGGAGGAGGTGAAGAATGTCTATAGTAAAGGGAAAAAAACAGGAGATTATTGGGGAATTTAAGCAGCATGATTCGGATACGGGTTCTCCGGAAGTACAGGTAGCTCTCATAACAGAGCGTATCAGTAATCTGACGGAGCATTTCAAAAAGCACAAAAAAGATCACCATTCCAGAAGGGGGCTACTGCTCCTGATCAACAAGAGAAGAAAGCTTTTGACTTACCTGAGATCCTCTGATAACGATAAATATCAAGAGCTCATCAAAACGCTGGGACTCAGAAAGTAATACGTGTCCCTTCTATTTTGCATTATTGTATTCGATTGTATTTGTATGGAAAGTTGTAAGAAGAGGGAGTTGTAAACAATGACAGATGTTAAAATCAAGCTCGGTGGAGAAGAGATAGTTATAAGTACGGGAAAATTAGCTAAGCAGGCCGATGGTGCCGTTACTGTGCAGTACGGTGGGACTATGGTCCTTGTAACCGCGGTGTGTTCACATCAGCCCAGAGAGGGGCTGGATTTTTTTCCATTGACAGTTGAGTATCAGGAAAAAACATTCGCTGCAGGTAAAATACCCGGCGGGTTTTTCAAAAGAGAGGGACGTCCTTCGCAGAAAGCTATCCTGACATCTCGGATGATAGACAGGCCCATAAGGCCGCTTTTCCCGGAAGGGATGTCGAATGAGGTTCAGGTCATAGCTACCGTTTTGTCCTCGGACAGTAAGAACGATTCCGATATACTGGGTATCATAGGAGCCTCAGCGGCTCTTACCATATCGGATATACCGTTTAACGGTCCCATAGGCGGCGTAAGAGTAGGGCTTGTAGGCGATAAGTTCGTTGTCAATCCTACGTTCGCTGAAATGGAAGATTCTAAGCTGGATCTTATCGTAGTCGGGAATGAAGAAAGCGTTATAATGCTGGAATCCGGATGCGACAAGCTTAGCGAAGATACGATGATCGAAGCGATTAAGTTCGGTCACGATAATTTGAAACCTCTTTTGGATATACAGAATCAGTTGGCAAAGAAAGTTGGAAAACCAAAAAGAGAAGATGTCACCTATGTTGGAGTGAACGAAGAACTTTATCAGAAGATCAAACCTAAGGCTCAGGGTAAGCTGAAAGAGATAATGCAGCTTACAGAGAAACAGCAAAGAGTTACTGGCCTGGATGCGCTTAAAGAGCAGCTGACTGAAGAGGAAGGTGGCTCTGAAGATGAAAGCGTCGCCGGAGACGTCAAAAGGGTTATATACAAGCTAGAGAAAGAAGTTCTCAGGGATCTCACCCTTAACGAGAAAAAACGTGTCGACGGCAGGAAGTTTGATGAGATAAGAGAATTAACTTCCGACATAAACATACTTCCGCAGACTCACGGTTCGGGACTTTTCACTCGTGGGGAGACTCAGGCGCTGGCTGTTACCACTTTGGGGACAGCAGCGGATGAGCAGCGCATAGATGCTTTGGAGGGAGAGACGTTCAAGTCTTTCATGCTTCATTATAACTTTCCGCCGTTCAGTGTCGGTGAGGCACGTCCAATGCGTGGTCCCGGAAGAAGAGAGATCGGGCACGGAGCTCTTGCAGAAAAGGCCCTGACACCGGTTCTGCCTTCAAAGGAAGAATTCCCTTACACTATAAGGCTTGTATCGGAGATACTGGAGTCTAATGGTTCCAGTTCCATGGCTACGGTGTGCGCGGGTTCATTGTCTCTTATGGCTAGTGGTGTTCCACTGTCAGATGCTGTAAGCGGTATCGCGATGGGATTGGTCAAAGAAGGCGACAATTACGCGGTACTTACGGACATTGCGGGAGCCGAAGACCATTTCGGGGATATGGACTTTAAGGTGGCTGGTACGAAAGACGGCGTTACGGCTGTGCAGATGGACCTTAAGGTAAAAGGCGTTAGTTTCGATATACTGAAAGCAGCTTTTGATCAGGCGAATAAGGCGCGTATGCAGATACTCGATAACATGAAGAAGACCATTGCTAAGCCGCTTGATGATATAGCTCCGTACGCTCCGAGAATAGTAACGATCATGGTCAAGCCTGATAAGATCAGGGACGTTATTGGTTCGGGCGGTAAGGTGATAAGGGGTATCATCGCCGATACAGGCGCTGATATAAATATTGAGGATGACGGTACGTGTCAGGTAGCTTCCTCGGATAAAGAATCCCTTGATAGGGCTGTAGCGATAATTCAGGGTATCATCGAAGAGCCAGAAATCGGGAGGATCTACGATGCTACAGTAGTTAACATCACGAATTTCGGAGCTTTTGTCGAATTCCTTCCGAAGCAGGAAGGGCTCGTTCATGTATCGGAACTTTCCAAAGAGTATGTCAAAGATGTAACCGAGGTGGTCAAGCAAGGCGATAAAGTGAAAGTAAAACTTATCGGTATTGATGATCAGGGCCGCGTCAAACTCAGTATGAAGCAAGTTGAAGAAGATAAAAGTTAACATAAAACGTAAAGAAAACGCGAAAGACCTGCCAATTCCGACTTACGCGACCAGCGGATCCAGCGGTGTGGATCTTTATGCTGATGTGGAAGGCGAAGTGTCCATCGCTCCCGGCGAGATAAAACTTATATCTTGCGGGATATATATCGAGATACCCGAGGGGTACGAGGCCCAGATCAGGCCCAGGAGCGGACTGGCGTTAAAACACGGGATCACGTTAGTGAATACGCCCGGTACGATCGACAGCGATTACAGGGGTTTACTTAACCTGATAGTCACCAATCTCGGAAAAGAAACTTTTACAGTAGAACGCGGGCACAGGCTCGCTCAGATGATGATCCGCGAAGTGATTTGCGCGGAATTCGTGGAGATGGAAGAGCTTGGCCAGACCGAACGGGCTCACGGCGGGTTCGGTCATACGGGGATTTGAGCAGTGTCCGGTGAGTAGTGACCGGATTGAGATAAGAACATGACATTAATTGAAGCTTTAATAGCCGGAGTCGTGCAGGGTTTGACGGAATTTCTGCCGGTCTCAAGCTCAGGCCATCTTGTCCTGGTTCACAAGTTTTTTGGGTTTACTGAACCGAGCATCTTTTTTGATATATGCCTGCACGCGGCGACTTTGATGGCTGTTATCCTGTATTTTGGCAGGGATATAGTTTCTCTTATCAGAGAGAAAAACTTTAAATGGTTCTTTTATATTGCGATTGCTACCGTTCCGGCAGTTTTGGCGGCACTTTTATTTGAGGACCGGATATCAACGTTCTTTACAAGTCCCGTAAAAGTAGCGTTCATGCTGGTAATTACGGGTACGGTGCTTCTCATCGGACAGGTCGCTCTCTGGAAAAGAGACGGTTCGGGAAAAAAGCTGTCGTTCTTTACGGCATTAGCTGTTGGTATCGCTCAGGCGTTTGCGCTATTACCCGGGATCTCGCGCAGCGGGATGACTATATCGACGGGCCTGGCAGGAGGAATGAAAGCCGAAGAAGCTTTCAAATTCTCTTTTCTCTTGTCGATACCGGTTATACTCGGTGCCGCATTATACAAAGCGCTGACAGTGGATCTTGGAGCGGTTATGGCGGGTAACACAGTGAATTATCTGGCCGGTATGATGACAGCGTTCGTTGTGGGGCTCCTGAGCCTCCACGTTCTATGGAAGATTGTAAAAGGCAAGATGCTGTACATATTTGCCGCATATTGTCTTTTGCTAGGTGCTATCGGGATATTTTTCTGGAAATAAACAGTGGTATCAAAATGGATCAAGTAAGAAAAAACGAAATTATTGCCGTTATACTGTTCGCGATAAGTCTTTTTCTTTTTCTTAGTATATTCACGTTCAGCGAACAGGATCTTTCCTTTTACACTAGCAGTCCGAATGTTGTACCTCAGAACGCTACGGGGGTAGTGGGCGCTTATATAGGCGGCGTATTGCTCTTTATCATGGGTAAGGCCACGTATGTCATACCGCTACTCATAATGATATGGGGTATATCGCGTCTTATGCAGCTGGAAACCCGCAAGGTATTTTTTAAAGTGTTCGGTACGATAGTTCTTGCAACTGTTGTGAGTGCCAGTTTAAGCATGATATCCGACTCCAGTCGCACAATAGCATTTTCTCAAGGCGGTTTGATGGGCAGCGTTGTTTCGGCGTTTCTTCTGGAATACTTGGGCAGGGTAGGCGCTACGGTATTCATCATAGCGATGATGATCCTGTCGATACTGATTGCGACAGAGTTTCTCATTCTGCCTATAATCATGGCCATGTTGAAATTCTTAGCTAAGGCTCCGAACAAACTTAAATCAATGATCCCGGAACCAGAAGAAAGGCCTGTTCGGGAAAAAGTATCGAAACAGAGCAAAATAAAAGCTGCCAGGGAAGAGATCGCTAGAAAACTCGAGAAGATGAAAAGCCAGGTCGAAGAGGTTAAAAAGACATCTCTTGCCCGGAAGAAAGCTGCCGAAGAAGTAAAAAGGCCTGAACCGACATCAGCCTCCGCCGCCGAGCTTAAGATAGTGAAGGCTGCTAAGCCGCAGAAAGTAGATCCGAAACCCGTGCGCGTTACACCTGTTTCTGACGGGACTACGGGTGAAAAGGTCGAATATAAACTCCCGGAAATCAACCTCCTTAAGACAGCACCCAAAGGTAGCGTAAGAGAGCGAGAAGAGGACCTTAAAAGAAACGCTCTTAAGCTTGAGAGCACGCTGCTTGAATTCGGAGTAGAAGCTAAAGTGGTTAAGATCAACCCCGGTCCTGTAATAACGATGTACGAGCTGGAACCTGCCGTAGGTACCAAGGTCAATAAGATCACTTCTCTGGGAGACAATATATCGCTTGCAATGAAATCGGCGAACATACGCATTGTTGCTCCTCTGCCAGGTAAGGGTACGATAGGAATAGAGGTGCCTAACAAGAAGAGCGAGTTCGTGTTTCTTAAGGACATACTTGAGACCGAAGAATATAACGACGAGGAATCTCCGCTTAAATTCGCTTTAGGTAAAGACCTTTCGGGTAACGCGATAGTCGCAGATCTTGCCAAGATGCCGCATCTATTAATAGCGGGTGCGACGGGTTCTGGAAAGACCGTTTGTATTAACTGTATTATCAGCAGCCTCTTATTTAATTCTTCTCCGGACGAACTTAAGTTCATGATGATAGACCCGAAGAGGGTGGAACTGATGATGTTCGAAGGTATACCGCATCTTGTTTCCCCGATAGTTACTAACCCCAAGAAAGCTGCTTCGGCCTTGAACTGGGTTATAAACGAGATGGAAAGAAGGTACGAAGTTTTCGCGGAAAAAGGCGTCAGGAACATAAATGCGTACAAGGAGAGGGAAGCTGAGGAAGATGAAAACCTCCCTTATATAGTTGTGGTAGTGGATGAGTTGGCGGATCTTATGATGGTCGCCCAGCAGGACGTAGAAGGCGCAATAATGCGTATTGCGCAGCTTTCACGTGCGGCGGGGATACACATGATACTTGCGACACAAAGACCTTCAGTCAATGTTATTACAGGTGTTATCAAAGCGAACCTTCCTGCCAGGATATCTTTTAAAGTCGCTTCCAAGGTTGATTCAAGGACTGTTCTGGATGCTAACGGTGCCGAAAAACTTCTTGGCAGGGGAGATATGCTTCTAATGGAACCGGGTGCTGCGGGTATTAAACGCGGACAATGCAGTCTCGTGGAAGACGCAGAGATAAAGAATGTCGTGAAGTTCATCAAGCAGCAGGCGGGTCCGCAATACATCGATGAGGCTGTTGCGACACAGGAAAAGAAAAAACTTGGCGTGGAACAGGAAAAAGATGATCTTTATCATGAGGCTGTGCGCATAGTCATCGAAACTAAACAGGCTTCAGTTTCGATGGTTCAGAGAAAGCTCAGGGTAGGATATACCCGGGCCGCCAGGATGATAGATATAATGGAAGAAGAAGGTATAGTCGGATCGTACAACGGTTCAAAACCCCGCGAGATCCTAGTGGAAGACATCGAGGAGCTTGAAGAGGTAGCTGATGGTGACGTCTAAAGAAATAGGGAATAAATTCAAGGAAAAAAGGAAAGCTCTTGGTGTAAGCGTCGAAGATGCTAGTACGCAAAGCCGCATCCATTCGAATGTTATAGCCGACATAGAGAACGGGGTATTTGACAGGCTTGATAAATTATATATCAAAAGTTTTCTGAAAAAATACGCGGCATTCTTAGGTATTGACGAAAAAAGTGTGATAGAACAGTACGATAAGATCTCTTGCGCTCTTCCTGAAAAGGAGTTCACGTTTGTTATCGAAAAAGAAGAGAAAAAGACGCCTGTTACTCTTCCGACGCTGCCGCCTATCTCTAAGGAACAGTTGCAAAAGATCCTGATAGCAGCTTCGTCCGTGGTTTTAGTTATACTTATGTTTGTTCTTATCGGGACGATGAAGTCAAAGATATCGCTTGCCCGCCAGAGGAGAGCCGAAACTCTCCCTAAAAAAGTAGCGGTACAACCGAAGCCCCGCAAAGAAGTAGCACCAGCTCCAAAGATAGAAGAAGCCAAGAAAACGTCCGCATTACAGGAAAAGCCTGCGAGCAATTTTGCGGGCGGAATGAAAGCTCCAGCAAAAGAAGGCGCGATAACTTTTACGTTAAGGTCCCGCGGAGACGCCTGGGTGCGGGTTTCACATGATGGCGATGTGCTTTATGATGGTACGCTTCATGACGGTGATTCAAAGACCTGGAAGGCTGAAGGAACAATCAGGGTATGGACGGGAAAAGCCGAGCGGTTGGATTTTATCGTCAACGATCATAAGGTAAGCAAAGTCGCAATAGGTGTCGTAAAGGACATCAAAGTATCGTCCGACGGAGTAAAGATCGGGGACGACTGGGCAGCTCGTTTTTAAAAGGGTCTTTATATGAAAAAGGTCTATCTTCTCAGTCTCGGTTGTCCGCGGAATCTTGTAGACAGCGAAGTCCTTTTGGGGCTTCTTGAGAAAAAAGGGTTCACGATCACAGAAGAAGCGGAAGGCGCGGACGTAGCGATCGTTAATACCTGCGGGTTCATCCAGGACGCGAAACAAGAATCTATTAATACCATCCTACAGTTAGCCACTCTCAAAAAAAACTCAAAGATAAAGAAACTTGTCGTTACCGGTTGTCTTTCACAGAGATATCCGGACGAGCTGATGGATGAAATAGGCGAGATAGACGGTATTTTTGGATCCGCTGATTTCAAGGATATTCCCGATAAGATCGGGATGCTTTTTTCTGGAGAAAAGGTCAAGAACGTTAAAACTATTCCGGATCTGATATATGACCATAATGACAAGAGGAAAATGCTTACATCACCGCATTTTGCATACCTAAAGATTCAGGAAGGATGTTCTAACAGGTGTTCTTATTGCGTAATACCGGATCTTAAGGGTCCGAGACGCAGCCGGGAGACTTCTTCTATACTAGAAGAGATAAAAGAGCTTAGAGGTGAATACGGGGTTAAAGAGTTGGTTGTAATCGGTCAGGATATTACCTCTTTCGGGATCGATAGAAGCGGTAAGAGTGAGCTTGCAGAGCTAGTAAGAAGGGCAAGCCCGCTTATGGAGGACGGGTGGATAAGACTTTTATATACGCATCCTGCACAGTTCACTAACGAGCTCATAGACGTGATCAGGGAGACGGATAATGTATGCAATTACGTGGACATGCCGATACAGCACATAAATGATGGGGTGCTGCAAAAAATGAACCGTCGTGCGGGAAAAGAAAAGATAATGGACCTTTTGAGCCGGATCAGGGGCGAGATAAACGATGTTGTTATCAGGACTTCAGTTATAGTGGGGTTCCCGGGAGAGACCGAGAAAGAATTCGGTGAACTTTTGGAGTTTCTTATGGAGACAAGGTTTGATCGACTAGGCACGTTCATTTATTCCAGAGAAGAAGGCACTCCGGCTGCTGATTTTGATAATCAGGTACCGGAACAGATAAAAGAGGAAAGGTTCGATAAGGTCATGGTTCTTCAGCAAAGCATATCGACAGAGAACAACATGAAGCTTTTCGATAAAACATTAAAAGTTCTGATAGATGAAAAAGATCCCTCTGATGGGTCGCAGTACCTAGGCAGGTCCTATATGGACGCGCCCGAGGTGGATGGTATTGTCTACGTCAAAGGGAAAGACCTAAGGATCGGGGATTTTGTAGATGTGCGCATTACCGGTACAATGGAATATGACCTGATAGGAGAAGCTGCATGAACCTGCCAAACAAGATCACCATAGGCAGGATCGTGTTGGCTTTCATTTTCATGATAGCGCTGTTTTGCGGCGGACTTACCAGTAAGATCCTGGCACTTGTGATATTTTTGGTCGCAGCTGCTACTGACTACCTGGACGGATATTTCGCTAAGAAATATAATTCTTTTTCCGATTTTGGGAAAATAATGGATCCGGTAGCTGACAAGATACTGACTCTTGCGGCTTTTCTGGCGTTTGTAGAAATGAAGCTTGTCCCGGCATGGATGGTAGTAGTAATAATAATGAGGGAGCTGCTTATAACCAGTATCAGGCTCCGCGCTCTCATGAAAAAAGAGGTTCTTGCCGCGGGGATGGGTGGCAAACACAAGACTGCGTCCCAGATGTTGTCTATATTCGTTATTTTGATATTTATTGTGATAAAAGAAGCGGGGGTAAGCACTTTTGGGTTTTGGAACAATTCGTTTGAATACTGGTATAAACAGCTTATATTTATCCTGATGCTTATAACGGTTGCGCTTACGATTATTAGCGGCGTTTCTTATCTCATTGGGAATAAGAAGTATCTTTTTAATAATGGCGAGTAGCATGAAAAACATTTATGAAAGAATAGCTACAGTTTTCGGGTTAGGATATTTTCCGGTTGCGCCTGGCACAATTGGTAGCGCTGCAGGACTTATTCTCTGCTTATTGCTTCACAACAATCCAGTTATATATATATTAACCTTTATAATCCTGTTTGCTGCGGGAGTAATAACCTCGGAGAAACTAGAATCCGAAAACGGGATACAGGATCCTTCTTATGTTATTATTGATGAATTTGCCTGTATCTTTGTAGCGTTTCTCTTTATTCCGCTCAGTTTTCCGATGGTAGCGGCAGGGTTTGCCCTTTACAGGGTAATGGATATAGCAAAAATACCTCCTATGGGCTTTCTTGAAAAGCTTAAAGGTGGCTGGGGTATAATGCTTGATGACCTTATGGCCGCCATCTACACCAATATCATCCTACATATCATTGTCTTTGCCCAGACTCGGTTCTTGGGTTAACGACATAGGGGTTTAGCATTTCACCAATAGCCTAAAACCCTTGAAAACTGCCAAAACCAGCACAATTTTATCCAATAGCTACGAGTATATACTCAAAAAATTTTAGCCATGTTCTTGACTTTGAGCATATACTCATTATACTTATCAACGCTGACCAATTCGCATCAAAGGATACCAATTAACAATAAACGGTCAGAAGAGATAGAAAACCATAACAGGCTGTAACGGAGGTATTTATATATGCTCATTTACTTTATAGATATGCTGCAATTTGTATTAAAGCATAATAATTTATATCAATATATCGTAAGAGAAAGTGGAACAGATTAATATATGTCAATAAACATTAAGGGAGTGGTTTCTATGGTTAGCCCAGTAATGACAGTAGAGGAGTTAGCCGATTATTTGAAGATGAAGGTCGTAACGATCTACAAACACGCCCAGGAGGGAAAACTTCCGGGATTCAAGGTCGGCTCAAAATGGCGGTTTAAGAAAGATACGATTGATGAGTGGATTAAGAGCCAAGAAGAAGGTGGACACAGATAATTTTTTTATAAAATTATTAAGTAGGGAGAGCGAATGCAAAAGTTTAGTTTATCGATTGATGGGAAAGAGCATGATACCGAGATTTACAAACATTTTCTATTTTCAGAAAAGCTCTCAGAAGCCCAGGCGCAGGCGGCTCAAAGAGAAAAAATGGCAGTTATCGGTACCCTCTCAGCGGGTATAAATCATGAGATATGTAATCCGCTGGGAATAGCGCGCGGACAATGTGAGATGTTCCTGTTGAACTTGAAGGAAGGGATTTATGATGACAGGCCTCCGGAGGAATTGATTGAGAAGGCGCGGGAGATAATGGAGAAAGTCATAAACGAGATGGATAGGGCGACTGTTATTACCAAAAAACTTTCTTTGTTTGCAAAACCATCTAATGGAACGATTACTAATGACGTGAATGTGAGGAATGAGCTTAAGGAAGTAATATCGTTTGTGGAGCACGATTTGAAATTGGATAACATCTCAATAAAAACGGATATTGAAGAAGGATTACCGCATATTGCAGCTGACAGAAAACAGATACAAGAGATATTCTTTAATCTAATAAGGAACGCAGCACAGTCGATAGAGAACAAAGGGGAGATATTGATTCGTGCCACTAACATTAATAATAAGGTGAATATAGAAATTAAAGACACAGGCATTGGCATGGATAAGAACCACCTTGCACAGATATTTGACTCATTTTTTACGACGAAGGAACCAGGGGAGGGAACCGGTCTTGGGTTATTTATAGTGAAACAGATCGTTGAAAAGAATGAAGGCAGAATAGCCGTTAAAAGTGAGCTAGGAGTGGGAACCACTTTTCACCTAAGATTCAACACCGTTACGTTTTAAAAGAAAAGAACGCATGGATATGTCTCTATGTGGGGCAAAAGAGGGGAGAGCATGAATAAACCCAGAATACTATCCGTAGACGACGAACCGAATTTTACGGATATGCTCAAACAGTATTTTGAGCCACGTGGCTATCAAATAGACGTGACTAGTAAAAGTGAGAAGGGTTTGGAATTTCTGAAGACGAATAAATACGACGTTGCACTTCTGGATTTTAAGATGTCCGGACTCGGTGGCGATGAAATAATGAGGCAGACAAAGGACGAGGGGAACGAGATAAAGATAATCTTCATAACGGCTTTTAGTGATTCAGGGAAGACTAAGGAAAGGCTGATAAATGAAGGGGCATATGCATTTATGGAGAAGCCTATTAAGAGTCTTAAGGACCTAGAAGATCTTATAAATCGCGCTGTGAAAACAGATAAATAGGAGGAGCTAAGATGATGAGACTACTGGTTGTCGACGACGAAGCAGATATATGCGATTTTGTGAAAAAGTTTTTTAAAGAACGAGATTTCGAGGTAGAAATAGCCTATGACGGGAAAGAGGCAGTCAGCCGTATAGAGGCTAGAAAACCACATATAGTTCTCTTAGATATAAGGATGCCGGTAATGGACGGGTTTGAAACGCTTAAGGCAATACAACGTATAGATAATAACATAAGGGTCATAATGGTAACGGCCGTAGAAGATGTTGAGCTAGCTGAGGAGACGAAAAGTCGTGGAGCTGCGGAGTATATAACTAAACCTCTTTTGCTTGAACAGCTCGAAAGGACTGTTCTTACAATAGCTGAGCAGATAAAAATGGCAGCAGAATGGTGAACGCTGTAATTATATAAACAAATGGAGGGTGAAGGTGGCAGAAAAACATAAAGTAAGCACGTCCTATGAAGATAACTGGTTGAAATTACAGGATTGGATCGTTGAAAAGATGAAGAGCTGTGACGGAGCGCTCATTCCGATGGATTCTGAAAATATCAAGCAGCGTCAGGAACCAGAGTTGGATTACCAGTTCTTCTTGGAGAGTGCTTCAAGGACGATGATACGTTTTAAACGACCGGAACGCCTCATAAGAATGATCGTGAAGATTCTTGATGAGCAGGTTAAGGTTACCCACACGGCAATGCTCATGTATAAAAAGGAGAAGGATTCCTTCATACTTTTAGACAGCAAGGGAGCAGAAGGGACAAAGATACCCGTAGGGTTTATCCGAATGACCTTTGATAATCCACTTATTCGTCTTTTTCACGAACAGCACAATTTCAAAATATCCGAGACAGGAGCGATAGGATATAAAGAGCTTCTTGACCTGCTACAAAGGAATGAGGATGTGAAAAAAGATGAGGAATTGGTGGAATTAATGGAACTAAGTATCAAGCAGATGGAGCTTTTAAAGGCTACTATCTGTGTGCCTGTATATTATAAGAAGGGACTCAGGGGCGTATTTGTTCTGGGCAAAAAACTATCGAATGTGAAATTCTCGCGGCAAGAGATAGGGTTTTTTACAACGCTTGCCAATGATGTTGCGATGGCGCTTTCGAATGCAGAACTTATCCAGGATTTGCAAGAGAAGATATTCGAGGTACACAACCTTTATGAAAGGGAGCACCGGATATTTATTCACACTTCGATATCTCTCGCCGCGGCTATTGATGCAAGAGATCCGTATACACATGGTCATACGGAGAGGGTTACCCGTTATGCTTTGGCTATAGCTGAGGAGCTAGAGGATTTGCCCGAGGCGAACATGTATAAGAACTTCAGGGAAACATTGCATATATCAGGATTGCTGCACGATGTTGGTAAAATAGGCGTCCCAGACAGTATCCTGAACAAGAAAGGGCAGCTTACAGGTGACGAATATGAAAAAGTAAAAGAACATTCGGTGACAGGCGCTGCTATCCTTTACCCTATACGGGAATTGGGTGATATTGCCAGAGAAGTTCGTGCACATCATGAAAGATTTGACGGTAATGGATATCCAGATGGGTTGAAAGGCGAAACGATACCGTTTATTGCGCGTATAATCGCCGTAGCGGACACTTTTGATGCAATAACGAGTGACAGGCCTTATCGCCAGAAAAAGATGGCTGAAGTGGCTATACAGATAATCAAGGACAATTCCGGCACCCAGTTCGATCCGATAGTAGTCAGCGGTTTTTTACTTGCACACAGAAAAGGCAAGCTATCTAATTCAGTGTAGTCCTATATTATTTGATGGGTAGGGTAATTACGAAGGAAGTTCCTTCTTCAGGAACGCTTTTAACGGTTATTTTTCCTCCATGCTTTTCGATAATTCCGTGTACCACGCTTAAGCCAAGGCCAGTTCCTTCATCTTTCCGAGTGAAAAATGGGTCAAAGATACGGCCAATGTCCTCCTTGGGGATGCCTTGTCCCGTGTCAGAGATTGTGATAGAGATCTTGCCATTATTTTCTTGATTGGTAACAACATGTATAGTTCCATCGTTTCTTATTGAGTCCATGGCGTTTAAAAAAAGATTAAGGAATACCTGTCTGATTTGGGATGGGTCGGTGTCTATAGTAGCGATGTCAGAATAATTTTTTTGTGTTTTAATGTTATATTTCAAAAGATCATTATTTAAGAGAGACAGGGTTTCATCAAGCAAATCGTTTATATTTGTTTCTTTAAGCTTAAGTTCGCTTGGGCGCGAGAATTCAAGAAGCTGTTTTACTATATGATTTATTTTATCCACCTCAGCGCCCACGATATCATTGAATCTATTGATAAAATCGGGGTCATTGTGTTTTCTAGGAAGATATTCGGTGAATGTTTTTATTGAGGTTAGCGGATTTTTAATCTCATGAGCCATACCGGCGGCAAGAGTGGATATGGCTCTAAGCTTTTCGGTTTTCTGAAGCTCCCCCCGAAGTCGTACATTCTCCTCATCTATTTGCTCTATTGAACCGCGGAAGAAATATTTATCAATTATGCGTTGAATCTGGTTCTTAAGCGGATGAAATATGAACGCAAAAAATATAAGTATAAAAATAGTTAAGGGCGTAGAATTATACCCGGTTACACCTCGGAATATTTGTTCTGAAGAAAATACTATTAGCAAGTACATTGCACTTAAAATTGTAGCTGACACAGAATATATGATACTTTTTTTGAATACAACATTTATATCAAGCAGGTGATGTCTAAGAATAGCATAAGCAATTACTGCAAGATATATTGTAATAAGAAAATTTCCCAAAGGTGGTATGTAAATATTAAACCATAAAAGCCAATTTGTAAGACCGCCAGCCCAAGCGAGCGCACTCATAATAAATATATATTTTAACTGATTTTTTTTCTCTTTTTCGGCGCTATGTATCGAAGAATATAGGCAATAAAGCCCGTAGCAAACTATCGCTATTTGAACAACAAGAAACAATAAAGTAAAAAAGTTTGCATCTGGCCAGAACTTTGCAAATAATTTTTGTCTTGCATTATCAGCAAATCCTGCTCCTGTTAAAAAGAGTATGGCGAAGATTGTGCTCCAAGAATAGGAAAACCAAAGAATTTTTTTTCTAGACTCAACGAGATTGATGTTTGATAATCCAAAATGCAAAAAAAGTGAATGGATATATGCCATAAAGGCCATGAGTATTCTTAGCCAGAAAATTGCATATTCTTCTACTGTTTGAAATTGCCATATGAAATAACAGGTACACCAGCCAGACAGAGAAAAAGTGAACAAAGCATAAGATCGATAAACTTTGTTTTTCAAATCCTGACAAAGGACAAATACGCCTATTAAAAGGCTAAAAATTCCACTTATTAATTGTGTTATCCCAAAAAAGTTCATATCAAATTTTACTAACCTTTTCTAAGACTTCTTCACTTTCAAACGGCTTAGTGATATAGTCTATAGCTCCCAGTTTTACTGCTTTAGAGGCTGTTTCGACGCTTTGGTATCCTGTAGCGATTATAACCTTAGTTTCGGGGGAGATTTCTTTAACTTCTGCTAGTGTTTCCAGACCATCTTTAGTAGGCATTTTTATATCTAGTATCAGCCCGTCAAAAGATGAATCTTTTATTTTGTTAATAGCTTCAGTGCCAGACGAGGCAAAATCCAGATCGTAGTCATCCTCCAGGATCAGTTTAAGGGATTCCCTGATGCCTAGCTCATCATCACATATCAATATTCTTTTGCGAACGCTCATCTTTTCTCCTTTCACTTATATATTGTAAACATTGGTTATCTTTAAAGTGCCGGTGGTGAAATCACACACATTGCTTCAGCTTCTGTTTTGCTCTTATTTTTGAAAGTGTGGGGAAGAGACGCGTCAAAATAAAGGCTGTCCCCATGCTTGAGGCTGTAAGTTTCAGAGCCGACAGTTGCTTCTATGGAACCTGATATCATATAGATGAATTTTTCAACGCCGGGCTTGTTTTGCTCTTTCTGGGTTTCACCTCCATTTGAGATCTTAATCATGAGCGGCATGAGTTTCTTATCCATCACTTTTTCGACAAGAAGCTCATATTTCGCTTTTTTAGCGTGAACAAAATGCTCAGTACGTTTTTTCTTTGGAACGGCTTCGACCGTTTTAGATTCGTCTTCAAGTTCACGGTAAAGTTCAGCGATGGATGTATTAAGAGCCTTGCAGATCCTGTTGTGCGAAGCCAAGGTGCCGGTCATTTTGTCATTTTCCATGCGGCTGAGTGTCGCGAGAGCGACGCCGCTCTTTTTAGCAAGGTCCTCAAGGGTCATGTCTCTTTCTTTTCTTAGATAACGAATACTTTTTCCTATCTTCATATATATCTCCTTTCGGTCTAATAAGATTACAGTTAACCTCAGCTTTTAATATACAGTATTTTTTATATTTTATCAAACTAAATTTCTACTATACTGAAAAAGCAGGCCAGCTTGTCCTTATGATATACATATGATACAATTATCACCTATGGGCAAAGAATTTATAGTTATAAAAGGGGCAAGAGAGCATAACCTCAAGAACATAGACCTGCGCATTCCCCGGGACGTTATGTGCGTTGTGACAGGTCTTTCGGGGTCCGGCAAATCGTCCCTTGCCTTCGACACGCTATATGCTGAAGGACAGAGGCGTTACGTGGAGTCTTTGTCCAGTTATGCGAGGCAGTTTATCGAACAGCTCCAGAAACCTCACATGGATTATATCGAAGGATTGTCGCCGACCATTAGCATTGAGCAGAGATCGGGTGGACGTAATCCTCGTTCTACTGTAGGTACACAGACCGAGATCTACGATTATCTCAGAGTACTTTTTTCCAGAATAGGCACCCAGCATTGTCCCAAATGCGGCAAAGAAATATCCAGTCAAAGTTCCCAACAGATAGTGGATCGCATATTATCGTTGCCCAAGGGTACTAAGATGTTGATACTAGCGCCACTTGTAAGGGGCCGGAAGGGCGAGCATGTTGAAATAATGAAGAATGCGCGTAAAGACGGTCTCGTACGGGTGAGACTGGACGATAAAATTGTGGATATTGGCGACAGTATACCCCGTCTTAACAAAAAAGTGAAGCATACCATAGAGGCTGTCGTAGATAGGCTTGTTCTTAAGGGGGGGATACGTTCGAGGCTTTCGGATTCGGTAGAGATAGCTCTTAAGCTTGGTGCAGGTGTTATTATAATCGCAGCGGCGGATAAAGGTGAAAAAGCTATTGCCGAGGATATTCTTCTCAGCGAGCAGAACGCCTGCGTTGAATGCGGGATAAGTTTCGAAAAACTGGCTCCAAGGAATTTTTCATTCAACAGTCCTTATGGGGCTTGTCCTACATGTAACGGTCTCGGGAACAAGATGGAGATAGATCTGGAACTGTTGATACCGGATAAATCCGAATCGCTTCTAAGGGCTGTTGTTCCCTGGAAGAGGGGCGGTAAAGGAATAGTGATCCATTATCGTAGGCAGCTGCGGCGATTAGCTCGGAATCAGGGGTTTGATTATGAGCAACCATTCGAAAAACTAACTGCTAAACAGGAGGATATGGTTCTCTACGGGGATATGGAATCAGGTTTTGAAGGAGTAATACCAAATCTGGAGCGCCGTTTTCAGCATTCTGGAAGCGATTTTATCAAAGAAATGATAGGTGGGTTCATGTCGGTTCAGCCTTGCCCGGATTGCAAGGGGCAACGGCTGAGGGCGGAATCGCTTAATGTTTTTATCGGAAAGAAGAATATAGCAGATGTAGGCAAAATGTCGATAAACGAAGCGAAAACGTATTTCTCGAAGCTTAAGCTGGACGCTATGAAGAAAAAAATAGCTGAAGAGGCCATGAAGGAAATACAGGCTCGGTTGGATTTTATGCTGAACGTCGGGCTTGATTATCTTACTTTAGACCGGAAGAGCAACACGCTTTCCGGCGGTGAAGACCAGCGTATAAGACTGGCGACACAAATAGGGGCTGGGCTGGTAGGCGTGCTTTATGTGCTGGATGAACCCAGCATAGGTCTTCATCAGAGGGACAACCAGAAACTGTTGGATACTCTGTTTGCTTTGAGGGATTTAGGGAATACGCTTGTTGTTGTGGAGCATGACGAAGCTACAATACGAAAAGCGGATCACTTGATAGATCTGGGGCCGGGTGCGGGCGAACATGGCGGGGAAGTCATAGCGCAGGGGAAACTAGACGATATACTTAAATGCACAAGATCGCTTACCGGAAAATACTTAAGAGGGGATCTCCGGATAGAGGTGCCCGAGACGAGAAGAAAATACAACAGTAAAAAATGCCTTGAAGTGATGGGTGCTTCCGAGCATAACTTGAAGAACATAAACGTCAAGATACCGCTGGGTCTTTTCAACTGCGTGACAGGTGTTTCAGGGTCAGGTAAGAGTACGCTTATTGACGAAATCCTTTACCGGTCTCTTGCGAAAAAGTTCTACAGGAGCAAGCTGAAGCCGGGCAAGCATAAGAGAATAAACGGTATACAGAATATAGATAAGGTCATTGTGATAGACCAGTCACCTATTGGCCGGACCCCTCGGTCGAATCCTGCTACTTACACTGGCGCATTTGACCCGATACGCAAACTTTTCAGTTCTTTGCCTGAATCGAGAATGCGCGGCTATAAACCGGGCAGATTCAGTTTTAATGTTAAGGGCGGACGCTGTGAGGCCTGTCAGGGGGATGGGGTAAAAAAGATCGAGATGCATTTTCTGCCGGATGTTTATGTCCAGTGCCAGGTCTGTAACGGTAAGCGTTTCAATGACCAGACACTTGAGATAAGGTACAAAGGATATAGTATTTCGGAGATCCTCAATTTAAGCATTGAAGATGCTCTTAAAGTGTTTGAGAACATACCTACGGTCAAGAATAAGCTCCATACCCTTTACGATGTAGGGCTCGGGTATATCAGGCTGGGGCAACCGGCGACGACCTTATCCGGTGGCGAAGCGCAAAGGGTAAAACTCTCAACGGAGCTTTCTAAAACAGCAACAGGCAGGACCCTGTATATCCTGGACGAGCCTACTACCGGCCTGCATTTCGCCGATATACATAAACTGTTGGATGTCCTGCATACCTTGGTTTCAGCTGGCAATACGGTCTTGGTAATTGAGCATAACCTGGACGTTATAAAATCCGCGGATCATATCATCGATCTCGGGCCCGAAGGGGGAGACAAAGGCGGAGAATTGGTCGCAAACGGCACACCGGAGGAAGTAGTCGCTGATAAACGATCACATACGGGAAAATACCTGAAAAAGGTCCTCAAATAATCCTACGTTAAATAAAAAGCCCTTGATGTAAAAGCCTTATTCTGTTAGCATAATAGCAGTTTCTTACCATACAATTAACATATAATTAGCGTATAAGAGATGAATAGCAAAAAAATAATATGCCTTTTGGTGATATTCGTTCTATTGGGGAGCATCCCCTCGGAATGCGAAGAGCAAACATTCCAGTCCGAACTTGATTTCGCTCGTAAAGCTATCAAAGACGGATTCTATGATCTTGCCGAAAATAAGTTGAGCTCTTTACTGGTCATGGATATGCCAAGAGATATCGAAGGAGAAGTTCACTTGCTTCTCGGAAGGATTTATTATGAGCAGGACCTTCCAGCAAAAGCGCTTACCGAATTCGATATTGTTCTAGACCGGTTTAAAAACGGAGAACTTTCCTCAGCTGCCTCTTACTGGGTAGCCGAAGTTTATTTCAGTGAAAACGATTTTGAGCAGGCGCTGGCGTATTACCAGCTTGTGGTAGAGGCACATCCGACGAGCGGATATGCACCTTACTCATACTATTCACAAGCATGGTGTTATGAGAAGATGGGAGAATATCCGGTTGCGGTAGATGCGTTCCGGGAAGTTATCAAACGGTATCCGCAGAGTGAGCTTGCGATAAAGGCGAAGTATAAGATAGCAGAGATTCTTTATAGGGATGGACGTTATCGTGAAGCCGTACCGGAATTAAAAGCTTTTTCCAGGGAATATCCCGTTAATGAACGGATATTTGATGCGTATTATATGCTCGGGGATTGTCATTATAAACTGGAAGAGTTTCCTGAAGCGGTAGTCGATCTGAAGAACGCTTTGCAGGGTCGCAGCGATAAACCGTGGGTAGCGATAGCCGAATATAAGATCGCAAGGTCTTATTTGCAGCTTGGAGATTTGCCTACAGCTGAGGGATGGTTTGAGATGTCTATCGAAGACAGTGAGGATGCTTCAACGAAGAGTGCTGCTCTAATGGGTTCGGCCAGGATTAACCTAAAAAGGTCGGAAGAAAATACAGCCGACAGGGAATCAAGGGAGAAAGCAGTAGCTGCCTATACGAAGATAATAGATGAAGTGCCACAGAACGAATGGACAGATGACGCGTACTACTGGATGGGGGAAGTTCTCTATAAGGCGGGGGATATGAGCGGTGCGATAAAAGTTTACCGTGATGCCCTGGAAAAGTTTCCCAGCGGAGAATTCTCGGATGCGATGCATTACAATCTTGGGTGGGCGTATCTTGGTTCCGGTGACGAAAAAAAAGCACTTGAACAGTTCGATATGACGGTAGAAGCCTCGGACAATGAGGATCTTGTTGTGAGTGCGCTTTGCAGCATAGGAGATATCCTTCAGGGGATGGACGAAAACGGACAGGCGATAGACGTGTACGACAGGGTGCTGAGGGATTTTCCTCACAGTATTCTTGCTGATAGCGCTCAGTATGAAGTTGGGACACTGCTCAAAAAAATGAATAGAGAAGACGCCGCAATACTTGCGTTCCAGTCGCTGGTAGTGAATTTCTCCGGGTCTAGCCTGCTTGACAAGACACATTACCAGTTGGGCATGCTATACGCGCAGAAAGGTGACTACAAGACCGCAATAGATCAGTTCGATCGTGTTATCAAAGATTTTCACAGCAGCAAGCTTATTAACGAAGCGTATCTCCAGAAAGCCAATTCATTTTATAATAGCGGTGAATATGCTCGGGCGGTAGGGGTCTACGAGCAGCTTATCAAGTCTTCTAAAGACGAAGATCTTGCGCAGAGGGCGAGGTATCATGCCGGATGGGCTTACTATAAGATGGGAAAAGAGGGGAAAGCCCTTGAGATTTTTCACCAGATGCCTGCCGAGAACGGCGGCGGACGGTTTTTGCCGGGCACAAAACTCTGGTTCGGAGAATATTACTACAGCAAAGGGGATTTCAAGAACGCGCAGAAATATTTTTCTGAAGTGATAAACGAATTCCCGGAGAGTTCTTTTGCTGATGATGCGTCTTACTGGCTGGGCTGGACTTTGTATGACGATAACCGGGTCAAAGAGAGTTTGAAACAGTTCCAGGAGATAATAAAAGAACGTCCAGGCAGTAAGTGGGCACCCCAGGCAATACTCGCGCTGGGAGATATCCACAAAAAACGCAACGAGTATGTCAAAGCAATAGCGAAATATAAGAACCTTATAAAGAAATATCCCGACAGCGACATAACGAACATAGCTAACAACAGGATTGGCATCATATTGAAAATACAGGAAAAATATCCCCTTGCTATCGAATACTTCCGGGTGGCGCTTACTCAAGAGAACTCTGAGACCAACGCCCAGATACAGTTCGATATAGCCGAATGTTACGAAAAAGCCGGGATGGACGATGAGGCTGTTGGAGAATACATGAAAGTCGAATACAAGTATCCCCGCGGGGAGTTCTGGGTTATGCGCGCTCACCTAAGATGCGCGGAACTGCTTGAAAAGCAGGGAGAATATAAAAGAGCATACGCGATATATCAAAAACTGGCTGAAGGAGAAGGGCAGGAAGCTCGTATAGCCAAGGAGAAGATAGAACTTTTGAGGCATCACGCAAGATAAGCAAGGTTTAACCGGTATTTACGAGGAGGAAAAAAATGTGGGATCTTATAGTTAAAGGCGGACCGTTGATGTTTTTGATACTTCTGTGCTCTATCATCGCGCTGGCGGTTGTGCTGGAAAAGTTATGGCAGCTGCATCGAGCTGAAATAAACACAGAAGATTTCATGGAAGATATAGCCGAGACGCTTAAAAGGAACAAGATAGTGGAAGCGATCGATAAATGTAACGCGATGCCCGGTCCAATCGCTCAGATCCTTAAAGCTGGGATACTCAAACATGATCGTCCCAGGGTCGAGATAAAGGATGCAATAGAAGACGCGGGGTTACACGAGGTGCCCAGGCTTGAGAAGAACCTTAGCGCCCTGGCAACGATTGCTCACATATCGCCTCTTTTGGGTCTGTTGGGAACTGTAACGGGGATGGTCCGGTCGTTCCAGGTGATAGAACTGAAAGCGACTGCTCTTATGTCGGTAAACCCTGGAGATCTTGCCGGAGGCATATGGGAAGCTCTTATTACCACGGTGGCGGGTCTTGCGGTCGCTATACCTACTTATGTTGCTTATAATTTCTTGGTAAGCAAGGTAGATGGCTTTGTCCTGGAGATGGAGAAAAGCGCGACTGACGTCATAAACATACTTGGCACCAAGAGGGAAGCAGATGAAGTTTAAAAGAAAAGTATTTTTAGAAAAAGGACGTTTGGATATTACGCCGTTAATAGACGTGGTGTTCCTGCTCCTTATATTTTTTATGCTTACTTCGAGTTTTATATTCCAGCCGGGGATAAGAGTGAACCTTCCCAGGGCCGTTACCAGCGAAGTTCTTCATAAAGAACTGCTCGTTGTAACGGTTACCGAAGACAACGATATTCTTGTGAATGAAAGACCTGTTACCAACGAGGAGCTGATCTCCCGTATTGCTGTAGCGGCACGGGACGGTCAGGCGCTCTTGATTAGGTCTGATAAAAGCGCGGATATGGGCAAGGTCATAGAGATTTGGGATATTTGCAGGCAAATGGATATAAGACAGATAAACATAGCTACCACGCAGTAACTTTTGGGAAGGCGATGATCGGCAGGAATTTGACCATAGCATTGGTTGTATCGCTGGGGGTGCATCTATTCGGCATGTCCGCGGTGACAATAATTACGCCGGATGACATGAGGCGGAAGGGAACGTATACCAGCGTTGTTTTTCTCGGACCTATACTCAAGAAAACAGCATTTGATATCATGCTTGAGAATATTGACTCTACCATGAGCACGACTTACAGGCACGTGGGGTTCTCTCCGAAAGACGGTTACTTGAAG
Source organism: Candidatus Omnitrophota bacterium (assembly GCA_049642065.1). GTDB lineage: Bacteria > Omnitrophota > Gorgyraeia > Tantalellales > Tantalellaceae > WJMH01. The sequence goes on along the minus strand of JBAROK010000099.1, from coordinate 17,523 downwards.
GTGGTGGTGGCAAAGAGGGAATCTTTGGTCCCGGCTTTCCCGAAATACCAGGAAAGCAAAATGGATACGCTGGTACTTGATTTTCTGACCGAGACCAAGATAGTGCCGGGATTGAATCTGGGGCTTAGCAGTAACAGGTACATGCTGCCGGGATGGGGTGCAGGTGAGAGTTCTCGGGTAAGTTCGAGGAAAGTCATTTATAAGGGTGATCCGCCTGTTATGATGAGCGGATTTTACGGGGAGAAGGCGGAGTATAACATTAGGGTAGACGTATTGGTCCGCCCTGATGGTAAAGTAAAACGGTCTGAGCCATTGACCACGACGGGATATCCACAGCTTGACATCATGGCTTCGGAATTTGCGAAAAGTTGGATATTCGAGCCGCATCAGGAAGCCGCGGATAAGGACGAATGGCATGTTGTGGACGTGATCCTGAAGGCTGGGAGCGACTAAATGATAAAGCTGGACATTTCTATGGCATTATTTATATACCTGCTTTTTACGGCAGTGTTTCTTCTATTGATATGGTCGTTTTTTGATTTTGGGACGAAACTGAAGACTTATTCTTCGGACGAAAAATATATCTGGCATTGTTCTATTTGCGCGAGCACTTATGTGGACAGTAGGCATGATGATATATCAAAATGTCCCAAGTGCGGAAGTTATAACCAACGGGGTGTAGGTGGAACATTTTACGGGACTAAAGTTCTTGCGAGCAGAGGAAAGGGGGTGAAGAATGATAACGCGGATAGGACTGGTAGCGGGAGAGATCTGGGAGTATCTTGAGAATCATGATCAAGAAGCAAGGTTAGGAGACATTATTAGTGCTTTGCAGAAAGACAGAGATCTTATGCTAATGAGTATAGGATGGCTTGCTAGGGAAGGACACATGGTTCTTGAAGGCAAGACGCCGAACTATACGGTAAGATTAAAGAAGGGGGAAGAATAATGGTTGAAGATATTTCAAAAGAACCCGATGTGCAGGAGGAGCATGCGCTACCTATAGAGAAGAGCGCAGAAGGCGAGGAAGAGAGACTGCCGATAAAAGCCCCCTTAAGGGTGCTTAAGTTCCGTACTGTGAACAAAAAGTTCGGTTGGTGGGCCGCAGTAGTTCTGCTTGAAAGTTACGCGAAGAAACAGATCTGTTTTTACCTGTGGCAGAAAAAAGACGACGGCTGGAAACGCAAACAAAAGTTCGGTATCCATTCGAAAGAAGACTGGGAGATCATGAAAAAGTCAGTTGAATCTTTTATCGGCGAACTTGCGTGAATCGCAGACCATTTTATATTTTCGTAACCTGTAGACAAGAAACTGATCTTAAGGGTTAAATAAAAACAGCAGTTATGTTACTAGATAAACCGTCCAAAGTACCGATTATTTATTCGGAATCTTATTATGTGGATATAGGGGACCATGTATTCCCTACATCCAAGTACAAGCTGTTAAAGAAACGCATCGATTCGGACGAGCTTTTGCGGGATAAATGTGAGTTTGTATTGCCTGAGAAGGTGACTGACGAAGAGGTGCTGACAGTTCATACAGAAGAATATATCAGTAAGCTGAAGACGGGGAATTTAAGCGCGGAAGAAATTGCCACGATGGAGGTCCCATATTCTAAAGAACTTGCGGAAGCTTCGTTCACCTGCTGCGGAGGGACTCTTACGGCGGTACGCCGTGCAATAAAAGGAAAAGCCGCAGTACATCTGGGAGGAGGGTTTCATCACGCTTTTCCGGATCACGGTGAGGGGTTTTGCGTGTTGAATGATGTAGCAGTGAGTATCAAGGTATTGCAGGAAGAAGGATCTATTAAAAAAGCCCTTGTGGTCGATTGCGATGTTCATCAGGGTAACGGGACCGCTTTTACTTTTCAAAAAGATTCTTCTGTATTTACTTTTTCAATACACCAAGAGAAGAACTATCCTTTTCATAAACCGGCGAGTGACCTGGATATCGGTCTGAGCGATTTTACCAGAGATAAAGAGTATCTTGCTCAGCTCTACGATAAGGTCCCCAAGATTATCAATACGTTCAAGCCGGATTTAATATTGTATGTGGCCGGAGCAGACCCTTATGAAGGGGATCAGCTCGGCAACCTTGCGCTTTCAAAGGAAGGATTGAGGGAAAGAGACAATTTCGTGTATACTCAGGCACGGAATTTTGATGTGCCTGTATCTGTAACCCTTGCCGGCGGATATGCCGTTGACAGGGAAGACACGGTTGATATACATTTCGGTACTATTGAAGAATGTGTGAAAGTATTTGTAGAATAGAATAAAAGGCAGAAAGCTTTACGTTTTAAGAAAATGTGTTATAATGATTTCCAATTTTCAGGTGGGGCAGTAGCTCAGTTGGGAGAGCATCACGTTCGCAACGTGGGGGTCGTGGGTTCGAATCCCATCTGCTCCACCATTTTAAAAGATCAGGGTCCTGGTCGCTTATCCTCATTTCTTATGTATTCAATGAGAAAATTAGCGTTAATATTATTGGTCACGCTTATAGGGATCAATTTCTCTTGTCCATTTGCACTGTCCGAATCCGATAAGATCCGCGTAAAGATCGAAGTAGTCGCGGAGAAGGATGTTGACCGGCAAGTTTCGGACTATATTAATACTGCTTTTGAAGCGCTGCCTGATGTAGAGATCGTGGACGAAGATCCTGGCGTGTATATTCACGTGATCGTGCGCAGGTTGGTTACGAACAGGGGAAGAAGGCTGGGGTATGTGATCGCTTCTGCCAGTTCTGAGATTATTGAAATGAATGTGGATGGGAAGCCTTTTACCTACAGCGATTATAACGGGTTATGGCTTGAAACCGGACCTGATCTTCGCGGGTTGTGTTATCAGTGCGTAGACGCTATGAACATAGGTGTCTTTGAAGGGATCCGCGGGGTTATGTCGACACAGGCTGAATAGAGAGTCGGTTCCCGTAAGGCTGGTGGTTATGAAAACACGAATTACTTCATTATTCCTGATATTAGTGTTGTTTCTGCCTGCAGCATGTTCGCTAGCAAAGCAGGCGGATCTTGCCGGATCATGGTACTCTGGTTCCCCTCAACAGCTCAAAGCCGAACTTGAAAAATATCTTAATAACGCTCGCCTTGGCGAGATAGAGGGGGACGTTATCGGCGTTATCGCTCCTCACGCTGGATACCGGTATTCCGGACCGATCGCAGCGTACTCGTTCAAGGCCTTAATGGCTAATCCTCCTGCCAAAGTCATCATAGTCGGATTCACTCACAGGAGGTATTTTCCGAACCGCATTTCTGTGCTTATGGAAAAAACCTTTGTCACACCGCTGGGCAAAGCGGTTATAGACAAAGATCTCTCTGAAAAACTAATAGCGTACAGTGACAGGATCGAATATATACCGCAGGCGTTTGTTTCGGAAAATTCAGTCGAAATGGAAGTACCCTTCGTGCAGGTAGCGCTAAAAGACGCTAAGTTAGTGCTTATAGCTATCGCTGATCAATCTATGGATAATTCGGACGTTTTAGCTGATGCGCTTTATGAGGTATTGAAAGACGAGAAAGATTTTGCGTTGGTCGCAAGTACCGATATGTGCCATCAGAAGCCTTATGAGGTTGCGAAGAAGCAGGATGCTACTACTATTGACTCAATAGAATCGTTTGATCCTGAGAAGTTTTACATGAAGAGCCTTGGAGACAAGAACGATGAAAGGATGTGCGGTTTTGGCGCGGTATATGCGGTAATGAAAGCGTCTAAAAAACTGGGCGCGGACGAAGTAAAAATATTAAAGTACGCCAATTCTGGAGACACTTCAGGGATGAAGGACAGTGTTGTCGGGTATATGAGCGCTGCTTTTGTAAGGAGTGGCAAAAACCCCAAGCGCGAACAGCCAGCCAAAAAAGGCAAGGAGGCAGATATGTTCGACGAAGCTCAGAGGAAGAAGCTTTTAAGGTTAGCTAGAGATACCATAAAATATTATCTCGAAACAGGAAAACGTTTGGAGCCTGAGATTGACGACGAAGCCTTAAAACAGGATATGGGAGCTTTTGTGACTTTACATAAAACCGGTGCGCTAAGAGGTTGTATTGGGCACATGGCCGCATCAGGGCCGCTGCATCTTACAGTGAGAGACATGGCCATAGCTGCTGCTACCGAAGATCCGAGATTTCCTTCTACGACTCTTGATGAGCTTGACGATGTGGATATAGAGATATCTGCGTTATCTCCCATGAGGAAGATAGATGATTACAATGAAATTGAGGTGGGAAAACACGGGGTCATGGTACGGATGGGATTGAGAGGCGGGGTATATTTACCTCAGGTTGCAGACGAAACAGGATGGGATAGAGAAGAGTTTATGAACAGTCTTTGCATGCATAAGGCTGGTATTCCGGCTAATGCATGGAAGACTGGAGAATGCGATATATATGTGTTCACGGCGGAAGTTTTTGGGGAGAAAGAAACAGCTAATGAGTAGATTTTACGTATCACCGGAAAAGGTGGGCAAAGAAGATATCTTGATAGACGGCAAGGAAGCACATCATATTCTTGACGTTATGCGGATGCAGGACGGCGATAAGGTCGTTGTCTTTGATGGTACGGGTAACGAGTATATCGGATTTATTAAGAATACGGACAGAACAGCTAGGAGACTCTTGGTGGAAATAATCCGGACGGAGAAACCTTCTTCTAAACGCGTGCCGGAGATAACGCTTGCGCAAGCATTACCCAAAAAAGGCAAAATGGACTATATCATAGAGAAGGCGACAGAGTTGGGGGCCAGTGAAGTTATTCCGTTAGTCAGTGACAGGACTATTGTCAGACCGGATGACGCGGGATGCAGAAAAAAAGTGGAAAGATGGAAAAAATTAGCCGTTGAAGCGGCGAAACAGTGCGGCCGTACGGATGTACCCGAGATTGACGCGGTAACGGAATTCAGTGAAATGATCGATAGGATGGACCGGTACGATCTGGTCCTTTTTGCGTGTCTTACTGATAAGACAATTTCATTAAGAAAGTCCCTGGAAGGGTTCAAAAGCGGGAAAATACTGGTTTTTATTGGACCCGAAGGGGATTTCACCCCTGAAGAGATGAAGATGGCAGACGTTGAGAACTGTAGGTTCGTCTCGCTCGGTAAAAGAGTTTTAAAGAGTGATACCGCGGGGTTAGCTCTTTTATCCGTCCTGGATTATGAGTTCTCTGTGTAATTATTCCAAAAAATAAGACTATGAAAAAACCTAAATTCGCAGTAAAAGCTTTAGGCTGCAAAGTGAACCAGTACGAAGAACAGCTTATAAGAGAGAATCTCTTACGGTTCGGATTCACCGAATCGGATCCCGGGGATGCTGATATATTTATACTGAATTCCTGTACTGTAACTGATACGGCCGATGTTAAGACGCGGAAATTAATACGTAAAGTAAAAAGAGACAATCCGCATATCAAAGTGTTTGTTACCGGGTGCTACGCCGTATTTGAAGAAGATATCGAAAAGTTAAGGTCTATGCCGGAAGTGGATGAGGTGGTGCCGGGAAAAAACAAAGAGGACCTTCCCGTCATGATAGACTCTCTTTTCACCGGTAAGGTCGGAGGCCCTGCGCAAAGCGGTATATCCGGGTTCAGTGACCACACCCGAGCCTTTCTGAAGATGCAGGACGGATGTGACCAAGACTGTTCTTATTGCAAGGTCAATCTAGTGAGGGGGCCTTCACGCAGCAGGCACGAGGATGAGATCGCAGATGAGCTTATAAGGCTTGTATCGTGCAGACACAAGGAGATAGTGTTAACGGGCATCTGCCTAGGATCGTGGAAAGGTAGCAGGGGACAGGATCTTTCAGCTTTTATAGAATCGATAGAGAGCATTAAAGGAGATTTCAGGATAAGGCTCAGTTCTTTGGAGCCCAACCATATAACAGACTCTCTTATAGAAGCTATATCTGTTTCGAAGAAAGTATGCCGGCATTTGCACGTGCCTCTTCAAAGCGGATCGGACAGGGTGCTTAAACTCATGAATAGAAGATATGACACGGCGCAGTTCAGAAATCTTCTCGAGTGGATAAGATTCAAAATGCCTTTAGCTGGGGTGACCATGGACGTAATAGCTGGCTTCCCGGACGAGAAAGAAGAGGATTTTGCTAAATCAAGGGAGTTCATAAACGAGATGAAACCATCGAGGTTGCATGTTTTTAAGTATAGCGACCGAAAAGGTACAGTTTCGTCCGGATTTTCCGGTAAGATACCGGTTGATGTTGCCAAGGATAGGGTTAGCCGTCTGATTGCAGACGGGGACCTGCTTCAAGCCGAATTTTGCAAGGAATTCATCAGTAAAGAAGTGGAAGTACTCGTAGAAGAAAGATCTGCCGGCAGCTGGACGGAAGGGTATAGTGGTGAATATTTGCGCGTAAGGATAGACGGTTCAGAGGCAGATAAGGGGAATATTGTATCTGTAATGGTCGAAAACATAGATAAAGACATACCCTGCCTGGTCGGGAAGAGCAAAAATGTGTAAAATAACCGCAAATCGTTAGTGTAACCAAAATCCTACTTTCCTTTTATCCACAGGTCTTGTTTTAATAAAAATAATATGATATACTCTGGTTTCCATTAGGGGGAATACCTTGCCTGCAATATTAGAACAAATTAACTGGTTGGACATAGTTTTTATAATCCTTTTGCTGGGAATGGTTTATAAAGGATTACGGACCGGTGTTGGTTGTCAGATACTTTCTCTGATAGGGTGGTTTGTCTTAATTTTCTTTTCGATAGGGTATTATAATTATTTCTCTAAAGCAATATTCGGTTTTTTGCTTCAAAAATGGTCACAACCGGTATCGTTTTTTGTTATTTCCGCGGTAATTTTTGTTGTAATTAAACTTCTTGAAAGAGTATTTAACGTTATGAACTCCGAGGAGTCCGCTCCTATAGAACGGATTGGAGGAGCAATTCTTGCATCTTTCAGGGGATGTATGCTGTTCGGGGCCATAGGGATGCTTCTGATACTTACTCCGATGGATCAGGTTCGCGCATCTGCTATGGAGGGGTCGAAGACGTGCATGCTTTTTGTTAATTTGGATGCTCAGCTCTACAGCTGGATGACCAAGGTTGCAAAAATATCCGGAGTGAAAGGTCGGGAAGAAGTTGTTGATGATCTTGTAACATCTACAAGGAAAGGGAAAGAAGATGAAGCTTAGGACAATATACGAGCTTGTCGTAAAGAAAGGGATTCAAGAAGACCAGAGGCCCAAAAAAGTTATTGAGGAGGGACTTAAAAAAGCCAGGAAAGAATACCATAAGGCGAAGGGGATAGATAAACAAACCTTTGATAAAGAAAGCCTTAAGAACCCTTATGCCGATACCCGGATACTTAATGGCTCTGGCAATGAGGATGTTAAAACAGTGATGGTTGGCATAGATGTCGGTGTTCCTGAGCTGCTTCTTGCGGATCGTTTAAGAGAAAAAGGCGTAAAGATAGACTTGGTCATCTCGCATCACCCTGCGGGAAGAGGCCTTGCACAACTTAATAAAGTAATGGATATACAGCCTTCTCTTTGGGAAAAGTACGGTCTCTCATCAGAAGTGGCAGGAGGCCTTATGAAGGACCGTATGGAAGAGGTATCCCGCGGGCTTTCACCCATTAACCATACAAGAGCTATTGATGCCGCCAAGCTGCTCGGTATACCTTTTATGTGTACTCATACCGCTGCCGATAATTGCGTAGCGAAATACCTTCAGAAACTATTTGATAGTAAGAAACCGAAAAAACTTAAGAACGTTCTGAGCCTTCTCAAAAACATACCTGAATATAAAGAAGGCATGAAGGTCAGTGCCGGCCCCTTCATCCTCATAGGCGAGGAGAAGAGCGATGCAGGTAAAATATTTATTGATATGACTGGGGGTACTTCCGGTCCTGATAGGCTTTTCGGCAGGCTCTCGCAGGCAGGGGTCAAGACGGTCATAGGAATGCATTGCAAGGAATCCGCTTTTAAGCTGGCAAAAGGTGAATTTATCAACTACGTTATCGCCGGGCATATTTCAAGCGATAATCTGGGCATGAATATCTTGTATGATGCAATAGAGAAAAAAGAGAAATTGAAGTTCATCGAGTGTTCTGGGTTCAGGAGAGTGAGGCGCAAGTAGATTTTCATGGGAAAGATACCGCAAGAGATAATAGACAGGATACTGGACAAGCTAGATATAGTCGAAATCGTTTCTGGATACATTCAGCTAAAGAAAGCCGGTAGGAATTTTAAGGCTTGCTGTCCGTTTCATAACGAGAAGACCGCTTCTTTTGTGGTCAGCCCGGATAAGCAGATATACCATTGTTTCGGGTGCCATGCCGGCGGGAATCTTATTAACTTCGTCATGAAATACGAGAACATGGATTTCCCTGAGACTGTCAGGATGCTGGCAGACAGGGCCGGCGTGGAAGTGCCGAAACATGAAACGGATGCGGGAGGCGCACCTTCTGTCGCCACCCGTCTTTACGAAATAAACGATGTAGCAGCTGCTTTTTTTCAAGGCACTCTTAGGAGCGTAAAAGGAAAAAAGGCTCTTGAATATCTGACGAGACGCGGTATAGATACCGATACGTTAAGTGCGTTTAGGATAGGATACGCACCGGATGAATGGGAATCGCTCAGGCGGTATTGCGAAAGCAAAAAAATAACCGTGGATCTTTTGAGAAAAGCCGGACTGACCATACCAAGTGAAAAAGGGAAAGGCGATTATGACCGGTTTCGCAACAGGATAATCTTCCCCATATTCAACGAAAGAGGCAAGATTGTTGCTTTTGGGGGAAGGGTCATGGATGATTCGCTCCCCAAATATATTAATTCTCCCGAGACTGTGATCTACAGTAAGAGCAATATCCTTTACGGTTTGAATTTCAGTAAACGTGGCATACGTGAAAAAGGATGCGCGGTTCTGACAGAAGGATACATGGATGTGGTTGTGCCGTCTCAATATGGCGTTACCAATACGGTGGCCACTTCCGGTACGGCGCTTACCACCAACCAGGTGAGTATGCTGAAAAAATATACGGATACGGCTGTTATGGTGTTCGATTCAGACCAGGCAGGAGAAGCCGCCAGCCTGCGCGGACTTGATATCCTCATTGAGAGCGGGATGAAGGTGCGGATAGCTACCCTTCCTGAAGGGGACGATCCGGATAGTTTCATCAAGAAGAAAGGCAAAGAGGGCTTTGAAAGCGCTATAGATTCTGCCAAAGGGCTCTTTGACTATAAGCTGGATCTACTGGTCAAAAAACTGGGCACACGCGACATAGGAGGTATAACGGACGAGATGCTTCCTACCATAGCCAAGGTGGATAATGACGTCATTAAATCGGATTATCTTAAGAAACTTGCCGAACGTCTTGGGTTACACGAACAATCATTGCGTCATGAGATGAAGAAGGTAAAACCGGGCTATTCTTATCATTACGCTTCTGAGGTTAAGGCAGAGCCGAACTCAAATAATTACAAAAGCAGCGAAGTGCACTTGTTGGGGCTGGCTATTGTAAACAAGAAAATGTTCACAAAACTGAAAGCCGAACTTGGGCTGGATAAGTTCTGCGATCCGCATGTGAAGACAGCTTTAGAAATAGTGAATGAAATGTACAATAATGGCGACGAAGAGATCAACCCCGGGAAACTTCTAAGCCGACTTGAGCATAGCAATAGCGCTAAAGATGCCGCAGTCCAGGCGCTGGCGAAGGCTGATATAACGCAGGATCTGGAACGCGCGCTGAACGACTGTATTTTTTACGTAAGAAAAGAAAACAACGAGGATCAACTGAAACAGCTTAACCAGAGACTAAAAAAAGCTCAGGAGTCAAAGGACGATAAAGAGATCATGGATCTGGTGGTAAAGATAAAGAATATCACCGATAAACTTAATCAGATACATAAGGAGAAAGTCGCATAACTATGCCAATAAAAAAGAAAAAGGCAAAGAAGATCGTCAAAAAAAAGAAGACGACAGCGGCAAAGAAAACGGTCCGGGGCAAAAAACCGCTGAAGCCGAAGACTAAAAAAACGGCAAAAGCCAGCAAACCAGCCAAGGCTAAAAAGGCTTCGAAACCCGAAAAGAAGACAAGAGCCCCTAAGACTGCAAGAAAACCGGCAACTGCAAAAGTTGTCTCGGGTGAAATGGAAGAATCTACCGAACATGAAAAAAGCCGTTCAGCTATTGTCCGTAAGCTTATAAGAGCGGGTAAGGACAAAGGCTACCTCAGTTATGACGAAGTAAATGATCTTCTTCCTGACGATGTTGTTTCTTCCGATGAGATCGACGAGGTCATAACGGCGCTTCATAGCGCCGATATCAAGGTGGTCGACTCCGAAGAAGAAGTCGAAAAAATACCCCTTGCCGTTAAGACTGACAAAAAAAAGGTCAAAGCACGGAAGTTTGTACAGATAGATGATCCGGTAAAGATGTACCTGAAACAGATGGGACAGATCCCGCTGCTTACCCGTAATGAAGAGTTGGAACTAGCCAAACGGATTAAGACGAAAGAGAAAGATTTTAAAGAGATAGTATTCGGGATCAAGCTGGGAAGAGAGCGGGTGCTTGATCAGATTGAAGAAGCTTTTGATAATGAGTATAACCTTGACGATTTTCTGGATATACAGCCGGGCGCGGATTCAGGTAGGCTGGAAGACAGAAAACGACAGCTTATAAAACGCGTACGGCTTTCGAAAAAAGAGGATACGATACTGAAGATCATGCGCAAGCTCAAGGTCACGATACGCCTCATCGAAAAAGTAGCGGAAGAGACATGCAAACCGATGGAAGAGGCTAGGAGAGTACGCAACAAGGTTGAAAGGCTAAAGAAAGGCAGAGGCAAAAAAGAGCTGCTGGAAACCCAAAAACTGCTCAGGAAACTGACCGGGAAGATAGGCAAATCTGCTGATCAGATCGTAGAGGATGTTACCGCCATTAATGACATTGAGGCGGAGTACACAAAAGCCAAAAAAGAACTTGTTGCAGCCAACCTGCGTCTTGTAGTGAGTATAGCTAAAAAGTATACGAATAGAGGTCTATCTTTCTTGGATCTTATCCAGGAAGGCAATATGGGGCTTATGAAGGCCGTCGATAAGTTTGAATACGAGAGAGGTTATAAGTTCAGCACTTATGCTACTTGGTGGATACGGCAGGCGATAACACGTTCTATAGCGGACCAGTCAAGGACCATTCGTATACCGGTACACATGACTGAGACGATAAATAAGCTGGTCAGGGTGTCCCGGTCACTGGTGCAGGAGAACGGTAGAGAGCCTACTCCCGAAGAGGTTGCTTTTGCAATGAAGATCCCTGTTGAAAAAGTAAGGGGGATAATCAAGATTGCGCAGCATCCGATATCTCTGGAAACGCCTATTGGCGACGAAGGTGATACGAGTTTCGGAGATTTTATCGAAGATAAGTCGGCAGTATCTCCAGCAAATGCGACTGCGTATGCTATGCTTAGGGAACAGATGGACGATGTGCTGGATACCCTTACCGACAGAGAACGTAAAGTTCTTACGTTGAGATTCGGTATAGGAGATGGGTATCCAAGGACACTGGAGGAAGTCGGTAAGATCTTTAATGTTACAAGGGAACGCGTAAGGCAGATAGAGGCCAAAGCCCTGAAGAAGCTAAGGCATCCAATCAGGGCGAAAAAACTCAAGAACTTCTTAGATATGGGGTTCTCTGAATGACCAGGGGAGCCGTAAAGGCAAGAAGGGGGAGCTTTATATGGGAGAGATGAAAATAGAACTTTTTATTCCAGGAGAGCTGAAAGATGAGCCGATCATATGTGATATGATCAAAAACTATGATATTAACTTGAAAATAGTAGAGGCGTCATTCTCTACTGAAAGCGGATGGGCATTTCTGGTGATCGATGGAAAAAAAGAAGAGACCGATAAACTTTTCGATTATCTCCGTGGCAAAGGGGTTAATATAGAGATCCGCGAATAAGCCTTTCGCTCTCGTCTTTTAACGGGATTCGGCAAGGGTCCTCAAAGTCAACACATGAACGGAAAAAGCAAAAAGGAAATCGAGTGCGCAGACGTACCTGCTGCAATAGGTCCTTATTCACAGGCGGTCTTAGCGGGGGATTTTTTGTTCATATCTGGACAAATACCGATCGACCCGGATAGCGGGGAAATAATTAAGGAGAGCATTGAGCGACAGACCCTTCTTGTTCTAGAGAACGCGGAGAAGATATTGCGATCTTCTGGCCTTGAGCTCAGCGATGTAGTGAAGGTCGATGTTTTTTTAAGTGATATAGAGGATTTCTCGGTCATGAACTAAGCATACGGCTCCAAATTCAGCGGAGACGTGAAACCTGCCAGGTGTGTTGTTCAGGCGGCTAGACTTCCCAAAGACGTCCGCATAGAGCTTTCCTGCATAGCTTTTGCCGGGTAATGGCATAATCATGAAACTCGTTAGATTTCAGTATAAAGATAAAGTGTATAAAGGTATCCTGGAAGGGGACAGAATATCCGCTGACGGGGTAGTTTCACGCCTTGAGGATGTGCTCCTCTTGCCTCCGGCAGTGCCGTCAAAAATAGTGTCGGTAGGTCTTAATTATGTGGATCACGCAAAAGAGCTTGATATGGCTGTGCCAGATGAGCCAATACTCTTCATAAAGCCTTCAACTGCCGTGATCGGTCCTCGAGAGTCGATATTATATCCAGCCTCATCACAAAGGGTAGACTATGAGGCTGAACTTGGCATCGTTATCAAGGATACCGCAAGATACGTTAGCGCAGAAGAAGCAGCCAGTTATATAGAAGGGTATACTTGTGTTAATGATGTTACAGCAAGGGATCTTCAGGAAAAGGACGGTCAATGGAGCCGGGCGAAATCTTTTGATACCTTTGCTCCTATCGGTCCATGGATAGAAACGGATCTCGATCCGGCAGATCTGGGTATAAGATCTTTCCTTAACGGAGAATTAAAGCAGGATTCACGTACATCAAGGTTCATTTTTAATGTTCCGCAGCTGGTGGAGTTCATTTCTGCGGTAATGACGTTACTTCCTGGTGATATAATATCTACAGGGACTCCGCCGGGAGTCGGTTCTATGGAGCCGGGAGACGAGATAACGATTGAGATTGAAGGCATAGGAAGATTGGTTAATAAGGTTGCGATGGGGAGCGGTGGATGAGAGTTGTAGTGCAAAGAGTCAAGGAATCGTCTGTAGCAGTTGGTGGCGAGAAAAAAAGCGAAATAACCGGTGGTTTTATGCTTTTGGTTGGTGTCGCAAAAGATGATACTCTTGAAGTGATCGAGGCGATGGCTAAGAAAATAAGCAAGCTAAGGGTCTTTGAGGACGAAGAGGGTAAGATGAACATGGATCTTGCCCAGGTGGGTGGAAAAGTCTTAAGTGTTCCGCAGTTCACGCTTTTAGGGCGGACAGACAAAGGGAACCGGCCGGGATTTGACGATGCCGCGGATCCTGTAAAAGCTGAAGATTACTGGAAAAGGTTCAATGAAGTTCTTAGGGCTGAAGGCTTGCATGTGGCCGAAGGCGAGTTCGGTGCGCATATGGAAGTAAGCCTGGTAAACGATGGTCCGGTTACTTTCGTTCTTGACCTGAAAGAGGGAGGGTCGAAATGAGGTTATGTTCGGGTGAAGAGGCATCCGCTTTTATCAAAAAACTTACATCCGAGAAGCACCAGGTCAAGCCCCAAACCCTTGATCTTACCGTCGCCAATGTATTTATCTTGAAAGAAGCGGGCTATATAGATTTCGGGGGAAGTGAAGAAAAAGAAGCCATTGTAGAGCCGCTAGAACCCCTAAAAAGGTCAGATGAAGATAAATATGGATGGTGGAGCTTGACAGAAGGAGAATATTTTGTAGAATTTAACGAAAAGGGTATGATTCCTGAAAATCATATTGGATTTATTAGGCCGTTATCTCGCACTTTAAGGGCAGGGGGATTTCATCCCGCTCTGGTGTGCTTAAGCGGAGAAAAAATCGATAGGGCACTCTTTTCGGTAGGTAAAATCGGATTTAATGTAAAAGAAAACGCCAGGATATCCTCGTTCATGCTTATAGAGCTCGGAAGCGGGGAATAAAGTAAATTAAGGGAGGCGACCATGGGGGAAATCAAGGTAGAAAGACCAGATGAACAGAAACTTGAAGAACTTGGCGTGAATGCGTGGCCCATATGGGAGAAAGAAGCGTCTCGTTTTGACTGGAGCTATGACACCAAAGAAACGTGTTATATTCTGGAGGGTGCGGCAAAAGTAGAACCCACTAATGGGGAGCCAGTCGAATTCGGTGCCGGGGATCTTGTGATATTTCCTGAAGGGCTGGATTGCGTATGGGAAATAACCATCCCCATAAAGAAGCATTACAAGATGGGATAAAAAAATATATGAGAAGAGGCATACGTCTATTAACAGTATTCGTGTTGCTGCTGGCGGTATCGTCTGCAGCGTACAGTGGCCCTATTCCGGGACTAGCTCTTGGCGGAGGCGAAGAAGAAGCGAATCTTGACCTGTGTCCGCAGGGAGTGCTGGTAGTCAACCAGTTCCTAAGGGCCTGGCAAGCAGGCGATTACAGGACCATGTATGAGCTTATTGACGATAAAAGCAAAGAGGACTATACCTATGAGCAGGCTGCGTTCGATTTTCAGTTTCTTGAGTTCAGGGAATACACGATAAGTTCTGTCAGGCGCAGCGGAGACGATTTTGAGATGATCCTGAGTTATGGCGACTGGAAAGACGGAGAGAAGGAGGTTGTGAAGATGCTTATAGACGGAATGACGTTCAAGATAATCATGCAGGCATCAAACTCTCCTTTTAAGAGATCACTAGACAGTTATTTTTAAAGACAAGAGCAAACGCTCGCGAGATCTGGGAACAGGAGGAAAAATGGCGGATGTGAAGAAAATTGGTGTGATAACTAGCGGTGGCGATTGCGGTGGGTTGAACGCAGTTGTTAAAGGTGCGGCAAGCATGGCTAACAGTCTTGGCATCCAGTGTTACGTTATACCGAACGGATACGCTGGCTTGTATAACCTGGTGGATTTTGATAGTCTTACCGAGCTTACTACGGATAGGCTTGATCTTATAAACGATAGTCTGGCGGGTTCTGAAGCAGGACATTCTCGCGTTAAGGTGAGGAATATAAAAGACGAGAGAAAATACGAACGCATTAAAGAAGGCCTGAAGAAGTTCGATATCGACGCGTTGGTGATAAGTGGCGGTGATGATACAGGGAGCGTTATGGTGGACCTGCATAAAAATGGCATTAAGTGTGTGCATGCACCTAAAACGATGGATCTCGATCTTCAGACATATTCTGTAGGTGGAGATTCAACGATAAACAGGATAGCGGTTTTTGCTGATGACCTGAAAACAACCGGTAGGACTCATAACAGGGTAATAGTGTTGGAAGTATTCGGGCGTTATGCTGGACATACTGCTTTCAGGGGAGGGATCGCCGCGGATGCAGATGCTATATTGATACCTGAGATACCTGTTGATTTCGATGTTCTGTATAAGGACGTCAAGAAAAGACTGTCGCAAAGGATACTTAAAAGCGATGTTCTTGCGGGTACCTATCTGATCTTAGTTGCTGAAGGTCTCAGAAACGCGAGCGGAGAAGAGATAGTGGACGAGAGCGCCGGATTGGACGCTTTTGGACACAAAAAACTGGCGGGTGCCGGTAAGTATGTGTGCCAGCAGCTCGAGAAACGGTTAAAGGCAGACGCTGAGATAGAGGAGTTTATGAAAAAGACGCATCTATATGTTGAAGATCTGTATACCGCGCCTGAGATTCGTTCGGTAAGACCCGGGCACTTGGTACGTTGCGGGCGCAGCTCTGCTTACGACGTAAATTTTGGTAACGCTGCTGGAGCGGGTGCGGTGGTTCTGATCAGTAAAGGCGTGTTTGGTGTTACCATGGCAGGTATAACGGGGAACGAAGTTCGTTACATGCCTTCTGAGAAGGCTATAGAACAGCGTCACGTAGATCTTAATGAAGTCAGTCTTTTTGAAGACCTCGGAGTATGTTTAGGCAGGGAGCCTCAGGCTTTTGTCCCAAAGCTTAAAGAGCTAAAAGAATCCCCTGAGCGGTATATGTAAAATGCGTTATACCGAAGGCTCAATAGGCCGGGTTTTCCTGGTCAAATTCGAACACGGCGATGATCTTCTCGGAAAGGTCAAAGAACTTGTCGTCAAGGAAGATATAAAACTTGCGGCGATTACTTTTATAGGCGCTCTAAGTAAAGGGGACATCGTCGCCGGGCCGGATAAGTTAGAACTGCCGGCTGTCCCCACATGGATATCCTTTACCGATGGACGAGAGGTTTTTGGTTCAGGGACCATAATAAAAGAAAAGGATGAAGTTCATCTCCATATTCATTCCACTCTAGGCAGAGGAGAAGAAGTTCTTACGGGCTGCCTGAGAAAGAACTGCGAAGTATTCGTAACAGTTGAAGCGATAGTGACCGAGATACAGGGCGTAAAAGTTTCCAGGGTAAAGGACAAAGACACCGGATGCAACGTCCTCGAATTCGACCAGTAAAACCACACATAACTTGATTCAGGAAAATGATCACTGACGATAAGAGAGCCTTTAAAAGGGTAAAACGAAAGTTCACCGGTAAATATAAATTACACGGTTCTGATGAGTCTGGGGGCACATTCGTTTCCGAGAACATCAGTTTAGGGGGCGTGTACTTTATCAGCCTGGCGAAAATAGAGATAGGCGAACTTCTTGATTGCAGAATAGATATGCCGGGAGTGAAAGATGAAGGCAGGTGGACTGCCCGGGTGGTACGCTGTGAAACTCTCCAGGGAACTATGGTTGAAACTTTCGGAATAGCTGCAGAGTTTGTGAAGTCTTTCGGGAATTCGACAAAGAACCTCGAAAGAGCGCTATCGTAACTTTTGGATTACGCTCGTTATGTTTCACCCAAAAATCTTACATTTTTAAGAATTCCCCAAAAAAAACTAATAAAAAATATTTTTTTAATTTTTTTTAGCCGCAAGGATTCGATGCTCTAGCGAAGAGGAAAAAATAAAAAAAAAGAGAGACATTTGATTTGTGGCCCAAAACCCTTATTTTTGCTGGATCACAGCATATTGCCATAAAGCACAACGCCGAAAACGATTTTTATCGACAGCGCGAACGTTTTGGTGCAAAACGCAGAGAAGAGTTCCCTCAAAAAAATAAAAAAAATTTCTTATCAAACTTGCAAATCGTCAAAATTAATGTATATTTTAAACAAAAGAAATTGTTAAATAGTTTTAGTTGAAATATTTTAAACAAAACGAAGGAGGACAAGATGGCGGTGAAAAAAAGAAAAGCAGCAAAGAAAAAAGCTGCACCGAAGAAGAAAAAGGTTGCCAAGAAAAAGGTAGCAAAGAAGAAAGTTGCGAAGAAAAAGGTCGCAAAGAAAAAGGTCGCAAAGAAAAAGACCGCAAAGAAAAAGGTCGCAAAGAAAAAGGTAGCCAAGAAAAAGGTTGCCAAGAAAAAGAAAGTCGCGAAAAAGAAAAAGAAATAAGCGATCTTTCAATTGATATTAATAAAAGAGGCAGGTCATTAGACCTGC
>JBAROK010000006.1:0-5210 GCA_049642065.1 Candidatus Omnitrophota bacterium | reverse complement strand
GTCGCAGTCCCGGCAGAAAACCTTAGGGCTCTTATAGTGATGCTGATAAAAGACGGGACCATAACGCGTTTACAGGATAACCATCCGGAGATAGGCAGGGTATACGAGGTAAACCGGCCTAAACTCGTATGGGTGCACAGAAGAGAACTTATGGAAGATGAAGTACCAGTCGGCGAATATTTCATACCGGCACAGGTATTTTCTTTTGAGACAATGGCCGAATATGAATACAAGAGAGGCCTGGCCTATATGGAGAACGGTGACGCGGTTAAAGCTTACCAGATGTTCGAAGAGTCCATGAGAACAGCAGCTAAGAATTTTGGGTTTACTAAAGATGGGCTTGCTAAACTGGATCGTCATCTTGAGAAAGCAGAGTTTAGCGAAGCATATGAAATGATCGAAACCGCCTCCAAAAAGAAAAAGATGACACCGGCGCTTGAATCCGATTTGGATACTGCCGATAGCGCCGTTAGTGAGCTCAAAGACATGAAGTCGAAGGCTGATGAGTATATAGATTTCATGGTCGCCAGATTCCAGCAGGTCAATCTTGCTATACCTGCAGGCGAATTCTCTGAGTATATACCTTACATCCATGAAGCCATAGCGGCTATCCAAGAAATAAATGAGCAGCGCAACTTCAGGAAACTTATGCGCGCTCTGGAAAACGCTCAAGAAGGGGGCAGGGGTATTGTGTTGGAAAACGTGCCGTATTCGAATAAGCTGCCCAGTCTGGATCAGACCCTAAAAGAATCAAAACTTTTAGCATCCGGCGTTTCTATTTACGCTGGTGATGAACAGGGTACAAAGGGGATGTGGATATCTTGTGGTCCATGGGGGTTTACTATAGGTGTCAAATACAAGGCGCATATAGGTAAGGGTAAAGCTGCTATATTCAGTCACATAACAAGGGGTATTACTCAAGAAGAAGAGCCTCCGATTGTTTTTGTACCCAGTGAAAGAGGAAATGAAGATGCATGGGACATCGCGCGGATAACAGGTAAACATGTACTTTTCCTGATACCAATTATTGGCGCGCCTATAGGATCCGGCCTAGATTCGCTTTACGAGGGAACGGTAGTACAGGGTCAGGTAGACAAGGTTATGGAAAGGCTTCCTGGCGGTGAGCCGCAACAGAATAGGAATTTGCAGGTTTTTAACGATGAAGATAATAAAAAAGGTTCTGTAAGTCTTGGGGATATAGATTATTTCAGTTATCCGGGTATGGATGCTGAAGCTGTCAAAAAGGCTGGGATAGGACAGATTATACCTTTCAGGTTATGGAGCCAGCTGAGTAAACATAAACATCCTATGGATATTAACCAGGATGGTGTTATTAACGAAGAAGATTTCAAGATACAACTTAAAAGTTTGCCCGAAGATAGACAGAAAGCTGTTGTGGATACACTTGCTGTCAGTGTTCTCGGTCATCCTCTATTTGCTGAGCCAGGTGAAGGTGCAGAAGTTACCGAACTTATGAAAAAGCAGCAGAAAAGAGTGATTGACCTTATCGGCGGTACCGATGCCAACGGTAAAACTGTTCGTCCGGCAACGGTTACGGACGTGCTGGCGACCTTCTTTGACAGTAGAGACTGGGAGAATGCTAGTTACACTGGACTACGCAAAGATGGCCGCAAGAAGATGTATCTGATAAATAGGGTAATATGGAACATATTTAGGCAAAGAAAAGCCATACCGCGTTCTGCTCAGTCACTAGACGGGACGGATAATGTCGTGACAATTCCGATATTCAATTCCGACGGTGCCGCGCCTCATTTCTATCAGGCAATGATAGAAGAACACTATAACGAGGAGGGCGTACCTACAGAGATCACGATACAGGATGGAGAAAGAGAGGGCACAGGTAACCTTATCAAGGCTATACGTCTTGCTGGCGGCAAGATTAGACATGTCATAACCACGCCAGTTCAGGTCCCCGAAGAAGAAGCTGTTCCCGGAAGATCTCTGTATAAGCAGACAGTATTCGAGGAGGGCAAATTTACAGGCCGGATGAGTTTGATAGAGGTGCATAAAGATCTTCATGCGCGAAGAGTACGTACTATAGAACGCCTTTTTTCTGTGCTGCCTACTGGTGAAAAAAATCTTGCCAGGGTTTATGTCACGGTAGAGGATGCCGAAGGCAAGGCAGTCACTTCATATGCGATAGAACCGGTTGTAGGAGAAGAGGCAGTAACGGAAGTCGCTGAAGTACGTGACAAAGAAAACAAAGAGAAGATAGTTACGCCTAGACAGTTTAAGGGAATAATATCCATTGTTCCCGGCGAACAGATCCAGGCGGAAGAAGTATACTCTGGAACTATAAAGATGACTGTTACCGGTGCAGAAATGCTAAAAGGCGCCATTAACCTTATGAAAGGTATTGACCTAGCCGAAGCCGGTAAGATACTGGATTACAGTTATCCTGCAGGAAGCAGGGCGTATATCGAGATGTCGGATGACGGTAAACGTGTTGAAAAAGTCTCGATCATGGGTCCGAAGACTGACGCGGGCATACGTGAATTTATCGTTTCTTTTGAAGCTCCGGAAGACGGAAGACTCACCTTTGACAGTGAAAAGATGACTGTCGAAGGGTACGAAGGCTTAAGGGCCAGAGGACTAATAGTTGATGTCGGGGATAAAGCGACTCTGCCGTTTGGAAGCCGTGATCTAGTTAAAGGCTCCCGTCTTGTACAGATAGACAGCTTCATTATTCGGGACGGGAAGAAGGTTTTTAAAGAACAGGAAATAACCGTACTTAATCCGGATGGTACAAGAGTTGTTACTTACATACTTAATAATAGGAACAATGAGGTTCATATAATCGAGGGTGAGCAGATGCGTGACAGGCAGGTAGGCCTGGGTAATGTGCACGCGATTGCAGGTGCGGGCATTGAATTCAGAGGAAAATTGTATCAGATGCATGATGCTGTTGCCGGTACCCTTAAGGTAAATACCGGGAAAAAAGAACCCGAACAGATTGTTCTGCCCAGCGTAAGCACAAGGGTTAGAAGTGTTTTTGCAGGATCAAGTGTAACTTATACTGTTGCTGCTGATGGTAAGACTGTCATAAACATATCTTTTTATGCACCGATGAACATGGAGACCGGCGAAGCTGGATACAAGATAGCGTCTTTTGATAATCCGGACGGTTTTCCTGAAGGGATAGATTCTTTTAATGCAGAAGCCGGTACAGTATCGGGGTATAAGACTGTGATGGTATTACGTGCGCCAGCAAGGAAAGCAGATATCGTAGATCTGGATAAAGATGAAGATGGTGTGGAAGAAGGTGAAGAGGCAGAGGAAGGCGCCGTAGGCCATACGGATGTTTCCGGTAAAGAAGTACGTTTTCATGGAGCTACAGTAAAGCTCAGCAAGGGAAGCACACTAGATGTTTTTCATGTATATGGTCCGGACGGAAAGTTTCTGCATACAGTACACCAGATCGATGATCCAGTAAGAGGAAATATATTCTATACCGTGGAAGCGGATAAACCTGACAGGGTATTTGTAAGTTATGAAAAAGATAAGGTTAAGTTTGGCCAGCAGGAAATATGGGCAGGTAAGGTAGAGGGTAGTAATATTGCAGGAGACAGGATAGCTACGGTAGAGTTGCGTGGTGATCTTGCATACACGCAGTATGTTGATGACGTCGCTTTGCTGAAACGTTCAGGCGAAGATGAGACTCTTAACGGCCGCGTTTTTGTAGCGCCTAAAAATGCGCCCGACAAACCGATCAGTGAAGTAATAGGTATTAATATTAAAGCCGGTGAGATAGGAACCGGAGCCGGTAAGGTAATTACCGCTATAGGGTATTCATCTGACGGTAAAGAAGTCTATACGAAATATACCGATAATGCCGGTATTCTTAAAGAAGCCGGCCGTGATCCGGGATTGGCTGGAAGAGTCTTCGTGGCACCTATTGGCGATAAAACGCGTCCTATAAGAGAAGTTGCTGGCATAGCTATTGAAAAAGGCGTTATCGCCGGAGCGACAGAAGAAGCGGTTCTTTCGTCAATGGCTTATGATAAAGGCATGGCTTATATAACTTATTCAAATGATCCTAAAGTACTGCGAGATCTTGCGGCTATAGGTCAGGCGCAAGCGGCAGGACGTACGTTCGTCGCACCTGAAAGGGATACTGACCATCCTTTGCAGGAGATCACGGGAGTTACTATAACACCTGGAAAAATAACCGGGCTTGAGAATAAGGCAGTAGTATCTGATATGGGCTACCACAAAGGTATGGTGTATACCAGGTATGTTGAGAATGAAGCTGCTCTTAAGAAAGCCGGTTTATCGTCTGCGTTAAGGGGAAGGACCTTCGTGGCGCCTGTAACCAACAGGACAAGGGCTATACGTGAGGTTGAAGGCGCGGTAGTTGCTGACGGTAAGGTAACAAACACCGGAAAAGTCATAGCCAGGATAGGGTATCGCCGGGACGATGCGACAGGCCAGGTATTCGTATACACCTTCGATCTTAAGACAAAGCAGGTATTCGTTGCAAGGATTGACAATAAAGATAAGACTCTTCTCAGGGTATCCGGGGTGGACGTTCTTAACGGTATTGTTAAAAGTGCGCCGCTTGAGAAAGACGAGATGATGTTCTTTTATGACGACGCCAAGAAACTGATATACATGTACGATATAGAGACCAAAGAGATATTCGTCGCTTCAGCTGAGAGACCTGAAAGAGCCATAATGGAAGTGGTTGGCCCTGAGTTCACTAAGGAAGCAGATGGCACTATCTCCATGAAAGGTGAAGCTAATGTGGTAAGGAATATCGGATATGATGGCAGAGGGTTTGTGTACACGCAGTATACCGATGATCTGAATATCCTGAAACAGGCGGGGTTAAGTTCTGACATGGCTGGTAAGATCTCCGTGGCGCTCGAGTCGAATATGAGACGGCCAATTATGGAAGTCAGTGGCGTAACAGTAGAAAATGGCGATGCAAGTAACCTGGAAAAAATGATCATAGTGAAACGTATAGGTTATGACGACATCGATAATCCGACTGCGGTATACGTGCGGCAAGTCGCTAAAGGTGGGGGTATATTCAAGTATCATGAGATAGTGTTGGATGCCAGGGGTAATATGCTTAATCCTGTACTTCATCTTGAGGTAGACGGCGTATTGTTCGAAGGCAAGGGTAAAGTGAATACCGATGATGAAGTGGCGCTTGCACGTTTCGAGATAAAAGACGGTATAGTGAC
>JBAROK010000091.1:0-2007 GCA_049642065.1 Candidatus Omnitrophota bacterium | reverse complement strand
ACGAGCAGGAAGATCGGTTGAAGAAGACAGAAGAACTGCTTAATAAGCAGATACAAGAGTCTAAAGCCAAATTAGCGGAGGCCCAGGCAGAACTTGATAAACACCGCAAGAGTTTGCCGGGTGTTTTTGGTGATGCAAAAACAGCCGCTAGCAAGTTCGAAGCGGATGAAGCTTTAAGTATCATAGGCAGTAGGCTGTTCTGGTGGACCGTGAATGAGAGCAACGTAAAACAATATTCACTTGGTTATGATGAAGTAGTGAAGCTATTGTTAGATAACGGTTTTATTGACGAGGCCATGCAACTGGAGGAGAAAAGAATAGAACAGTCGGCAAGTATAGCCAGGTTCATAGAATCAGAAGAAGCTAAAGCGATATTCTCAGCAGAAAAAGTAAAGGGGCACATCTCTCAACTAAGAATATACTGGACAAAAGGAGATTACGTAGAAGCTGAGAATTATGCTAACGGTTTACTTAAAGATAAGGCGATCATGGCTTCAAAAGCAAGAACGGAGCTGCTGCGGCACATGCTCATAGAGATGCTGCTGGAAGCCGCTACTTCTACTAAGGACACTGCTGTAAGAACAGCAAACCTAAGTAAAGTAGAAGCTCTTATGAAACAACTTGCAACTGAAGACAAGACGAATTTCTATTATGCCGGGATATATCTCGCAAGAGAAGAGTATCGCAAGGCTGTGAAATATTTTACTTATCAGTACGATCTCTTGGCTAAGAAAGCTAAAGAAGAAGGTATCGCGCCTGGTGTAAAAATACAAAGAGAACGTGAAGCGGCTTACTCGCTTTTTATGGCTGCAGTAACATACAGGCAGCAGGCTAGAGAATACAAGATTAAGAAAGATCTAGACGGCGTAAAAGTCTCGGCTAGCGCGGCGTATAGCTTGCTCGATAAACTGATCAAGGAATATCCTAAACAGAGCGAAATACTGGCCTGGGAGACGTTCTTGAGAGGAGAGCTGTTATCGCTTGAAGGTAACCAACCTGCTGCTTTGCAAGCTTTTGCGACAGCGGCCAGGAGTGCTGAGGCTAGTAAACAGAAGCTTTTGCTTATTCTTGCCAGGGCCAGAATGGGGCAGAAGGCTGACCTAAGTGATCTTGTGGATACCTGGTCGGCTCTTGTTCTAGGAAAAATTTCTGTACCCGCGCCATATGCGAACGAGATAAGAAGGATGCTCAGAACTGAAACCAATCGGCATAAGGCTGCAGCTGAAGAAGCCAAACGTAAAGCCGAAGAAGAAAGGATAAAGGCTGAAGAGGCTAAACGTAAAGCCGAAGCAGAAAAGAGAAAAACACAGGAAGAAGAAAGACGCAAGAAAGCGGAAGAACTTATTAAAGAGGAAGCTTTGAGGGGGCTTAAGACGGATGAGGATGCTAGGATTAGACTATTAGCAATAGATAAAGAGATCCGGACATTAACAGGTAACCTAGCAGCGGAGCGCGATCGCAATAAACGTACACTTATGGAAAAACAGCTTGAACGTGCAAAGAAAAAGAAAAAGTACGTTGAAGAGTACCGAGAAGATCTTAAAAAACAGGGAGCACTTGATGACGAAGATAAAGATGATGACGGTGTTCCAGATGCTCCGGAGAAAGGCGCGTTCTTCCAGCATCAATACCCATGGGAGAAATCCTGGGGCGAACATGAATTCGCGAATTTCTTCCCGTTACCGGCTGAACTTGTTATTGATGATACCGAAGGACTTAGTGCGCTGGCGGAACCGCCTATCGGAGATAACCTTTCAGATATTTATCCCGATCACCGTCTTCTTAACGCTGTTATTAGGGCTTCTATAGAAGAGTTTCTTTATTCCAAGTTGACCAGAGACGGAGTGAGGGTTTATGTACTAGGCACGGATATTTGCCATAATTTCAGGGATTTGTATAATCATCTTCCGCGCATAAAGAAAGAGAGGGTCAAAGAACTTTTTGAGGGGTATTGTGACGCAACAGAAGTTCCACCTCTTGCACGGCAACGTCTTTTTGACGAGGGGC
>JBAROK010000087.1:0-6106 GCA_049642065.1 Candidatus Omnitrophota bacterium | reverse complement strand
GAGAAAGCTATAGAATCTTTTAAAAAGTCCCTGTCTCTCAAAGATTTTGCTATGACTCATGATGCGCTTGGACTTGTGTATTATCAGCAGGGCCAATATGAAGAAGCTCTTAAGGAACTTCAAAAGGCTAAGTCACTGGAACCCACGCTGGGGACTGTTTATTACCATCTGGGGCTTTTGTACCTGGCGATGGAAAAATATGACAATGCCATAAGTGTTGAAGAGGAAGGGTTAAAAGTCGCCGAGCTGCGTGGAGGCAATGTTTTCAAATACCTTTACAATCCGATGCCTTATGCGGACATGCATTTTGTGATAGGCGTAGCACGTTTCCATAAAGGCGAATTCGATGAAGCCGGGCGACAGATGCAAGAAACGATCAAACGGGATCCGGATTATCCCGATGTTCAGTATTATCTGGGATATTCGTTGCTAAAGACGGGGCGCCTGGAAGAGGCTGAAAAAGTTTTGATTGAAGGGGTAAGACTATATCCAGAAGACCCTAGGTTACGATATTTGCTAGCTACTGTTTTAATGAAAAAGCGTTTATACGATGAAGCGCTCAAACAGTATGAAAAAGTCTTGGAACTGGATCCTGAGTATGTCGATGCGAGGAATAACCTCGCAAATATTTATTTCTCCAAGGGCAGAGTTGACGAAGCAATGAATGAGTATCGCAGAGTGCTTGATACTGACCCGTCGCATTTCAGGGCCAGGAATAATTTAGCGAATATTTACTTAAGCAAAAAAATGTATGACAAGGCTATAGCCGAATACAGAGCAATAATAATGTCAAGGCCGGGTTCACCTATAGTGCGATATAACCTGGGGTTGGCATATTACGGAAAAGAAATGTGGAACGAGGCAAGAGCCGAGTGGGAGGAAGCTCTAAGGTTGCAGCCGGATTTTGAACCCGCGCGTAAGGCACTGCAAGATCTTAAGATAAGAGGACATTGAGTAAATATGATAGTAGATCCTGAAAGATCCATGAAGATGGTGCTTATTCCCGCCTGTAATGAGCGGGATAATATAGGTCCTTTGGTAGAAAGGGTGCTTTCGCTAAGGGACGATCTTACGGTTATGGTAGTGGATGATAGCTCGACCGATGGTTCAGGTGAAATAGTACAAAAGATCATGGAAAAAGAGCCTAGGGTGAAGATGATACAGAGGACCGGTCGCAGGGGTATGGGATATGCCATAAGGGAGGGTCTTGAATACGCTTTGAAAGGGAATGCCGAATTCGTGATCGTAATGGATGCTGATTTTTCCCATGACCCTATCTATATCCCCGATATGATAGAAGCTTTAAAAGATCATGATCTAGTTGTAGGATCCCGGTTTGTTCCCGGAGGATGCGATGAGAGAGAATCTGTCGTAAGGACGTTTATCAGCCTTTTTGCAAGAGTTTTCATAAACCGCTTGTTGGGTACAGGAGTTGAAGATCCGACTTCAGGGTTCAAGTGTTTCAGTGGCCAGATCCTGGCAAAGATAGATCCTACAACTCTTAAGTCCGAGAATCATTTTATTTGTACCGAGACGCTTTATAGGGCCGTTAGAAAAGGTGCCCGAGTAAAAGAAGTCCCTATACG
This sequence comes from Candidatus Omnitrophota bacterium, assembly GCA_049642065.1. GTDB lineage: Bacteria > Omnitrophota > Gorgyraeia > Tantalellales > Tantalellaceae > WJMH01. Next base: position 4,520 of record JBAROK010000087.1, on the reverse strand, counting down.
CTTTCATCCAAGAAGCGGGAATATCTCAAAACTTACACCTGGCATTCTGCTCGATTGCTTGTTAAAAGTCATAATACTGGGGACAAGGAAATGGTGAAATAACGTGCTGCAGGTTGCCGGAAAGTTCTTAGTGATCTTTGGGGTTGTTCTTGTTCTATTGGGTTCAGTGTTTATGCTGGCGGGTAAAGTGCCATGGATTGGTAGGTTGCCGGGCGATATCGTGATAAGAAGGGAAAACTTTACGTTTTATTGTCCGGTGACTACATGCATATTGATAAGCATAGTGCTATCGGCAATATTTTATTTTTTATCTAAAAGGTGATATCTAGATGCTTAGTAATAAAATAGTTCGCTTAAGTATTGTTTTCGCTACACTTATTATAGCGCTCGTAGCCTTTTTTGGTCCTTGGAAGTTAAGGGGGGCCAAGAAAGAACCTTTTATCGTACGTGTCCGGGTGGCACATGATGCTGAAGTGATGACGTTAGCATCGAATGGGGGGTGCCAGATAGGAGAAATTGAGACAGGGAATATTCTGGTAAAGGATAGTACTGTTCCAAATGGTACTGAGATATCGATAGTCAACGGAGGCATAAAATTTGGCGACAAGATATTTTTTACCGATGCTATACGGGTGACACCTCTTCGCGGAGCCGACATGAAATTGAACGGTACGCTTTACCGGGGAGAGATGGATGTGATCAGGGCGGGACGTGGGTTTGATGCTGTTAACAGGGTGGAGCTGGAAGATTATCTAAAAGGGGTATTGCCGAAAGAAATGCATCATTTCTGGCCTTTTGGCGCGCTCAAAGCTCAGGCTATAGCTTCGCGCAGTTTTGCTGTTTATAGAGCGGAGCAGCGTAAAGGCAAGTATTATGATCTTACGGCGGATACCTTTTCGCAGGTATACGGCGGGCAGTCGAGCGAAAAGTGGCGTACGAATAGAGCGGTGCATGCTACAAGAGGCAAGGTTCTAGAATATGAGGGGAAGATCCTTCCGGCATATTTCCATTCTTGTTGCGGGGGATGTACCGAAGATATGGCGCAAGTTTGGGGAGAAGAACTGGAACCCTTAAAAGGGGTAAAGTGTTCCTGGTGCCGTTGGTCTCCGTATTTCAGGTGGCAGGTGCGAGTTCCGACTAAAACCATAGTCGAAAAGCTCGAAGAGAAAGGGTACCAGATAAAGAGGATCGATGATATCAGGGAAGGTGTTCGGGACAGTTCAGGTCGTCTTGAATATGTAAGTATACGGTCCCGGAATAAATGGTTTGAGATATCAACGGGTCATTTTCGGTCAGCAATAAGTAAGAGGGTACTAAAAAGTTCTAATTTCAATGTTAAAAAATACCCCGCTTTTTACCTTTTTAGCGGGTATGGATGGGGACATGGCGTTGGCATGTGCCAGTGGGGCGCATTTGGATTGGCAATAAGATGGAAGAATGCGGAATGGATACTTAACCATTATTATCCCGGATCGAAAATAGTGGGTCTACGTGAACTGGAATAAGCTACAGATATGAAACTAAATGAATTCCATTATGATTTGCCGCAGGAACTAATAGCGCAGGAGCCTCTGAAAAGGAGAGATTCATCGCGTTTGATGGTTCTTGACTGCGAAAATGAAACTATAACGGAGGAGAGTTTCCGTGATATTACGCAGTATATAAGACCGGGTGATTGTCTGGTGCTTAACGATACCAAAGTGCTTCCTGTGCGTCTTTACGGTAAAAGAGAGACTGGTGGCAAAGTGGAGATATTCCTTCTCGATACTGATGCAGAGCAGTCAAGAGCGCTTATCCGTCCATCAAAACGGATAAAAGAGGGGGAGAATATAGAGCTGGAGAACGGGGTGAAGGTAGTGGTATACGGGGCGGCGGACGTCGGGCGTTTTGTTAAGTTTAACGCATCTATGGAAAAAGTTATGGAAGTCGGGCATATGCCCCTTCCGCCTTACATTTCCCGGGAAGACCAGCCGCGCGATAGAGAGGATTACCAGACGGTATATGCAAGAAAAGACGGGGCTACGGCAGCGCCTACGGCCGGGTTACATTTTACAAGGGATCTTCTTGATGAGCTTGAAGGAAACGGGGTATCAGTTGTTTACGTAACGCTTCATACCAGTTACGGGACTTTTGCTCCCGTAAAAGAAGAGGATATTGAAGATCATAATATGCATGCGGAATATTTTGAAATAGGGGAAGAATCAGCGGATATAATTAATAAGACTAAGGCGTCTGGTGGCAGAATATTTGCTGTGGGGACAACGTCGACACGTGTTCTTGAGACCGCATCGGCAAAAGAAGGTGAAGTGATCCCCTCAAAGGGCGAAACGAAGCTTTTTATTTATCCGGGTTATAAATTTAAGATAATTGACGGTATTATCACGAATTTTCATTTACCGGAGTCTACGCTTCTTATGCTTGTGAGCGCTTTTGCCGGGAAGAACCTTATTTTTGAGGCGTACCAAAAAGCAATCGAGACGAAATTCAGGTTCTTTTCATATGGTGATGCCATGTTGATCGTGTGATCTATATTTAGCAGTGTCGAGTAGTAGAAGGCAGGGATATTTTTGAAAAATAATATTTGTTTTATATGCGGAAGTAACATCAGGGATTTTGAGTTGGACGGGCGATACAAGATATGTCCGGTATGTGGGGTTATAGCAAAGACAGGACGCGGGATAAGCGATCTTGTGAATGATAAACCTGTGAATGAACTTGTTGAAATAGATCGTGCGAGGAATAGTATTCATTCGTTTGTTTTAAAGCAAATAGAAAGAGAATTCCCTGAAAAGGGTAAGATGCTGGATATAGGGTGCGGCCTGGGGTCTCTTTTGGGCATGGCGGAACGATCTGGATGGGATACGGCCGGGATTGAGATGTGCCCACAGTGCGCTGGATATGCAAAGGAAAATAAGGTTAATATATACAGCTGTTCTTTGGATGGCAAGAAATTCCCCGATAAGCATTTCGATGTTGTGACGCTAGTGAATGTTCTGGATTTTACTGAAGATCCTCTTATTCTACTGAAAGAGGTGGACAGGATCCTTAGGCCAGGAGGAGCGGTGTTCATCAGAATACCGAACACTGTTGTCCAGATGAAATTAAGGGTCTTTTATCAGAGAATAGGGAGTAGGGTAGGCACAAAAAAAATCGGAGAATTCTTTAATTATAGTTTTACTCCCAAAAGCATGAGAATGCTCTTGGAGAAGGTGGGGTTTGTTAATGTTTCGATACGAAACTCTGCTATGTCAAAAGGCGATGTGTACAACTACAATATCCCTCTTATGGCATTTATGAAAATGGTTTATGGAATACTCAGCGAAGTGATTTTTTATCTGTCTTTTGGTAAAGTCTTGATGTCAAGCTCACTTTTAGCGAGTGCTAAAAAACTATAAAACGATAAGGAGATGTTATGAAGAAGATATTTTCGGCATTTTTTCTGTTATTGTTCTTGTGTGCAAGCGCAAACGCGCAGCAAGTAACTGCCAGTTCCGTTTCAAGCGGAAAATACGAGAATGGTAATTTTGAACGGTCCCAGGATGGGTTTGAATGCAAATATATCATTGATGAAGCCGATGGTACGGTTAAGCTGAGCAAGATAATAGCTAACAACCGCGAAGGAAAAATAGCAGAAGGCGCGGTGTATGATATAACAAATATAGTATTAAGCGAAGGTATCTCAGCTTTACTGGTGTCTAGAGATAAAAAAGGGCAAAAGATCATAACAGCGGTACGTGAAGCAGATCTGGGCGCTTTTGAGACGTTGATAATAGGCAGTGATTTTTATGAGTATTGCTGTGCTGCCAATGGGAAGTTCTATTTGGAATATGGAGAAGTTACGGGTTCCGAACGCTAAGACCTAGAAAAAGGATAAAAAAATGAAAAAGACCAATATACTCATCGTGGGAGCCGGTAAGGGCGGCACGGCTCTCGTTGCACTTTTTTTAGACAATGAATCCGTGAATGTCGTGGGAGTTGTAGATGCTAACAACAAAGCTCCAGGGATAAAACTTGCTAGAGAAGCAGGTATACCGACAGCTGCGGATTATCACGATTTCCTTGACAATAAAGAGCTCAACGAAATAGTAAACGTTACGGGCAGTGAAACTATCCATAAGGAACTTATTGAGAATAGCCCCCCTTACGTGGAGGTCATAGGCGGGCATAGCGCCAAGCTAATGTGGAGGCTCGTGGATGAAAGCAAAAGAGTGGGAGTAGAGCTAAAGCAGAGCGAAAAGAGGTTTCGTCTGTTGGCCGAGGCGACATTAGAAGGAATATTGCTCCATGACGGCAACCGGGTTACAGATGCAAATAGCGTCTTTGCTAAAATGATGGGATATAAATTTTCTGAGATTATGGGTAAAAATATACTGGATTTTGTTATGCCGGAATCTCATGAATTGATTGAAAATAATGTAGCCAGGGGATACGAGGAGCCGTATGAGGTGCTTGGCCGGAGAAAAGACGGATCGTCTTTTCCGGTAGTGATACATGGAAAGACTTTTGAACATGAGGGGGGC
>JBAROK010000070.1:0-4858 GCA_049642065.1 Candidatus Omnitrophota bacterium | reverse complement strand
AAACAGGAATTAAAAAGCCGGATGGAGAAACGGTACCATGAGAGGTACCAGTTTTTTCTAGGGCTTGCTATACTTCTATTGCTGGTAGAGCCTTTCATCGGTGATAGAAAAAAAGAGAAGATTTAGTTCTTAGTACGGTGGAAATAAATATGGTTTATGGTATGCTTAAGAAATCAGGATTAATGGTCGTTACGGGATTTTTCGTGCTTTTACTTCTGACGTCTGTTTCAAGGGCAGCGTCTGTAGGGGGGATGGTACGAAAGGCCGATAAGTTCTATGAGGAAGGTAAGTATGACGAAGCGCTGGAGAATTATAACAAGGCGCTTGAGGTAGATCCTAATGAGCCTGTAATTCGGTATAACAAAGGAGTTACGCTTTACCGGAAAGGCGATTTTGAAGACGCGAAAAAAGCTTTCATGAGGTCGCTCGCCACGGGAGAAGAAGACGAGAAGCTTGAAGGGAAGAGTATTTATAACGCCGGTAATAGTAAATATAGGACAGGAGAGAAAGCAGAAAAGACAGATCCACAGGCTGCAATAAAAAGTTATGAAGAAGCGTTGGAATATTATAAAAAAGCAATAGATTCATCTGATGATAGAGACGCTCAATATAACTATGAATTCACTTTGAAGAAGATACATGATCTGCAGCAGGGCCAACAGCAGCAGCAAGATCAACAACAACAGCAGGACCAACAAAAAGACCAACAGAAGGACCAACAGAAAGACCAACAGAAGGATCAGCAAAAGGACCAACAGAAAGACCAGCAGAAGGATCAGCAGAAAGACCAACAGAAGGATCAGCAAAAGGACCAACAGAAAGACCAGCAAAAGGATCAACAGAAGGACCAGCAACAAAAAGATCAGCAGCAAAAAGACAAAGAGAAACAAGAGCAGCAGGAGAAAGAGCAGGAAGAACAACGGCAACAAGAGCAGCAGCAAAAGGACCAGCAGAAGCAAAAAGAGCAAGAACAAAAAGAGCGCGAACGACAACAACAGCAACAACAGCAGCCCGAACCTTCTGAAGGGCAGGATGGGGAGCCATCAGAAGGACAAGCTCCAGAACCCATGGAAGGCGAGATGACAAAAGAGGAAGCGGAAATGCTTTTAATGGGGCAGGAAGAAGAAGAGAGCCGTATGCGTGGGGAGAAAAGAAAAGCAAGAAAGGCGGGTCGCCCGGTCGTGCTAAGAGACTGGTAAACCGATGAACAGAAAAACTAGGATAAAAAAAATATTGGTATCTTTGTTAATGATCGGCCTGGTCATTGCATCGAACTCATGGGGTGATGACACCAGGTTCGAACTGACACTAGAGAAAACCAGTGTATCTGTCGGGAATCCGCTGTATCTGTATCTTACATTTTACGGAGCCCAGAACGTAGCTAGACCAGATGTCCCCAAGGTGAATGGTTTACAGATGCAGTATGTAGGGCCGTCAACGAAGGTGCAGGTAGTGAACGGCCAGGTTTCTCAGTCCATAACGTATACATACCTTATACTCCCACTTAGGAAGGGTGAATACAAGTTAGGACCTTTTACTACTCAGTTCGGCAGGATGCCTTATAAAACGGATGCAGTTACGCTTGTAGTCAATGATGTTCCGGGATTGGTTTCTGTCGGGACAGGAGGATCTCCTGCGCCGGCACCTGTTCCGAGAGGAGCTATGGATGAGGACCCGATCCCGTATGAGGACGACAGGGTCTTTTTGACCATGGATATTGAGAAGACAACGGTATATGTTAACGAGGAGATCCCAGTTGTTATAAAAATGTATGTGCACAATGCCGGTCTCAGGGACATAGAATTTCCTACCTTCCCGCATGAGGGTTTCTCAACGGGAGAATATACCGAACCGATAAGGCGCAGTGAAGTGCGCAGGGGACTGAGCTATGAAATTCTGTTATTCAGGATGAAATTGTACGCGATAAAAGAAGGCGAATATATGCTGGGTCCGGCAAGGCTGAACTGTAAAATGGTTACACAAAAACAGGTGCGAAGACGTGCATCATTCTTCGGCAGGAGTATATTCGACGACGATTTCTTCACTAGTCGTTTCGGGCAGAATACCTATCCTATCTCACTTGAATCAAACGAGATACCCGTAAAAATACTGCCTTTTCCGGCGGCGGGAAGACCTGCTGATTTTCAGGGTGCTACGGGCGATTTTTCGATGGAAGTATTTGCTGATCCCCGCGAAGTAAAAGTAGGGGACCCCGTGGTTCTGAAAATGATAGTAACGGGATCGGGCAACCTTGATACGGTTACGGCACCTAAGTTATCTGTAGGAGATAAGTTCAAGACGTATGAACCTCAGGTAACCAAAAATGATAACAGGAAGATCTATGAACAGATACTTATACCTAAAAGCGATGAAGTAAAAGAAATACCTAAGGTATCATTCAGCTTTTTTGACACGAGAAGCGGAAAGTATAAAACCATAACAAAAGGTCCTTTACCGATAAAAGTCACGGAACGCCCGGAATCCGAACGTGCTGTTAAGATGGTGTCCATGACCGGGACGGAACAGATGCTTTACCCACAGGAGAAGATAGGTCAGGATATCGTGTATGTAAAAGAGAATATCGGCAAGTTGTACCCTAAGGAAAAGTTTCTTTACGGCAGTTGGCTGTTCTGGGTGGTACAGCTGGTACCACTTGCTGCTTTTATGTTCTTCTATGCCGGGTACAGAAAACACGAGAGGATACTTACTGATAGAAGTTACGCTAGGTCACTGAAAGCTCCGAGAAAGGCCAGGAGCGGGCTTGCTAAGGCTAGGGCGTACCTGGAGAAGGGGGAAGCTCTTCCGTTCTATGACGTCATATTTAAGACGCTTCAGGAATATTTGGGTAACAGGTTCGACCTTCCCAGGGGCAACGTTAACTTACAGGACGTCGAAAACCGGCTTGCTCCGGTCGGGTGTGATAAAAGTATCTTGGATATGTTACGTGAAGTATTCTCGAAATGCGAGATGGCAAGATACGCCTCTTCGGTTACAGGTGGTCAGGAAGCCGAGGATATCCTTGAAAAAGTAAGAAAGATCATTGATTACATGGAGAAGGTGAAGATATAGGTGGGAAGATGAACAAACGAGTCGCATTAAAAGTTTTGATATGCGCTGTGTTAGTATTTTGCTGCGCAGGTATTTCATATGCGGAAGACGGAACAGCTAGCCCGGAACGGCTGTTCGGCCGGGGTAATGATTATTACGAAAAGGGCGAATATCAACAGGCTATAGCTGAATACCAAAAGATCCTTGATAGCGGATACGTAAGTGGATCGTTATATTAGAATATGGGGGATGCGTATTTTAAATTAGGAGAGCTCGGAGAGGCTATCCTTAACTACGAGCGTGCGATGTGTATAATACCACGGGATGCTGATTTGAAGGCCAACTATAAATTTGCAAAAGCTAACGTAGTTGAAAGGCCTGTTTCCAGGAAAGGTATATGGGGATGGAGGGTTCTTAAGATGTACTCGGGGAATTTTACAGTTAACGAGCTTACTATGTTAGCTTCTGTGGCATACATACTGGGGCTTATATTGCTTTTCTTCGCGGTGTCGCGTCCTAGGGTTAGCGGTTATTTGTCTGCGCTTGTTGTATGTCTATTTCTTTTTACGGTTTTTAACGTTTCCGTTATATGGGAAAAAGCGAATAATATCAAGACGGGTGCTGTTGCGATAGTCCCGAAAGCCGATGCGTTTTTCGGTCCGTTTGATACCGCTACGAAGTTTTTTACTCTTAATGAAGGTGTTAATGTGAATATCATGAAGTTAAAAGATGACTGGGTTAAGATAAGACGCGCTGACGGTAAAATAGGGTGGGTTAAAGAGAGTGAAATACAAAAGATATGAAAATGACACTTAAAGAAAAATTACAAAAAGATCTGGTGCTTCTTGACGGGGCATTCGGTACTTATGCCCAGATGCTGGGGCTTAAGGACGAATATTTCGGCGATAGGTCGGGATGTATGGAGTATCTGTCCTGTCACCGTCCCGAGTTTATTTCCAAGATACACACGGATTATCTGGAAGCAGGTTCAGACGCGGTAGAGACGAACACTTTTGGAGGGAACCGTTTGAAGCTGGGCGAATACGGCCTCTCTGATGACGTGTATGATATCAATCTAGCCTCTACACGACTTGCCCGTGCGGCAGCGGATGAGTTTTCTTCATCTTCTCAGCCCAGATATGTTATCGGTACGATGGGGCCGACTGGTAAGCTACCTTCATCGCGTGACCCGGAACTGGGAGACATAACATATAAACAGCTTAAGGAGATGTTCTATGAACAGGCTCTAGGGATCATAGACGGGGGAGCGGATGCTCTTCTTGTCGAGACGGGACAGGATCTACTTGAGATGAAAGCTGCTGTGAACGGGGCGAAACAGGCGGTAAAAGAAAGAAGAAAAGATCTTGTTATCATGGCGCAGTGTACGCTGGCCAATAACGGCAGGATGCTTCTTGGGACCGAAATATCGGCGGTTTCTTCGACTTTAGCTTGTCTTGGTACAGACGTTATAGGACTCAACTGTAGCACGGGACCTGTAGAAATGGAAGGTACCGTAAAATATCTAAGTGCGAACTGTCCGACTTTTATCTCATGTGTGCCTAATGCAGGACTACCGATAGAAAAAGAAGGAAAAACCGTATATCCACTGAACCCGGATGGAATGGCAGAACTGATGGCACGGTTTGTTCGTGATTACCGGATTGATGTTATCGGCGGCTGTTGCGGTACAAGTCCAGAACATATAGGTGCGATAAAAAAAGCTCTTTCCGGAGTGAAAAAGAGAAAACATCCCGCTAACCTTTCTTTTTCAAGTTATTATAGAGGGTTTGACCTGAATGAGATAAAACGT
>JBAROK010000064.1:0-8945 GCA_049642065.1 Candidatus Omnitrophota bacterium | reverse complement strand
CTGAAGGGTTTGCCACGAACACGCCGTTCTGGGCCTGTGAAGCAAGTATCTCGCCTATCCTTATCGAATAACCAGACTTTATAACAGGCACCATTATAGCAATTACAAAAGGAAGTTCGTAACCAAGTACCAGTTTCATCTCACGTGAGGCGCCGATACTGGCCAACGGGTTTGCCGAAGCGAAACCTCCGATAATAATGCTGATCGAAGGTATAGTCAAAAGGTAAACCGCAACGATAAGATCACCTACGAACCCCTGGCCTATCCTTATGTCGTTCATCCACAGAAGCGTGGATACCACGACCACGCTTGCCATCCCCATAAGAGGTGCCATTAAAAACGTCGTTTTTGACGCGCCTGCGGGAACAAGCGTTTCTTTGCCCAAGAGCTTGACAATATCAATGAACGGCTGAAAGATTGGCGGACCTACACGATACTGCACACGCGCGGTCACCTTCCTGTCTATCCAGCTCGTCAGAAGCCCTACGACAGCTGTTAACAAGAACCCTAAGACCAGCAAATAAAAAATATATATCACGCCTTCTCCCGATCCCAATGAGTTGAATGAACTATGATATTGTCGCCAACCAGGAAAGTGTTCTCATCCAGCTCAACATCACCTTCTTTTAAACTTAACGCACCGTATGGACAGGTCGTTATGCATAGCGGTTCTTCTTTTTCTGCTCTTCTGTCCAGACAAAAATCGCAATTATGCACCATATAAGGTACCGTTTCAGGATATATCGTACCGTACGGGCACGCATGCGAACATGACCCGCAGCTTATGCAGCGCATGTTGTGTCTTACCAGCATGTTGTCCTTATCTTCCTGCTGTTCGAGCGCGTCTACAGGACATGAAGAGATGCAATGTGGTTCTTCGCATCTGCGGCATACAAGCGCGTATTCTGCCAGCTCTACCACAGACAATATCCCGTTATTATTGGTCTGCCGATGATAGTGGTAACTGCATTTTATAACACACTTTTCGCATTCGCCCGAAGCACACACGTCCAGATCGATAAAGAGCTTCTTATCTTTGCCCTTTTTCGGATCTGTGTTTATCTTCCCGTGATATACCTGTTCTGCGCTCGTATTCATATCAAGTCCCGTTTATTTCCAGATATCGTGAAATCCCTTGATCTTATCGTAAGTAAAGACCGGACCGTCCTTACACGCGTAATACGTCCCTATCCTGCAATGCCCGCACTTACCCAGACCGCAGGACATGTTCTTTTCCATAGAGAGATAAATATTCGATTCCTTGAAGCCCAGTTCCAGCAGCTTGAATGTACCGAACTTCATCATTATAGGAGGTCCGCAAACTACCGCTATCGCCGTGTTAAAATCCAGTTTCATGTCATCCAAGATGGTCGTTACAAGACCGACATGACCGGTCCATTTATCGTCACCCTTATCGACCGTAATACGGAAATCAAGATCGCTTCTTCCGGACCATTCCTTCACTAGTTCTTTATATATGATGTCATCAGGCGTTTTTGCGCCGTATCTGAAATATATCTTCTTGAAATCGTTTATCCTGTCAAAAAGCGCGTACATTAAGCTTCTCAATGGAGCAAGTCCGACACCGCCACCGAAAACAAGCACTTCTTTACCTTTGAAAGTATCCAGCGGATAGCCCACTCCGTAAGGCCCTCTTAACCCTACAATGTCACCTTTTTTCAGCTGATGGACCACATCAGTTACCTTACCGACCTTCATGATACTGACATCCATAGTGTCCCTGACCGCCGGTCTTGAAGAAGGCGTAAAAGGAGCTTCCCCTACACCGGGTATGGTAAGCTCGATGAACTGACCCGTCTCAAAGGTCAGCTCTTCTTTTGGCTTGAGCTTCAAGGTCTTGATAGTAGAACTCTCTGTTATCACATCAAGCACTTCAGTCTCAATAGGCCTATATATGTTCTTTTCTTTACTACAGCTACACATTATCTACCAGTCTTTTCAATACTTTCCTTATATCTATCTTTGCCGGGCATGCTGAAATACAGCGGCCGCATCCCGTACAAGCGTATATGTCCGCTATTTTCGGGAAGAAATCGAATTTCTTCTCGAACCTGTTCCTGAGCCGCGTCCACAGTTCCGGTCTTGGGTTCTCGCCTCCTGCCACCCTGGCATAGTGCTTAAGCATACAGGAATCCCATATGCGAAGCCGGTTCATTTTTTCCTCGTTTTTCTGATCGTACAGGAAAAAACAATGACAGGTAGGACAGATTATGGTGCAAGCGCCGCATTCGACACATGTTTTCGCTTCGTCACTCCAGATATCGGAATCAAAGTTCTTCTCAACTGCGCCTTTGAGCCTGCTCTGGTCAGGCACATCGTTCTCTTTGATGTTCGCATCTACCTCTTTAGCAACTTCTTCTCTGATTTTATCTCTTCTTGAAACGAACTGATCGCTGCCGTCCTGAAAAAGAGCAGAACATTTATCAACGATCGCCTGGCCTTTCTCCGAACCGATCTCTGCGAGGAAGCCCCCTTCGATCTCGGAAAGATTAAGGTCAAAATCTTCTGTCGGATAAGGCTTGATACCTACGGCAGTGCAAAAACAGGTATCTATAGCACACGTGCAATCTGCTGAAATAATAAGGTTTTCTTCGCGGAGTTTAGCGTAGGAAGGATCTTTATAATCATTATCCAAGAAAACATGGTCCTGTACCTTAAACCCTTTCAGGTCACAAGCCTTCACGCCCACGACCGCGAAAGGCTTATCCCCTTCGTGCGGAACTTGAGGAGTAAACCCTTCGGCAACGACTTCTCTTGCACGCGAGAAAAACGCCTTAAGAGGTTCAAACGCCCTGACCTCGCCTATTACAACGTCGTCGGTAAGCTCAGTGTACTCTTTATAGAAACGCTGGTCGCCCTTTTTGACGGGGGTAAAAACCCTGTAGTCTTCCTTAAGGTCTTCCAGTAATTGTGCCAGATTTTCGATTGTTATATATTTCATATCCATTAGTTCGCCAGATAATACGAAAGTGTTTCAAGCTCTCGTGAAAGATCAACATTCTTTACTTTGACGTTCTCGGGAACGTTTAAGCTTATGGGCGCGAAATTAAGCAAGCATTCAACCTTGGATTCTATCAGTTTATCCGCCACTTCCTGAGCGTTCTGGGCAGGTACGGCTATTATGCCTATCGATACTTTCTTCTTGCCTACCGCTTTCGGCAAGTCGTCCAAAGACTGAACCTTTATACCGCTAAGGTCTTTGCCAATCTTCTTTTCGTCAGTGTCAAAGGTCGCTACGATATCAAGCCCGAGCTTTTTGAATCCTGAGTAAGCTAAAAGCGCTGACCCAAGATGCCCGGCTCCTACAACAGCAACGTTCCAAGTCTTAGTTTTACCGAGTATCTTTTCAAGTGCTTTTTGGAGTTCGCCGGTATCGTAGCCCGACCCGCTAACTCCAAACTGACCGAAATATCCCAGGTCTCTTCTTACTTGCGCGTCACTCAGATTCGTTCTTTCACCGAGTTCTGCTGATGAAATCGTTCGGATGTTTAATCCGACAAGTTTTGAGATTTCTCTCAAATATACAAATAAACGGGATATAGTTCCCTCTGGTATCTTCTTATCCGCCATGATAGTTTGTAACAATATTCACAGATATCGTTCCTGAATTCACAAATATAATACTTTTCATTTGGAATGTCAAGAGATAATTTTTGGAGGGTTTTCAGCCCTACGGGTCGGATATGCCCGGGAGTTTATTCTTGCCGTTTGCGTGTACCGAGAAGCACCAGGTCACGAAGCGCTTCTTCGTTCTTGGCCGACATCCATCTTTCTTCGAAACGGGGATCTTGCACTATTTGAGCTATTGCGGATAGGGCCCGGAGATGGAAATTGCGTTCGTCCTTTGTTCCGGCGATCACAAAGACCATGTGGACCTTTCTTTCTTTGCCGGGGAATATTATCCCCTCTTTGCAGCGAGCGATCAATATAGCGAACGTCTGTATACCGTCGATTATGATATGCGGTATAGCCAGGCCCGGGCTTAAAACTGTACTGCTTTGCCTTTCCCTTTTGAGAAGAAGCTCCAGGAACACGGAATTGTCAATATTCAGTTTCTTTGACATCTTTTCCGAAGCAAGCTTGAAAAAATCGTGCATGATCATTGATCCCTGGATATCGAGCACCATGCCTTCCTCGATGATATTGTCGAACCTGTCTTTTATTACCTCGTCCCTTTCAAAGATTATCTCTTTGAGTTCCGTTTCAAGGGAAACATCAATAAGTTCTTTTGGCATTATCCTCTCTACTAGATGCAATAGAGCAAAATCCTTGTTCACCCTTGAACGCCCGTAAAACCAGAATACTGTAAGTCCGCAAGCGAAAAGAAGCGACCCGATGAAAAGTGCTTCCTTGCCCATGTTGACTACCAGGAGCCAACATCCGAAAATGCCTGCTATCTGTACCCACGGATATAAAGGCGAATGGAATTGAGGCCGGTAGTTCTGTACCTTACTCTCCCGCATAATGATAACGCACAGGCACGAAAAGATGAAAGTAAAAATAAGTACCGTAGATGCGACTTTGACAAGCATGTATAGATCAAGGAATAAAGCAGCTATCATAATAATGCCCGTCACAAAGATCGAAAAATCCGGCGTTTTGAATTTCGGGTGCACGCGTCTGAATAAATCGGGCAGAAGGTGGTCACGGCTAAGCGCCAGTGGGTATCTCGAAGCGGACATGATCCCTGCGTTAGCAGTTGAAATGAAGGCAAGTATAGCTGCCACCCCCATAGCTATCCTACCCCATCCGCCGAGAAACACCATTGCACTGTCGGATATCGGCGTAAGAGAGTGGTCAAGTTGCTGGGCGCCCAAAACCCCTGAAGTAACGAAAACAACAAATGTGTATAATATGCCGACGGATATGAGCGAAAGTATCATACCCAGCGGTATGGTTTTCCCCGGATTCTTTACCTCTTCTGCGATACTCGCGATCTTTAGAAGACCACCATACGAAACGAACACAAAACCGGCAGTAGAAAAAATCGCAGCGATACCATACGGTGCAAATGGCGCAAAATTCTGTACTTTTACTGCAGGCATTCCTTTTACTATATATATTACTAAAAGAACCAACAGAAGAACTACTAGACTAATCTGGATCCTGCCCGCTTCTTTTATGCCAATAAAGTTGATAAGAAGAAAGAGAAGACAGAATCCCAGAGCTATAAGCCGCGCGTCCACCCCTGCTACCACAATGTTAGTAAAGGCGGCTATACCGACAAGGGCAAAAGAGCTTTTCAGGGATATTGAAAGCCATGTAAGAAGACCGTCGATCGTCCCAAGGGCGGGACCCATACTGCGCGTAACGTAAAAATACGTGCCCCCCGCTCTTGGCATCGCGGATACAAGCTCTGCCTGGCTGAGCATCCCCGCCATAGCCAAAAGACCCGCCAGAAAATAGGATACAACAACAGCTGGACCCGCAAGGGCATGAGCAAGCCCCGGCAATATAAAAAGTCCCGAGCTTATCATAGCACCTGAAGCTACACAAAAAACGTCAAGCAGGCCAAGTTCTCTTTTTAGTTTTTCACTTTTTTCCATGAGTATATTTACAACGACCGTATTCTGGATTGGTTAGATTATACACTATGCCACCAGGCTCTGTAAAATTATAGGCAGGAACAACAGAGCACGTTTTATTCCGGGAGCTCATCGAACAAGAGCCAGTAAAGCGCAAGTTCCGAAAGTTCATGGGCAAACTGGTCGAACCTTGCCGGCTTTACTATATACCTGCTCACGTCAAGACGGTAGCTCTCAAGCATATCCGCTTCTCCCTTCGACACGGTAAGGACGACTACTGGAATTTTTTTCGTCTGCTCGTTAGCACGCATTTCTTTCAATACGTCAATACCGCCCATTTTTGGAAGATTCAGGTCAAGAAAGACGAGTTTTGGGGGATCTTCCCCTTTCCGGTGCTCGAAGTCCCCTATGTTTAGAAGAAAATCAAGCGCTTTTTCGCCCGTATCGACAACATGCACTTTTCTAATGAAATTGTGATGCTCAAGAGCTTTTACGATAAGTTCAGCATCACCGGGATTATCTTCCACCAAAAGTATATCTACTGATCTTTTAATTGGCATAGCCCCCCTCCTCTTTGGAGAAACCATATTGTGTTACTAACTATAACATACTTAATAATAAGCAAAAAGCAAGCTTATAATAAAATTCACCTTTCGAGCCGGCCGGGCCTCTTGATGAGGTATTTTCAATGATGAGTTCAGGACTTGTAACTTTCATAGACCCATTTCCTTCAGGATCTTATCCACAAATTCCTTTACCCCCTGCTCGTTTTCTTTAGGCGCCCATCCTGCGAAAACTTTATCACTATCGGAATCGTAGGGCCCGTCCTTTATCTCATACAGAACGGAACTTTCCAGAGGAATGAGTGAATGCCATGTGCCGGCTGAGATTTCTACCCCAAAATTACCCGCTAAGGGATCCAGGATAATATGATCTTTTATCCGGCCAGTATCCTCAAATTCGATGAATATCACTTTTCCGCTAAGGATAAGGAAAATTTCACGTTTGTCCGGTCCTTCGTGCTTGTGTGGCGGGAAATATGCTTCCGGCTCTACCGCGTTTATCATCCTGTTTATGGGATCTTCATATGCAGTATGAAAATTATAGTTACTCCTTTTCCTTGCAGTTTCCTTAGTTTTTCCTGCTACGTCTTGGATAAGGTTTCCAGTGATTTTTATCATCTTATTCCTCGTAGACAAAACTGAAATCCGCCAAGACCCGTGAATCGGGGTTCCTCCTGATATAATCAATAAAATATTCCGACCTTTTAGCTGCATCGGTATCAGGATCGATCTCTATAACTTTTTGAAGTTCAGCATAAGCTTTCGAACGGTTATGCTTGTGTACATAGTAACAAAGCGCAAGGTTATAATGAGCGTCCTGGTGCTCCGGATCGATTTTAAGAATCTTCTGATATTCCTTCATCGCTTCCTCATACTGCCTGGCGGTCGCGTACATATACCCGATGTAATTAAGAGCGGATATGTAAAATTCGTCGGTACCTTTATCCGTCTTCGGAAGCAGTTCCATCTTCTCTTTGAATATATCGAATTCCGCCAGCCCTTTTTCCGGTTTTCGTTCGAAAAAATACGCTTTACCCAGGAAAAGATGCGCTGTAGGATAATCCGGCGCCATGCGAATAGCTTTCCGGAAAAGTTTTATAGCCATCCTCCTTTGTCCCCTTTTCCAGTAAATTTGACCCATCTGCGCTATTGCCGCGTAATCCCCGGGGTTCAGGGATATCCTTCTTTTACAGATCTCTTCCGCTTCTTGATACCGTCCCAGATCGATAAGTTCGGCAATGTCTTCATACCTTTTAGGTAGCGCCCGTTTTATGTTTTCCAGTTTTGAAGCTTCATCAGCCGATTCTTTATCGCCCTTTTCAATGTATAGCTGGATAGCCTTTTCGTAATATTCCTGCGCTCCGTCGAACTCTCCTGTAGCAACAAAACTGTCTGCAAGACTTGTATAGAGCCGCACGTCATCGGGCTCTTCTTCAATCGCTTTTTTATAATCTTCTATGGCTTTCTCATAGAACATCCCCGAATAATAGATATCAGCTGAAAGAGTATAAATCCCCGGCATATACGCGATGTTGTTTTTAAGCCACATTATGTGCGGCATTATTAAAGACGGGAAATAATATTCTTCCTTTACCAGCCTGTCAAGCACAAGAAGATGACCGGTGGCCATGCTTTCTCTTGCCAGTTCCTTTTCAACATAATTGTCGCTTTTCATCTTGTTGCTGGCAGATTCTATATCATCAAGGGCTTGCCGGTTCTCTTCGATAGTCGATATCGAATACTCGAGCATATCTTCTGAACCCGTGCCGGCTCCTATTTCTTTCGCTTTTTTAAAATATTCGCAAGCCTTTGCGTATTCCATAAGGCCATAATACGCGGTGCCAAGAGCTATATATATACCCGCATCATCCGGGGAATCTTTAAGCATTGAGTTCAGCTCATCAGCAGCCTCCCGGTAGTTGCCGTTTTCTACCATGGACCGTTCGATGCGGCTTATTTCTTTCCAGTTAGTTTCCTCCGCGAAAAGATCTTGCGCCAGTATTACGCAAGACAATAGGAAAAGTATTATTAATGTACGTGGTAAGTTCTTCCAGAACATCCGTTTAACCTTAATATTTTAGTATAAAATAATCCATAAACCCCATCCCCACAGTGACCAGGTTATAAACTTGATGCATTATAATAGCCATCCACGTGGAGCCTGTTTTAGCCCTCACATATGTTATTATAATACTGAGGGTGAACAAAGCCACCATAAAAGTGTAACTTTCCCGGATCTGCGGGTAATGCGCAAAAGTGAAGAGTAAGGAAGTGATGATCACCGAAGGCAAAATGCCCATATACTTGTTAAAAGCGGGATAAAGAAACCCCCTGAAAACAACCTCTTCCACGAACGGCGCTACAAAGAGTACCGCTACCACTATAAAAAGATTCCCAACTATTTTAGCTTCCGGGAAGACCGAGTTGAAAGGCAAGTGAGGAACAAGCGGGTTTGCCATGTTCACTTCGCGCATTATTATGCATACCCCTATATAAAGAGGTAACCACGCTTCCCAAAGCTCCAGGTTCGGTTTGCGGGATACCACTGAGTCCCAAAAAGAAACCTTACGCGATCGAACCAGGACTATCAGAAAAACCAGGCTCACCCCCTTAAGTATCAGTGTATTTATGTACACCGTGAGGTAATACAGCAGCTTAGGTTCCCTTGTCACTATTTTAAAATTTGAACGCAGGAACGTAAGTATGCTTGAGCCCATGTGGAGCGGATCATTCAATACAAAGAGAGCAATAAGAAGCGTAAGTGCTGCCACATCCAGAAGAGTCCATGGACACGCCTGCGGGTTCTTCCCTTTTAAAAAGAAAGACTTTACTGTTT
>JBAROK010000059.1:0-1794 GCA_049642065.1 Candidatus Omnitrophota bacterium | reverse complement strand
AAAGTCTCCCGGGGGATTTTTAATTGACTTGGCTTTGTTTCTGTGTTAATTTAGTCAGCACATAAAAGTTTGTTTTACCGGAGCCGAGGTAGCTCAGCCGGTAGAGCAGGGGACTGAAAATCCCTGTGTCGGCGGTTCAATTCCGTCCCTCGGCACCATTTCTTTAAGGGCTCTCTTTTGGGGGCCCTTTTTGTATCTACGCTGTTGGAATTAAAGACTTCTTACGCTTCAGAGGGCGGGGTATTCTTAAGATACTCCGTTGAAGCTTTTTCAAAAGAAAGGCTTTTGTGGTTATAGAGGTTACATTCCCTGTGAAACTGTGTTATTTCCTCTACTTCCTCATCGAAACTGGCATGGAACTCTTTCGGGATATGTAAGAATTGTACCCCGATATTGTAGATATTCTCTTTGAGGCGTTTTGCGTGGACCACGATCGCTTTGATGGTGAACATTCTGTTTTTCAGGAAAAGTTTCAGGTCCAGTCTCTCGTTTTCCTCGGGTTTTTTGGAGGATGTGAACGCAACTCCTCCCTTGCTTACATCTACTAATGTAAGCATCTCCAGGCGAGACCCGTTCTTCGTCTCGACCGGGTACGCGATTGTGTATCGTCTGTGCTTTCTTCTTTCCTTCATAGTTGGCATATTATAGCATAAATGCTATAGTGCGTAAAGTAAAAAAACAAAAAGCTAGACATGTTCGCTCTACTATATATATTATGGCCTATAATGCCTTAATCTACAAGGCCTTTTTCCTTTAATTCCCTGATAGCTTCGGGGCTTTTGTCCTCACAAACCTGCCTGGCTACCCACCCCGTAAGGTCCCCTATCCCATCTTCAAACCCTATAGCTGGCTTAAATCCCAGCATCTTCTCTATCTTACTGGCATCCGCATAACAGTGACGGATATCCCCTGCCCTGAATGAGTTTATTACCTCCGGCTGAATACCCTCTCCCGGCTTTATCTTTTCGCTAAGAATACGTGCTACTTCTAGTATTGTCCTGGGCTGCCCCGATCCAACGTTGAATACCTTATAATCTGCTTCGCTTCTTTCCATAGCAACAAGATTCGCCCTGGCAACGTCTTTCACATGCACAAAATCACGGCTCTGGAGCCCATCTTCGAATATGACCGGCGGCTGCCCGTTAAGAAGCCTGCTTGAAAAAATAGCGCATACTCCCGTATACGGATTAGACAGCGCCTGGCGGGGACCATACGCGTTAAAATACCTTAACGCAACAGTAGGTATTTTATACGCCTTGCCTACAGCCAAAAAAGCTTCTTCATGGTCTCTCTTGGTTATCGCGTAAATAGAAGTGGGATTTAAGGGTTTCCCTTCGTCGGTCGCAGCGGGAGTAGCTTCTTTCCCGCATTTCGGGCACTTTACTTCCCACTCGCCCTTCTTTAGCTGCTCTTGATCTCTCAAGCCTGGATACACCGACCCGCAATCCGGACACGTATATTTTCCTTCCCCGTATATTGACATAGAAGAAGCCACGATCATCTTTTTCAGGCTATGTTTCTTGTTGGCAACAACATCAAGGATAACCGCAGCGCCAAGTGAATTCTGCCGGACATAATGTTTTATCTGGTACATCGACTGTCCGACCCCTACGGCCGCAGCGTCATGAAAAATCACATCTACGTCCTTAAGCGCGTTGTATAATTTATCTTCATCCAGAATATCGCCTTGTATAAACTCGGCGTCCTTATTGATATATGCCGGAAGTTTTTTGTCTGGTCCATGTACTTGAGGATCAAGGTTATCGTATATCTTTACATCGTGCCCTGCTGAGA
>JBAROK010000046.1:0-1760 GCA_049642065.1 Candidatus Omnitrophota bacterium | reverse complement strand
TGCTTGATCCCTATCTTCAGTTCGGGATTCTCTCTGGAGAAATCGGCCAGCCACTTAAAAGTTTCATAGTAATCGTCGACAAAAGAATTGTAACTGTCCAGGCTTTCTTTCGCTCTGGAAAAATTCCCCCCCACGCAGACAATATCGTATTTCTTATCAAGGTGGTTTTTGTTTTTCGCGATATTAAACCAAGCGTGCTCCATAAAAAGCGAACCTACGGGCACCACTCGTCCGATCCTGGCGCCATAATCAAAAGCTCTTTCTGCCGCTTTCTCCCCCAGAACAAATAAAACATCCGCATCATAATAAAATCCAGAGTTGGCGGTCTGGTAGATATTCTTCTGCGTGGTCGCGGAACACTTGCCCCCGTACTTACGGAACAGGAAATTCTTTATGGCGCTTGTCTGGTAATGGCGCTCCTGGATGCAGTATTTCGCCCGGTTATGCTTGAAAATAGAGGTATAATACAGGTACTGGTTAAGTATATGTCCCGCGATAGGCAGGAGGTTGACCTTTAACCTGCGCGAAAGATCCATATAAACCTTCAGGCTGCCTATCTCCCGCGAAAAGGCCCTGAGCGTCTCTTCCCTGTCATAGAACCTGCGGGAAGGACGGTACTCGATATTGTAGCCCGGCTTGTCCACCGGCCACGCGGCTGTGATCAAAACGTTTTCCCTTCCGAAAAGTTCAATAAGCCTGGAAAGCCTGTCGATCTCTTCCCCTTGCAGGACCCATTCGACTATCAGCTCGTACCTCTTGGGGGTTTTTCCGTATTTTCGCGACGCGATAACCACGTACAGCAAATACCCGGCATGTCGCAGCGTCATACGGGGGATCTTCTCCGTGGACAGTTCTTTTGAAAAACGGCATGTCTTATAATCATACACCCTTTCAAGATATTTCCTTATCTGTTGTCTTACTATATCGCGCGGCAACGAATAGTTGCGCTCGAAATGGTCATACAACCCGTCCAGCTCCGGCCGGGCGGCGAAAGCGTCTATGGCGTCTCTCAGCTCGGCAGCGGACCGCTCGAAGGGCACGTTACGATCATGTGAAAATTTCAATAGCTCGTTCATTCAGACTTCCCGGGCTTTACTCCTGATAATCTCTGTTTATAGACCATTTCACAAAAATCAAAATCTTCCTGAAAATCAACATCTGTGGATGTTACACCGTCCACGCAAAAGAAATAAGAATTGCTCCCCACACATGAACCCCATTTAACCATATCTTCCCTTCTCAGTATGTTTATTATGAAAGACATGGCAAGAACACCCGAAAGATCCTGTGATTTTGGCCATGGATTCGGTTTGAAATTTACAGGTTTACCTTCATGAAAAAGATAATCTTTTACCTCATAGGCGCTTAAAAGACAGTCGTATTCAGTGGGCATCGTATTGTATTCTTCTATTGCTCTTTCGTAAACTTCCGGTCCCGCCAAAGGATTCGTTACATTAACCCACGCTATATGTTCACCCTCTATTTCTGAGGCAATATGCGAATACACATCGCTCATTGGCACAGAACTGGTACAATATTTAGGGTTTCTAACATGTACTCCGAACCCTTTTTCTTTTGCTATTTCAAGCATCCGGTCATCTTCAGATGACACAATAATATTAGCAAAACCTTGTACCGCTTTAAGCTGGTCCAGCTTAAGCTCATAGAGGCTGGTATCATGAAAAGGTCTTATATTCTTGCTTTCCACCCTTTCCGATGAACCTTTTACAGGAATAAGCGCCACTATCTCTTTTTTCATG
>JBAROK010000040.1:0-4564 GCA_049642065.1 Candidatus Omnitrophota bacterium | reverse complement strand
GTCATAACTAGTACTTTATATGGGTCTACCCCTTCCATCTTTGCCAGCACGTAACCAATAGCTGCACACCTGAAACTGTGTTCAGCAACGCTCTCTTCCTGAGGGATCCCGACCATCCACCATCCGCTCCTCTTTATGCGCTTTAATATCCCGACTTCCGCTATAAAATCAAGAACGTTTTTATCATCCATAAAAGATCCCCCTTTTTATTTCAACCGGCGACGATTTATCTCATAACAAAAAAGTGACGCTGCTACACTTGCGTTATAAGATAACGGCGCGCCATGCATCGGAAGAGATAGTTTCAAGTCAAGATTCTTCCTGACACCCGGTCGTATCCCCTTGCCTTCGGAACCGATCACAATAACCATAGGAAACTCAATATCCGCTTTAAGTATATCCGTAGCATCTTCTACGACAGCTCCGGCTACAGTAATGCCTTTTTCTCTGATCTTATTTAACGTAGTAGCCAGATTAGTAACCTGGGCTATCTTGATATAGTTCTCGCCGCCATTTGCCACTCTTAGAACGGTATTATTCACCTGAGCGGATCTATGCTCAGGCAAAACCAGCGAAAACCCTCCAAGACAAGCCAGGTTGCGTATAATCGCACCAAGATTCTGCGGATCCGTAATACCGTCCAGGAACACCGGTACCGTGCTACCATTTTCACAATCAGCCATAATCTCGCCAAAAGAAGCATACTCAAACTCATCAACTTCGGCCATCACTCCCTGGCTATGAACATCACCGCATTCTTTCAGGAACCATGTCTTATCAACCGACTTGAACTCTACCCCGGCCTTCTTGGCTTCCTTGACCACTTCTGAGAGGTCTGTGCGTTTCTGCAGGTATAATCCTCGTATTGAACCCGGACTGGTCCTTATCCGTTCCAGTACCGGGTTCTTTCCGTATAGCTTCATCAATACCTTCTTAGTTATTCAGGAACAAGATCAGTAAGAGGCTCTGGGAAAATGCCTATAAGACGCGCTTGTCCCAGTATATTTCCCTGCATGGTACGCGTAAGTAGTCCCTTGTTCGCACCCGGAGCAAGGTCCAGAACCGTATCAAGTGCGTACAGCCTGAAAAAATACCTGTGGCTTGATCCCGGTGGAGGTGCCGGTCCCCCGTACCCAGCCCACCTGAAACTGTTTATCCCCTGCCGAGTACCGTCCTCCAACACCAAGTTCCCAGGGGTCCCCTCATTCAGCTCTCTTGAATCTCCCGGAATATCATATATGACCCAGTGGATCCATGTCCCCATCGGAGCGTCAGGGTCCTCCATGATAAGAGCGAAACTCTTGGTCCCTTTGGGCACATCAGACCAGCTCAGAGGAGGCGAAATATTCTCGCCTTTACCGGTGTACTTTATGGGGATCGTCCCCCCCTCCTCAAAAGCGTCACTTACAAGTTCCAAGCTCTGCGCTATACCGGGAAGAAGAAGCACGGCCACAATAAGAACCATACATCTAAAAAGCAGAGTGTTTCTCATGTTCCCTCCTTAATATAACCATACAACTGGTCGTTACGCACCCAAAACCAGCGTGACACCTATCACTAAAGCGCTAACACCCACCAGAAATACATGTTTCGGGGGTCTTTTTTCTATCCATTCGATCTTTTTCACAACAACATCTCTTTTAAGCAAAAGACCAGCCACTCCAGTAAAAGTGTTAAGAGCGCCCCAGAAAAGCACTATCCAGGGAATACTGCAATAACGGGACGCGATCATCATTAACACACCGACCACGATCTTTATCACCATCGCCTTGAATAGGTTGTTCCCTTTTTTTACACGTTCGATAATCTCCTTCATCGTCTTCGGACGAAGCATTATCAAACATCCGAAAACTATGATAGCGATCGCGAGCACTTTAATTAACAGTACCATTCCTTACCTCCTCTTCTCTTTTGTATATTATTTGTTCATCAATCCTTTTATCACGTTCATTACTTTCTCGGCATCGGTGCCGCCGCCCCCTGCGCCACCTCCTGCACCTTCTTCCTGAGTTAAGTTCTGTATCACCTCAGAAACCTTATCAACGGTCATAGTCTGTATAGCCTGCTTAACGCGAGGACCAGGATAGAACCTCGGGTTATCCATAGGTCCCTTTATTTTGAAATCGAACGTTACCTCTCCGGGATTGGACTGTAGATACCTGATCATCTCGGGTATAAGGTCAGCTTGCCAGGAAGAAGCGCCTGTTCCACCACTTTTCATAGCGAACTGTAAACCTTTAATAACAAGAGTATTCATTGAACCGATGTTTCCATGATCAAAATCGAACACAAGAGTTCCCGAACACCATCCACGCAATATCTCTATTGGTGAATAACTGTCATAATACGGTTTGAACTGTGTTACTTCTACTCCGTTTATATCGAACCTGTTCGACATAGTAAGAGCTGCCGCCGTGGGATCCAGCGAAACCACCCAACCTATCCTCTGCGACGAGTCCCCGCCTAGAACCCCACTGCCATTACTCTTCACTAAAAGCACCTTTGTATAATCGGCATTAAGATCCAGCACAAGTTTACAGTTCACTCCATTAAAGATAGTCTCGTAGGGAGGTCTGGACACATAGGCATCCTTAAAGATAATCGCACCCTCACGGATATCGATGGTATCGGTCAGTTTCACCAGATCCGATATTTTTACCGGTGCTTTTCCGAACTTCTTCGTCGCCCCGCCCGAAGAACTACTCGTACCTGTTGCCATCAACTGTTCCATTTCATTCACGTTAATACGTCCATCGGATCGACGCTCTATGTTGATAACCGGCTTATCTGCAGTGATACTGGTAACCTCAATACCATCTAGGATATTGTCCCCTTTCATCTTGTATCTGCAGGTAATATGCGCGATTTCTGCCAAATGCTTACTGGTATATCCCGGAGCGTTTTTAACGGCCAAACCATCTATCGTCATCTTACCTTCTTTAAGATCAAAAACGATGCCGTCCACTTTCACATACGACGGAAGACTGTTGCGTATGATCGTATCTGCCGAATATTTGAATATATCGCTCCAGAAATAATATATACCGGCTGCAGCAATAATGGTAATGAGCAGTATTGCTATAACTATCTTCTTCAGCATCTTCCCCCTTTACTTTCTATTCCCATACGCCCGGGATAACAGTTCCACAGCTGCGACATCGCCCATTAGAGGTAAAATCCTCCGATATCTTTGCCGTGAACCCAGCCCGGTCGATCAGGGACTTCCCGCACTCCGGACAGATAGTTTCTGCCCGCGTGTTTATATTGCCAAGATAAATATACCTTAGACCCTCTTCCTTGCCTATTTCTAAAGCTTCTTCCATCGTCTCAATAGGAGTCGGTGATGATTCTGTATACTTATAATCAGGGTGAAACCGGCTTATATGCCATGGTATATCCTTGTTTGTCTCCGCGATAAAACTTGCAATAGCCCGCAGCTCTTTCTCTGAATCGTTCTGTCCCGGCACTACAAGCGTGGTTACCTCCACCCAGATACCCGCTTTCTTCATATTCTGTATAGAATCAAGTACCGGCTGCAAACTTCCACAGCACATTTTCTTATAAGTTTCGTCATTAAAAAACTTAAGATCTACATTTGCAGCATCCAGATAAGGCGCAATCGTCTCTATAGCTTCAGCTGTCATATATCCGTTAGTGACAAAATTATTACGAAGACCTTTTTTCTTGGCTATCTTTGCCGTATCAAGCGCGTATTCGAAAAATACCGTAGGTTCTGTGTACGTATATGATATGCTGCGGCATTTGTGCGTTATCGCTTCCTTAACGATCTCCTCGGGCTTAAGCTCCAGTCCGCTTACTTCCTCATCGCGCGCCGTCATCTGAGAAATCGTCCAGTTCTGACAGAAAGTGCACTTAAAATTACAACCTATGGTAGCTACGGAATACGCATAAGTGCCCGGAAGAAAATGATACAAGGGTTTCTTTTCAATCGGATCGACGTGATTGGCTATGACGCGTCCATAAGCGTAAGTGTAAAGCTCACCGCCCACGTTCTGCCTCATACCGCAAAACCCGAACCCGTCTTCGCTTATCTTGCAATTGTGGGCACAAAGAAAACAGTGGACGTCACCGCCTCCTGCTTTTTTCCACAAGATAGCTTTTTTGCGCATGGACTTGCTCTCTTTCAACTGGCTTTTTCCTTATCGGGAAGCATCTCCGGCACGGCCCCGTCTTTATGCGCAATCTCGAACCTCAGCGCGTCATCAAGATTCTTTTTGAACCTTTGGACATGTGTCTTGCCCGTATTATAGGACTTAGCTGCTTTATCCAATGACTTGCCGATATCTTCAAAATTATCATAGAAATAGCTGTAATCCCTTTCGACCTTGGATAACATCTCTTGAAGCTTCCTGGCTTCTTTGGCTATCTCTACGTTACGCACTCCCAGTATAATAACCTGCAGAAAAGCAAAAAAAGTATTTGGGCTGACCGGAATGACGTTTCGCTCTCGTGCGTATTCGTATATCTGACAGGGATCCCCTATAAAGTTCTTTTCCGCGATCGTCTCGTAATATATAGCCTCTGAAGGTATAAAGAGCAAAGC
>JBAROK010000038.1:0-7466 GCA_049642065.1 Candidatus Omnitrophota bacterium | reverse complement strand
AACTACTCCTGCTTAAGAAGATACTGCAGCTTTACGTTTCCCTGAAAACATCTGTTTAATAACCTTAAAAGAAAGTTTTAAAAAATGCTTTATCAGTTGTGGATACGTAATAATTGATTTAAAAACGAATTTCACCGTATCCGACATCTTGTCGAACATAAAAAGTTCCGCAAGGTAATCCGTCTCCGCGTTATTCATTCTTATTTTACTAAACACCCAACGATCTACTTTTCTCTCTACTCTACTGAGTTTTTTCATAACATCATTCGGGATCTGCGCCCCCAACATACGATCAGTAAAAAGTAATACATAATAAACGGGCCTCTGTATCTTATACAACTCGGCAAGTTTAATAAATTTTTCCCAATCCAGTTCACCTTCATACCTATTTAAGAACTCATGTATATCAACATACCATCTCAATCCTGAAAAACTATGCTGCATGGCAAGATGCAAGCACTGATATAAAAGCGTGTGAACAAGATCCAACGTATACAGTTCGCTTTTCGGGATGGACAATCTTCGTTTGTTCTTCCATACTTCAATCTCATCCACATTAAGCATCCGGCTATGCAGTTTCCTGCCGATAAGACTCCTGTGCACATCCAAATATACTTTTCCTTCCCATGAATACAGCTTCTGGGACCTGTACTGATCGAACTTTCCTTCCTCTTCACATGGAACAAAACCTTTTTTCTTCAATGCCTTATCTACATCAAGAAAATCTTTCTCCCTTATAAGAACATCTATATCGCAGAACGGCCTGATGCCCTTCTCATCGTAGACATCCAACACAAAAGAAGCTCCTTTGATAAAAAGAGTTTCTACAGATGCTCCATTAAATATATCAGTCAGGAACCGGATATTATCAAAATCTCTGTAACTTTGCGCGAAAACTCGTCCTGCTTCTTTTCGGAAATCTTCCAATACATATTCCGGCACATATTCCTTGAAGACTTGTAAATGCTTATACACCAAGGGTTTTACCATATATAGATCCGTCAGCATGAGGAACCGGTCCCAGTCTATACTTTTAGACAGAAGAAAATCACTCCTGTTTTTCATGTTTTCAGTCATGCTCACGCGGGAAAGAGAAACTATAAGCTCCTCTTCTTTATCGGGGTTTGAATAACGAAAGTCCAGCGCGGGATAAAGTTTTAACTGTTTCATGAAAATCTAAGGTTTAAAAAATATGTCGCCGTTCAACTTATCTGGATCTATTAACTTCCAGAAAACAGGATCAGTAAGATATATACTACCTGAACCGTATTCTTTTTGTATGATCTCAACCAGTTTAGATAAAAAGATACCTGCAAAAAAAGGATTCCTGTCTCTGTACCGGATATGTGAACTTACCAGGACCTTTTTCTCTCTTTCAGACCTTACAAAAGCTTCAGAGCTTTTCGTTTTTCCTACGAAGGCATAAATACGACAATTACGACCTTCGTATTTACACATAAAATGTATATTCGCGTAAGAACGTTTTCTGAAGTATATGTAGATCGGATTACGCACGGCCGCTAGAAAGAAAGGATCTATAAATTTTTTCCTAAAAAGATTCGGAGTCAGATCATAACGCGACAAAAAAGCTGTTAACCTTGAAAAAAACACACAGATAGGACGTTCAAGATCTATGATCTTGCCTTTTCTTTTTACAGAAACGACTTTTTCTCTGATCGAAGTAAACGGGATCTTCTCAGCGTGTTTGAAAGGAATATTGTCGCCTTTTACAAGAGCACATTTCTCATTCTTGTTCACGCTTAAAACTCTGTGAACAATGTCATTCTCCCCGTCTCCCCCTTCATAAATAACCATATCCCCTGTTCTGATTTGAAAGGGGTCAATCTCCCTAGAAATACAGACATCCAAGGCCTTGAGACAAGGATGCATACTTTGCCCTTTAACTATACTTTGCATGAAAAGTTGGATATGAAACAGTTATAGGCGGATTATATTCCGCTGTCTGGCACGGACCCCGATTTACATGTATAAACAGCCGTACCCCCGGATCTGCATTGCGCCCCTGAAACTATCCCCGTGCTGCATTTTGCCGTAGCAAGGTTGCCGCTCTTACATGTCGCTGCTGTTGGCGTACCGCCGGACTTGCACGACTGCGCACGAACTTCATCACTCACAGCATACGTCAAGTCATATGCGAGGGGTGGTTCATATTTCTTTTTCTTCTCTTCCATAAAGCCTCCTAAACCGCGTAACCTAAAAACCCCGAATTTTCGAGTTCTTTCAAATACGTCAAACAGTCTTTTCCCGCACTTTCCGTAGAAACATCATAAGCGTTCGTTATCTCTCCGACTATATCGTCTACCGTATGCGAACCATCGGAAAGATCCCAAACAAGTATACCTGTCTTATTGATGCACATCATATTCCCGTCTGCAGGATTGAATAGTAAAGCTTCTTTTTCCTCTTCACGTACAACTGTATCAGGATTCCGCACAGGATGACTTTTTTTCATAAGGCTCCTTAGTTGATTGGTATATTGTTCACTTCTACCAGTTTTCCTTTTTCAAGAACAGCTATTTCATCAGCGTATTTAACCGCTGTATCTCTGTGAGTAACGAATATTACGGTAAGACGCGGGTAAAAATTCCTTATGTTCCTGAATACCTCTTCTTCCATATCCGTGTCGATAAATGAAGTTGCTTCGTCCAGGATAAGAACCCTTGGCTCTCTTGCCAGAGCCCTGGCAATCGCGATCCTTTGCCTCTGTCCTCCCGAAAGAAAAGAACCCGCCTCACCTATACGGGTATTATATCCCAAAAGCAGACCATCGGCAACTTCATCAACTTTCGCACAAAAAAGAGCTATCTCTATGTCCCCCATTTGCTTCTTCTCGCCTAGAAGTATGTTATTGGCCATAGTATCGTTAAAAAGATACGGCTCCTGATGAACCACCGATACGTTCTCTGAAAAACTTGTTCTTTCTATACTCCTTAGATCTTTATCTCCCAGATGAATAGCACCTTCGCGGGGAGGAAACAGACCCAGCAGCAGCCCCAGCAATGTTGTCTTTCCCTCACCCGACGACCCTCTGAGCAAGGTCCATTTTCGTGCGGGAGCTACAAAAGATATTTTTTCGAATATCGTTCTGTCGGAATTATATCCAAATGTTATATCCTTCAATTCAATATTTTCATCAAAATCCTGCTCCCTCAGAAGACCTTTATTCGTTTTTTCTTCTTCGGAAGATATATCTTTAATGAACGATGCGCATCTTTTCAGAGACATTCTTTCCCCACTCAGTTCTTCTACAACTGAACCTGCCTGAAACAACTCCGATACTATCAGATAAGCATACATCGAAACAGCGCTGAAAGAACCAAGGCTCAACCGCCCGGTAATAATGAGATATCCCCCGGCTAGACCGAATATCAGGATATTAAGCCTCGAGATAATATCCCCAAGCAAGTTTGACCTTAAAAAAAACAGTGCCGAACGCAGGGTCGCAGCAATCCGCTTCCTGAAAAGAGAATCGGTCTTTTTGAGCGCCCATTCTTCTTTGGAAAGGCTCTTTACCAGTTTGATATTAAGCAACGTGTCGTGAAAGCTGGAAGTATGTTTTTTAAGATGATGGAATTCGCTCATCCTGTAGCGTCTTTTCTTGCGTGAGGCCCATTGAGCCTGCACCGCCACGAAAGGTACCGAAATAAATACAAGAGCTGTAAGCGGCAAGGAAAGTTTTGCGGCAAGAACAAAGAAAATAGGTATCTTGATAACGGACAATAATGAGGGAACCTCACTGAAAACTACGTTTTCGATATTCCGGTAATCATAATTGAGGATAAAAGCATTCTCGGCAGTACTTAATTCTCTTATTTTAAGGTATTCCAGTCCAAAAAGTCTCTTTGCTAAATCATAGTTAACCTCCGTGGAAAACGCGGCTTTTGCTTTTTGAAGTGATACTCCAGAAAAATATTTAAATCCCCTTTCCACCAGAAATATTGCAGCGCCGAGTAGCGATAAATCAAAGAACAATCTCATATTACTTGCCAGTATACCTTTATCAAGCGTGGCTTTGGTAATATAGATCAGAGACAATCCTAATGGAAAGCTTAATATGTGAAAAATAGAAGCCCGGATTAGAATGTTTTTGTATTTTGTGAGAATCCGGGCTGAATAAGACAGGATGGCTACCACGTCCTTGTATAAAGAACGTATCGTATGTACCAGTGTTCTATTTTTCAACATTGCTCCAGATATGAAAATATTTTTCCGTCTTTATTGAAATCCAATAACCCGAAATCCATGTTTTCGAGCATGGAACTCAAGAACTGAAATACATGACTTCTATAATCAATCATATTTTCTTCTGCAGACCGATCGTAATAAAAACTGGTAGCTTCCGGCATGGCTATGCGAATGGCGTCAAGAACAGACATCTTCTTTAGTCCGTTTTCCTTGGATTTATTGAGAAAAAAAACAGCTTTCACTTCTCGCTCGCTGCCAGAGTCATCAATCGCTACTGGAGAAGGAAAAACTTTTGTATAATATTTATCCTTCGTTCTTTTTACACAGCACAACTCATCCCCTAGAACGTTGTATCCTTTTTCTTCCGCAAGACCCGAAATCGTACTTTTTCCTCCACCACTACGAGCCACAAACAAATACGCGCCATCCCCTACGACTATTGAGGCTGCGTGGAGAAAGATCATGTCTAAAAAATTCTGAAAAACATGAAAAGACTTATTGACCATATGATCTATTACATATTTCAAGATTATTTCATTCTCAAAAAAACAGACGGCTTTTTTTTTCTTTATATCAAAGATCTCACAATATCGGCCTTCCGGTGTTTTTCTTACGCTTCCGGACATCCTGCCCCACTCTACTTTTTCAATCACTTCACCCCTATCATCCCTATAGAGATCTATCTCGAGATCGACCGTGTGTTCAGTGCCTTTTGGATCAAGTTTATAGACCTCAGGCAAATCATCCGGCCCTTCTAAATTAAGTCCTATCGACGTACCTAATGTCTTTAAAATATACTGAGTCATCTTATGCCCTCAAAGTCTCGGGGATCAGTCTTGTATTCGGAAAATTTCCTTCCTCATACGCTTCCTGGCAAAACCTGCTCGGGGCCGTGATCAAGTCCCCACCCTCATGGTAAGCTTCGGCACGGCAGCTGCCCATACACATGTTCTTAAAGACACACATCTCACATACCCCTTCAAGTTTTGACGGAATATCCTCCCTTATCCTCTTAAGTATTGGGTTATGCAGCCATATATCCTTAAGCACAGAGGGATTTTCTTTGACATTACCGAACACGAGTTTTTCATCTAAATATCCGACCCCGCAAAGGGATACCCTTCCGTCTGATAGTAAACCAAGTATATTTTTAACTGCGCATTTTCCGAAATTCCTCTTTTTTAAATCTTCAAGGCTCTTAAAAGCCATTGGAATATCCAAGAAAATATATCCATTGAAAGACTTCTTGAGAGACTTCAATCTCTCCCTAAAATCAAGCACTTCCCTGACGGAAGGAACCATTCCGGAAAGCTGCATATCATGCCCCCTGCCTATGCATGAAATAGTATTTACCTTGATATCATCCGCTCCAATTTTCCGCATAAGCTTCAAGAAATGCTCAAAATCGTTTATATTCTCTTTGTATAACGTCATTATTACTTGGGGGATTAAACCTTCCCTTACAAGGTTCTCAATACCGCTTAAAGTTCGTTTAAAAGCGCCTTTACTCCCCCTGAAGGTATCATGTTTATCTTCATACGAGCTGTCGAGACTCACCGATATAAAACCAACGGATGTATCTTTAAGCATCTGTACGGTATCTTTCGTTATAAGAGTACCGTTCGTCTCTAACCATATCTCAATATCAGACTTATCGCAAAACTCTAAAAGACCTCTAAGATCCTCTCGTAAAAGAGGTTCCCCACCGGTCAATTTCACTGACAATAAACCGAGCTCTTTGGCTACCTTAACGACTTCGATCATTTCTCCTACGGAAATCTCATCTTCTCCTCCAGCAGCTTCTTCCATATTCGGCGGAGATATCCAACAATGCCTGCATTGTAGGTTGCAATACTTCGTAGGATTTATATAAAGACTTGCGAGATTGGGTATATTTTCTCCGTTATTCCCAATGGTTTGCTTTTTGTCGCCAGACATCTTAGTTATCCATTCCTTTTGATGATAAAACGGTTTCTTTCCCCATCCTGAAACCGTGCACTCCTGAAAAAACAAAACAATTAGTGCGGTCTATGCCTTTCAAGTCGTTGCCTGAAGAATAATAAGCGCTTGCTCGACATCCACCATTACAGTATGAAAGATAATCGCACCCCTCGCATATGGGGTTATTTTTAACAAGCGGCTCTTCCGCAAGCCCCCTTATTTCATTAAGAACTTCCGAATTGTCCCATATATCTCTTAGCGAATCCTTGCGTATATCCCCGCATATCAGCGTCCAAAACGCCGAACAAGGAACAACCTTACCATCAGAACGTATGGAAAGCATGTTTTGTCCAGCAGGACAGGTAGAATAAACGCCTCTGTTTCCTTTGCCAGGCCCATTCTTATAAAAATCTTCCAACATTTCCATCTTTTGACCAAGGCTTCCCCCTATCACGAAATCCGGATATTTCTTCCTGAGGGCAAATAGATCATCCATAATACGACGATGAATCTCTCCTTCAAATGTCATATCTCTGGAATAGACTGCAGCCCTACCGCACTCTACAGCATCGCCAAAATCCATCCCTCCCCTGCCCATATCTATAGCCAATTTTATCATGCCCTCTATATCCGTATAATTATGCGTATTGATGATAGCCTTCGTCTTCACGGTAATACTGTTCTTACGAAGAAGTTTGACCGCCTCTATCGCCTTTAAAAAGGAACCCTTTCCTCTTTGCCAATCATGAATCTCTGAACACGAACCGTCTATACTTACCTGAACAGCCTCGAGGAATTTCATTCTTTGCAAGCGCCTTATTGTTTCCTTATCAATCAAAGTACCGTTAGTAAGAACGGTTATCCTTATCGGATAATTGTTGAGCTCATCAAGAAGGTCGTATATTCTCGGATAACAAAAAGGTTCTCCTCCAAAAAGGTTAACCGCAAACACTTTATTTTGCTTGAATTGGTCAAAAACTCCCATGATATCATCGAAGGATAGCTCTTCGTCCAGACTCCACGTATCCGAGGTATTACAATGCTTGCACCTGAGATTACATTTACCGGTAATGGCAAAATCAACTGTCATAGGAAAGGGTATTTTATTCATTTTCTTCGAAATATATTTATATCGTTCTTGAATAATATCAGTTTCTGGCAGTAAAGCAGCCAGACTACTTTGTATAGATCTTCTTTGGATAGTTCATGATCAGTTTTTTCGAAGAACTCACGCTGAATATTTTTTATTGTGTTCTTTCCGTTAAAAAGGCTGACTAGGTAAAGCAAATCCTTATCGCTTACCCGCATATCATAAAGCC
>JBAROK010000031.1:0-1938 GCA_049642065.1 Candidatus Omnitrophota bacterium | reverse complement strand
GTTCCAGACAATACCACTTTTTCATGTCAAACTTATTATCGTAATAAGCAACTATCTCTTTTACAGATAGTTGCGGCATAAAATTAACAGCTATCTTGAACTCCTCGGAAGCTGATAAAATATTTTCTAAAGCACTTGTTAGTTTCTCCCTGTCTATCGGCTCAACTTTTTCTGTAGTCTTCTCAGCTACCTCTATTTTTTCGCTTAAGCGCCAGGCTGACCTGTTCCACGAAGGGTCACATACTTGAAATGTACAGGAATCCCCTCCTATCTCTTTTGCCAGTTCTATATTTTTGTATAACTGATCAAAATTACTTGCCAAGATCACTCCATTCAGATTGAGACGCGGATATTCAGAATTCCTAACCCTTTTTTGTTCAGCAATCTTGCTAACAGCGGATATTGCCTTGTCATAAGCCTGTGGATCCCTACGGATCTCGTTATGTATACCCTTGGGGCCATCGATCGAAACTCCTATGAGCTGCACTCCCCAACGAACCATCTTTTCAATGATATCATCGTTAAAAAGTGTTCCATTTGTAGCTATCGTGACCTTATGCCTTTCAGTCGCTTTTTCTAATATATCTAGGATCCCCTCTTTTAGGAAGGGTTCTCCTCCAGTAAAAGTAATATTACTCCCTTTGGGGAATCCCTGTAAAAGTCCCGCTATCTCATCCTTCGTTAATGGCTTAAAATCACTTCCCCGCGGTTCTTCATGCCGCATTTCGGCAGCATAAGGACACATTACACAATTAAGGTTACAAGTATAAATTAGTTCAAACACTACATTGCGGCACGGAAAAGCGTACCCCAAATAAGGCATTCGTGCCGGAAACCGATAATATATCCTAGAAAGTAATTTCCTTAACATATTTTACCAAAAGCACTTAACAGTTTGTCTATATGAACTTCGGGTGAAAATCTTTGCTCCACGATTTCTCTACCGCGCGTTCCCATCTTTGCTGCTGTATCCTTATTCTTTAAAAGCATTTCGACCTTTTCTGCCATTTCTTCTATATCATACGGCTTTATTAAGAATCCATTCTCCCCATCTGTAAGCCATTCCGATACACCACCTACATTGAACGCAACAATAGGCCTTTCAAAAGCACCCGCTTCAATTCCCACTATACCGAAAGTCTCAGGATATATAGAAGGAAAAACTACAACCGAAGAACTCCTATAATATTGAGTCATCTCTTCGTATTTCATATACCCCTTGAATTCGATCTTTATTCCTGTTTTTTCCGCTTCTTCCCTAACCTTTCCAATATCGGGGCCATCCCCTATGACAATAGCCTTAAAATCGCATTTTAAAAGTTCTAGCACTTTTATAAAATGCATTATACCCTTGCTTTCATCTATCCTGCCGACAAAAAGTACTTCCGGAGGTTCGGCTGATATACCTTGTTCTTTTTCCGGTAGAAACGTGAAATAAGATATTACCTCAATCTGCTCTTTTCGGAACCCGTTCTTGATAAGGATATCCTTCAAATAATGACTAGGCACTACCAGTTTGCCCACTTTTTTAAACGCGTTCTTTAACTTGAAAGCATTGCATATAGCCGACACTCCTTTGATAGGATTGCGCGGCATACACTTTTGTGTATACGCGTGGAATTGACAAAATATACTCAGGGGATATTCACAAGGCTCCCCTTTACTCTTTAAGAACCTCCTTCTATCCGGACACGTAAAACCTACCCCATGCAGATAAGCGGCTGTCGGGAAAGATTTCGTTACTTCCTCCACAAGATGCGAATGAAATATATGATGGAAATACACTATATCAGGAGATTCTTTCTCTATTATCTTTTTGATAGTACCCGTATCGAATTCTTTCCATCTTTCAGCTAACTCGGGAACCTGATATTTTCTGCCGTGAAAATTGCATTCAAGCTCCGGGTATTCCTTGCCGAACACAAGGACATTCTCGTC
>JBAROK010000021.1:0-1930 GCA_049642065.1 Candidatus Omnitrophota bacterium | reverse complement strand
GCCATCAGGTTATGCATCTTTTCAGGTCCTATGGATAACCGATACGGCTCTAATTCGGGAGGGAGCTGCGCTTCAGAAGAGATAAATACCCGGCCGTGCGTCTTTAATATTTCCAGAAGCTTTATCTTATTTTCAAGAGAAAGTCCTTTTTGCGGAATATCATGTGAAGCCTGCCATGAAACAAACCGAAGTATAAAGAATTTTTCGTCCCCCAATCCTATCTCGTTCAATATCCCTTTATCCGGCGTAAACCGTTTTGGATGCAGATAAGCAAGTTCATGATACCCCGCGTAACGTATATGTTTCCGGCCGAGCTGGCCCATATAGCAATCCGGTGTACAAATCACTGAAGCTACCGGATAAGTGATCGCATTTGACAGAGTGGCGCTCTCCGTATCATAGAATACTACCGAAGGTTTGCCTATGACCTTTCCTACATGGGCAATCGAAACTCCGGCAATACCCGTAAGAACGTCCGGTTTGAACTTGCAAGCTATCCTGTACAGTCTAATATCCCTCTCAACAAGCTCCTTAAATAGACCGGCAAGCCCGCTGGCTTGTTGACTGATACAAGTATTCTCAATGCCGTATTTATCCAGAAGTTCCAAGGTCATTTCTTTATCGCGAGAAGTCACGACCACTTCATGTTCTTTTTGCCACTCTAAAATAGCTTTACGGAAAAAATGAACATGTGCCGGATGCATAACATCTACCAGTATCTTCACCTTTAAGCACTGCTCCTTTTTTCGTATTTACTGAACACTTTCTGCATTATTTCAGCTGCCACATCCCAACTATATTTTTCTATACACTTAATCCTCGCTTTTTCCCCCGTCTCTTCTGCTTTTGCGGGATCCTTAAGCACATCACGAATCGCCTCCGCTATTGCTCCCGGATCCTCGGGCTTAATAACCCACCCGCAGCCAGCCAATATATCCTTCATATCGGAAACATCCGTACTTATTATAGGTTTAGCCATCGCCATGGCATCA
Source organism: Candidatus Omnitrophota bacterium (assembly GCA_049642065.1). Taxonomy (GTDB): domain Bacteria; phylum Omnitrophota; class Gorgyraeia; order Tantalellales; family Tantalellaceae; genus WJMH01. The sequence goes on along the minus strand of JBAROK010000021.1, from coordinate 938 downwards.
AAGACCTTTGCCGGTGTCTGTCCCACAGTGGCCAGGTTCTTTTTTTGCGGTATGACCACTACATCAGCCGCTGCCAGAAATTCCGGCACCCTCTCAAAGGACTGCACCCCCAGACCTATATACCTTTCTCCTAAAAGATTTTTGGCAAAACGGTCAAATTCAGTACTATACCAATCCCCCGATATACCTACTACTACAAGGACTACATCAGGGTCTTCTATTTTCGCCACCGCTTTCGTCAGGTCATCAAGCCCTTTATGTGCTCGTGGCGTACCCAAAAACATAACAATCTTTTTCCCGGAATCGATGTTCTCCGCTTCCATAACAGTATGACGATCAAACTTCGCTGGATCGAACTCGCCGGTATCCCGAGCATGCACTATTATGTCCCCACCGTATTTTTCTTTCAGAAAATCGTTCGATACCGTAAGAGCATCTACCCGCCGTATGAATTTTTCCATTATCCAGCTGTTAAAATAGGAGTTCGTCTTGTAAAAAAAGACTGCTGAATATAAAATATATGCTATTTTTTTAAAAAACGGGTATCCTCTTAATAGTTCCTTATAAAACCCCAATTGCCAGTCCTCTATATCAAGAACAATCGGCACGCTCTTTTTCCTCTTAAAAAGTAAAGCTATCCCCAGACTGGTAAGTAAGGGTTTGGAAACGTATATAACATCCCCCTCAATCGTCCCAAAAATATCCTTTAACTTGAAAAGAGGACTTAAAAAAGATCTGCAATCCACAGCCTTGTATTCTATGGACTTATCTCCGGCAACCGGCGGCCAGATACCACTGCCGAAGAAAGGCCCAATGATCTCCACGTCATACTTTCTCTTAAGAACCTTAGCCAGGAAATAAGAACGTCCCAGGCAATTACTCGAAAGATCCGGATTTATTATTGTGATTTTCATAAGAAAATAATCTTAAAAACCATG
>JBAROK010000014.1:0-2073 GCA_049642065.1 Candidatus Omnitrophota bacterium | reverse complement strand
CATGTAGCCCTGCGTAAAACCCTTCTTTGGCAAGAAGTGCAGAATGAGCGCCTTTTTCCAGTACTCTGCCACTATCCATTGCGATAATCTGGTCTGCATGAACCACGGTAGATAATCTGTGTGCCACTGCTATTACTGTCTTAGATCGGCTCAAATCCTCTATAGCCCTCTGTATCTTTTTCTCCGAATGTGTATCTAGAGAACTTGTGGCCTCGTCAAATATATATATCTCAGGATCCCTATAAACGGCTCTTGCGATAGCCAATCTCTGCCTCTGACCACCGGAAAGTGCAAGACCTCTTTCCCCGACCACGGTCTGATACCCATCGGGAAGATTTGTTATAAAATCGTGCATATCAGCTGTCTTGGCAGCAGCAATGACCTTCTCCTTAATAACTTCTGATTCATCCGTTGCAAAAGATATGTTCTCTTCGATAGTACCGTTAAATATGAACGTCTCCTGGCTAATAAGACCTATCTGAGCGCGCCAGGATCGAACATCTATTCCTCTAATATCTTGTCCATCCACCAGTATTCTGCCATCGCGATTAGAATAAAATTTCATAACAAGATCCACCAATGTGGATTTCCCGCTGCCGGATGAACCTACGATACCGTAGAACTTACCTTTTTCAAATTTCAGGTTAACGTCGGATAGTCTGAATCCTTCCCTGGAATAAGCGAAATCCACATCTTCAAAGACTATATCTTTTTCAAAACAGGCCATCTCGGGTAACTCTTCATGAGCAGGCTTGAGACGCAAAAGATCCGCTACTATATTTACCGAAGGTAGTAGGTGTGCTATTTGCATAACATTGCTGTTAACCCCAGCTATAGAAGATATGATTCTATAGGCACCTCCCCCAAAAACAACTACCAGAGGTAAAAGACCCGCAATATTGCCTTTGTAGCGAAACGCCATAAATAGTACCACTACTACTCCTACCAAGACACTTGTCTGCATAACAGGTGTAGGCATGTGCCCCAAGGTAGCATTTTTCGTGTATATGCGGGCCTTCTTCCTTATAGTTTCGGAAAAACTTTTTTCAAAGAACTTTTCGGCTAGAAAAGCTTTTACCTGCCTTATCCCCGTTATTACCTCAGTTGCTAGTGAATACGCCTTTTTCTGCAGTTCAGCATGTTCCTGTGAAGCCGAGTATATCTTTACCTTCGATACTATTAATGAAACAACTGTCAAAACGGCCATTATACCCGTCAAAAGCATGGTCCCTTTTAGCGAAACTATACAGAGAGTTATATATATACACATAGCGGTAAAAAGATTACGCGCTATTTGGCAAGAGTAAAGTATAGCGTCACCTGCCATCTCTGTGTGCGTCATCTGCTTTTGTATAAGGTCGCCAGTCCTATGGCTTACAAAAAAATCGTACCCCTGTTCCAGATAGTTACTAAATGTTCTGGACTGAAAGCCTGTCCGGAGCTTCTCTGTCAAAAGATACTGCGAATAGTAAGACAGTACAATAAACACGCCCCTTAAGACAAAAAGAACAAGTGCAGCCAAAAGAAGCGCTGTTATAAACTGTCCTTCCAACAGGTTAGTACCCAGAAAATCATTCACGCGGTCTAGATATCCCGCTCTTTTCGTGTGGTCTTCCAGTACGTTCATGATTGGGTACAATATACCTATACCGAAAGCTTCAAACACCCCAGCCAACGTTATCACAAAAGTGAAAATAGCGAGCGCTTTGCGACGCTGTTTTATCAGGTACCCCAGGTTCTTTAACGTTCTTAACTTGTTATTCATTTTTCTCCCTGGTATGATCAGATCTCAACCTCTATCTCGTTATGGGATCTTTTTGTCCCTATCTCGTCCAGTATTTCCACAAGGCTCTGTCCAAAATCACAATAGGTGCTCGTTACGATCTTTTCTCCAACACGCGGAATATAGGAATATGGAGTTTGGACGTAATGAGCTTCTGACTTTTTCGCATTAAAGTTGATCTCTATTTTTCTATTCTTGTTATCAAGTATTTCCTTCACCATATCTAGAAATTCCTCCAATCTCATTCGATGGTGTCCTGTCAATATAAGTGTCTTGCCCTTGAAGTCTCC
>JBAROK010000098.1:0-15990 GCA_049642065.1 Candidatus Omnitrophota bacterium | reverse complement strand
TGAGCCTGGTGAAGACAAAGGACTTTAAGAAATTCGAGTGGGAAGGGTTTATCTCTGAAACAGATAACCGCAATGGAGTGCTTTTCCCAGAGAAGATCAACGGATTGTACGCGCGCCTTGACCGGCCAAATACCGGATCCGATACCGGTGATGTTTGGGTATCTTATTCTCCGGATTTGGTCTTTTGGGGAAAGAGCAGCTGTGTATTCAGGAACTGGGAGGGGATCCGCTGGGCCTGGACAAAGATCGGACCGGGAGCCGCTCCTATTAAAACATCCGAAGGATGGTTAACTATTTTTCACGGCGTACGCACTCAATGCAAACAGCATTTTGTCTATCAATTAGGCGTGTGTCTTTTGGATTTGGAGGATCCGTCAAAAGTCAAGGCTATGTCTGAAGCCGCAATCTTGATTCCCGAGGAGCAATACGAACTTGTGGGACAAACTCCCAGCGTGGTGTTTACCTGCGGGGCTGTGGCGGAGGATAACGGCGAAGTTAAAATTTATTACGGCGGCGCTGATACGGTTCAATGCGTGGCTACCACAAGCATAGAGCGGCTTATCGATGCTTGTTATAATCGTTAAGACCAATTTGCAAAACTGATAAAGGAGGAAACACAGTGCAAGAAGTTATTAATGCTAAGGAGAAGAAAACCTGGGGTGATCATCTTCCGATTTCCACCAAGATGTTCTATGGTCTTGGCACAGCAGTTGATATGTGGGGTCTCTGGTTGTACCCGTCTGTTGCTTTTGCGGTTTTTAACATGTATTTGGGTATCTCACCGTGGCTGGTGGGTTTGGGGCTTACATTGATCCGAATCTTTGATGCCATTGTTGATCCTGTGGTGGGGTGGCTGTCCGATAATTTGCGTACCAAACACGGCCGCCGGCGTCCTTTTATTCTGATCGCCGGTATTTTAAGCGGACTGGCTCTGCCGATCTTGTTTTGGGTGTCGCCGTCCTGGGTGGGGATAAAATTCCTCGGCGTGTCCGTTGTATTTTGGTACATGCTAGGCTCCAACCTGATCTATATTCCAATAATCAGCTCTTTTACCGTGCCTTACTACAGTTTGAGCAATGAAATGACGCCTGATTATGAAGAGCGCACCTCCATCATGGCCTATCGCAGCATGACCCAAAAGATCTCAGAATTGGGTAATTTTTATGCGTTGCGGTTTACCAACCTGGCCTGGTTCCTTATTCCGGGAACGGGAGAAAAGAATACTCTCCTGGGACTGAAGGTGTACTCATCAATTTTGGGTGTGGTAATGGCTATTTTCGCCGTGATAATTTTCTTTAGAGTTAAAGAACGCTACTATGATAAAGTGGTTGTTAATGTTAAAGAGAAGATCTCCATCCTGAGTTCCTATGGGGAGACTCTCAAGTGTAAGCCGTTCCGTCAGATGATCATTGTGGGCGCCTCTTTTATTATGGGCACGAGCATGGTGGGCTCACTTGGTTACTATGCCACGGTTTTTTATGTGTCCGCCGGCGACAAAATTGTCGGAGACAACTGGCAGTTTTGGATGGGCGTGGCTTTTATGATGGGAGGCGTTATAGGGGTTCCGCTGCTTGCGACTCTGGCGCATCATGTCGGCAAACGGAAGGCGGTAGTGGCAGCCTGCCTAATAGGCATATGTGGTTACGGCGGTTCCTGGTTCCTGTATACGCCGAAGATCGTCTGGCTGCAAACGATCGCGTCGGGTTTGATGGGAATGGCTGCGGCTTCTCTTTGGATGCTACATAGTTCCATCGGCGCCGACATTATTGACTACGATGAGCTCAATACGCATGAAAGAAGGGAAGGTTCTTTTACCGCCTGTGCTTCCTATATTCTTAAACTGGGGAATTCATTAGGGTATTTTTTCTCCGGTCTTATTCTGTCATGGGCGGGTTTTACCTGGAAACTTAAGGTGCAGACGCCAGAGACCATATTATGGATCCGCTCCAGTCTGGCTTTTTTGCCGATCGTGGGCCTGGTAATCGCTATGATTTTTGTTTTGCGCATGCCGCTCACAAAACACAAAACCCTGGAAATCCGCAGGCAGCTTGAAGAGCGCAGAGGCGCGGTGTAAGAACCGTCTATCTGACGCTATAATTCTTACCTATTCAAAAAAGGACGAGTATATTTATTATACTCGTCCTTTTTTATAATATAGAGCTTAAGCCCTTCCAGCCGTGGGAGCAGGGGGTGGGGGAGTCCATTCCTCTTCGCCATCTCCTAGAGATCAATAAATATTGTATTCTAGCAACCGGCACTCGATATCGCCGTTATAAAATGGAGTGCGTTTTTTTGTCTGCAGGCCTACTTTTTTGGAAAGGGGAAGATTGCCGGTAAAAATATATCCTGTGTATCCGGCGCAGTTCTGTTTGAAAAAATCACCCACCCTTTTATAGGTAGAGGTTAGTTTTTCTATAGAACCCATACGGTCACCGTACTCGGGATTCAGCATAACTATTCCTTTTCCGTCGGGTATATCCGTATCCGCGAAGTCGCACGTATTGAACTCTATCAGATGGTCCACGCCCGCTGTTTTCGCATTTTTCATGGCAGCATTAATAGCGTTCTCGCTTATGTCTGTCGCGATTATCCTGAAATCTGTTTTTTTCGCCGCCAAACTTAGAGCCTCTTTTCTCATGTCTTGCCAGTACTTGTTATCAAAGTTCATTAAGTGCCTAAACCCGTAATTGCTCCGCAGGAGACCCGGAGCCTTGTTAATGGCGATCAAGGCGGCCTCTATGGCCAAAGTCCCGCTCCCGCACATAGGATTAATAAAATGGCTGCTGCCGGTATATCCGGCAGCAAGAATAACGGCGCTTGCCAGCGTTTCCTGCAGCGGCGCCTCAAGGGGTATTTTTCGGTACCCTCTGTCAGCCAATTTCGTGCCGGATGTATTAAGGTATATCCAGGCCCTGTCATTTTTCCAGTACAGGTTTATGACTATATTCCGTCTATCGGGACCTGAATCTGGACGGCGGCCTGTTTTTTTCAGCATACGGTCAACTATCGCGTCTTTAAGTTTTTGATTGGAGAACATGGAGTTTTTTATTTTCGGGTTGGAGACCTGCGAAACAACCGAAATATATTCATTTTCCGGAATAATGTTCTCCCATTGCAGCTGGTAGGTTTTGTTGTAGAGGTCATCGGGAGAAACGCAACGAAACTCTTTCAGTAAAAACAGTACATTAAACGCTGTTCTTAATTCAAGATTGAGTTTATAAGTGTCTATGAACCTGGACCGGATCACAACACCAGTATCATGCGAGGATTTTACAGTAAAACCAAGATATCTGATCTCATTCTCCAGAAAAGGAGAAATTCCACGTGCGCAGGTGATAAGTATGTTATTGGTATAATTGAGGTCCATATGTAAGTTAGAGTATAACTCACTTGGCGGTTTATAACAATATTTCCCTGCGGATGATGTTAATCCGTGAAAAAGTTGCTTTCTCTTTTTGGAGTAAGCATACTTTAATTAGAGAAAAAGGGCAAATCTCCTTAAATATTAGGAGATATTTTATTGGGCTCTTAGTAAAAAGCTTTAATAAGTGCCTGGAAATGAGGGTAATATGCTAATAACAAAAAACTACTATAAAATGATTGCCTTAGGCCTGCTATTAACATTTATCTCTCCTCAACCCCTCTTGTGTAATCAAGAGCCCGTTTCAAACTTTACCAAACAAGCTGGTCCATTAACAACAGCGAAAGAGAATTGGGAAGAGTTTAATTATAACGAAGTAACCTATCATCGAGGATGGGATGAAAACATTGAGACCACATTAAAGAGAACTTCTGCCACCGGAAAAGGCCCTTTGTGGGCAAAGGTAGCAACATCTATTGCAGCCACTGAAAGCAAATCTGGAGACCCCATGTGCGGTTTTAAAATGAAGTTATAATCGGCACTATTGACCTGCCACAAGTTTTTCATCATATCAAGATAAGTATAGATGACCCTTGTAATGACCAAATATCGCGGATATAATAGATTGCGTGTCCCTAAAATCATTCAAACTGAAAGGAAAACATACCTATGGGTATAAATGTACTTGATCACGGGCAAAAAAACGTTTTTGGATTTGAAGTTACAGGAAAACTAACCCCTAAGGAACTACAAGAATTCCTCCCTAATATGGAAGCAGCTGTGCTTGAAGCAAATAAAAAACTTAGGCTTCTTATCAATGTTACTGAAATGCAGGGTGCAAATATCAAGTCAGAATGGGAAATATTCGAGTTTCTTAAAAAACATATGCGAGATATCGAGCTTATAGCTATAGTTGGCGCTCATTCATGGACTAAAGTTATGAGTGAAATCCTTGCTGAATCAGTTTTCGTTGAGGCTGAAACGCGGTATTTTAAGCCTGATGAAATAGATGATGCCTGGACATGGTTAGTTGATGCGGCTCACCCGAAACATATCCCTGTACGTAGGGTTATTAACAGTGATAAGGGACTCTTTACTAAATATAGTTCTCCCGATTATATATAGTACCCTCTTAGTATATGTTAGGTTGACCGAGTATTTGCTCGCCTCAAGCTTGGCTCCGGATTAATTGTCTAGAGCCATTATGCGGGAGCAGGGGGCGGAGAACACAGACGTAGTATTCTGAAAAGGAGGAATCATGTTCGAAGAACTTAACGAAAGAGCCCACAGACTAAGCGCGCTCGATATAGGGCTTATAAAATGGTGCATGCTCGTCTTAGGCATTATTATTGCCAAGATATTTCCGGAACTTTTGCAGGTAAGCTACATAAAGCTTATCGCCATAGCGGTTATCCTGGCAATAAAGCCTGTTTACGTGTTTTGGCTTAAAAAATAGAAGATTATAGTGTAATTCAGGTGCCGGTCCCTGTGCCGGCACTACACTATCATACCCAGTTCTTCCAGTGACTTTCCTTTTGTTTCTACCCTGAGGACAAGTGTGACCATGAAAGCGAGGACACAGAATATCGCCAGCATGATTAGCGTGAAGGTAAGACCAAAATGTGCCTTCGTGACGGGGAGGAGGAAAATGCCGACGGCCGCGCCGATCTTGCCAATCGCGGCAGCGAACCCGTGCCCTGTGGCGCGCATCTTCGTCGGGTAAAGCTCCGCGGGGAGTATAAAGGTCGTAGCGTTCGGACCCATGTTCATCAGGAGGTTGAATATGGTAAACCCGGAGAATAGCAGAAACATGCTCAGGGCATGACCCGCCGGCAGAATGCTGGATACCGCGAGTACCAGGAGCCCTATGGCCATACCGCCGAACCCGAAAAGCTGCAGTTTTATGCGTCCCCATTTTTCAATCAGAAGGATATTCAAAAGAAAACCGAGCGCGAGGAAGATGTCGAGGAACGCCGCACCCTCGGTGGCCTTGAAATCACTCGCTATCGTGTTCAATCCATGCCCGGAGAACGCCATCGCCCCCAGGATTATGGGAGTAAATATGCCTATGCCGTAAGTAGCGATGTCCATCAAGAACCACGGGACAGATGAGAGCACCGTGTTCCTGATATACCTGGGCTTGAATAAAGACGCCAGCTGGTGTTCTTTGGTCTTGATATCAGCGTAAAAACGGTGCGCTTCAGCGGCCAGCGCGTGGATCTCGTCGCGTTTGTGGGGTACCATCTTGCCGATTATATGGGCCGCTTGGGTGTGCCTGCCTTTTTCGAGACACCAGCGCGCGCTTTCCGGCACGGTGAAACGCAGCAGCATTATTATGACGGCCGGGATGGTGGCAAAGCCGAGCATGAAACGCCAAGCCTGTTCTGAAGGATATATTTTAAGTATAACAAGGCCCACGAGCGCCGCGGCGAACATGCCGAGCGCCTGGAAACTGAAAGCGCCGATAAGCATGCGACCGCGTAGGCGTTTGGGCATGAACGCCGATATATAAGTCGCGCAGATAGGGTAATCGGCGCCGATCCCGATGCCCAGCAGAAACCTGAACACGATGAGGGAGAGAGAACTCCAGGAAAAAGCCGAAAACGCGCACAGGATCACAACAACAAAAATGTCAAAGACGTACAAGAGCTTGCGGCCGAAACGATCGGTCAGGAAGCCGCCGATCATAGCGCCGAAAACGGCCCCTATGAGCGCTGCTGACCCGATAAGGCCGACCACGTGAGGGGTCGTCTTAAAGGTCAGTGAGATAAGGGGCATGGCAACCCCGATAATGAAAAGGTCGAAGCCATCCAGGAATATGCCCATGGCCGACAGGAACCATATCCGCCAATGAATCGGCCTCATGTGGGCGTTGTCCAAGATTTCAGTCAATTGCGCGTGTATGGGGTTGTGATGCGCCATAGTTATAAATATTGTATAACAGATGGGATGGAAAGTCATAAAAAACAATCTGCTTTGGTGCCCAAATTGTACATATGCTTGTATCTTTTGGGGGACGGGTGTAGAATTTAAAAAGTACCGGATTAAAATAGCTACACCAAATAAAGATGGAGTATGGGGGCTAAAATATATGTGTGAGTTCTGCATAAAACACGGTGAAGGTAAGAAGTGGTATCTCAACGTAAAAAATTACAGCCAAGAGCTTGTGAACGATGTCAATAGAAGAGCGTATGTTAAGGATTTTTTTCACGGTGTTGATAGGGGTTATAAGAAATATTTCAATCTTATTAAACGCTTGCCTTTAAAGATGCCCTTGATCGGCTCTTCATTAAAAGCGATCCTGAAACGCAGATTTATTAATCAACATTGGGGGCAGGTAGTTCCGATTGAAGATGTTGAAAAAATATTATCGATAACAAACTCTATTGTCAGGATTCCATGTGTCTGCCGCAAGGTTACAACCGGGAAAGAAATCCGGACATGTTTTATGGTCACCTTAAAGCCAGAATTTATCGAACTGGTAGATCAGTCTTTTTTTGGTGGTCCGGATGTTGCAAAATTTGAAAAAATAGATAAAACAAGCGCTTTGAATTTTATGAAAGAACAGGAAAGTAACGGGTCGTTACATAGCATTTGGACGTTTAAAACGCCATTTATAGGCGCTATTTGCAATTGCGATGATACCGGATGCATTGCGATGAAAATGTATAAAGAAGTGACGCCGATTTTTTTTAAAGCTGAATATATCGCCGAGCTAGACAAGAACGAATGCAATGGTTGTAACGCATGCGTCAAAATATGCCCGTTTGAAGCATTGGAATACGATGCCGTTAATAACAAAGTTATAGTCGATTTCAAAAAATGCTGTGGGTGCGGTATATGTAGATCAGTATGTAAAAATGATGCGATATCCTTACGACAACGCCTCTCTATGGCGGAAGCAGCACATTTATGGTAGATGAGTAAGAAAAACGAACTGGTCGCAATTTGCGACCAGTTCGTTTTTCTCGCTTTCAGTCAATTCAATGTTTTTTGGTTTTCTAGTAGAATAGGGGATATAACCTTATCAAAAAGATCTTTATACGGAGGTCTCCATGAAAATAGCTATGATGGGTGCTTGGAATTCTGATTCCGGTGCGTCAATTCATGCCGAACTTTTAGGCCGGGAGTGGATCCAAAAGGGTATAGATTTAAAGGTATTTAGCTTTTATAAACATGCTTTTCATGGAACGGCTATCACAAAAAAAGAAGATGAGAATTATGTTATGCGATGTTTCCCCGCATATGGCTTTCCGGATTCCAAGATGGATATCGCGTCGCTTCTCGAGGCCGATTATGATATTTTTGTAGCTCAGGACCTCGGGATGCTTCCCATGGATCACCTGCTTGATATTTTTCCTCAGATCAAGAAAAAAGCCAAAACAGTTAATGTTATACATGATGGATCCCTTTCGAATAAACCCAATTTTTTTAAATTTGATTGGGATCATGTAGTTTGTTTCGATGAGAGATATTTCAATTTTCTCAAAGAAGCCTACCCGGAAGGAATATTAAGTATCATTCCATATCCGGCTTCTCCTCTCTCTCCGGGGAATAAAATGGAGGCCAGGAGGGAACTTGGACTTCCGACGGAAAAGAAGATCGTTCTTATCTTTGGAGCGGCCGCGGAACATGCGCTGAACACGGTTGTAGCGCTCGACCGACTGGTACTGACGAATGATAAATATGATGTCTGCCTGGTCCTCTTAACGGAAATAGAGAGAATACTGAGCACGTTTAAACATATCCAGAATAGAGTGAAATTCGATTTTCGAGTCATTGAAAAATCGCCTGATATAGAGCTTTTGTACAAGTATCTTCATGCTTCTGATTGTATGATCTATAATAAGCACAGTGCCCCGGTAGTCGTAGTGGCCAGTAGTGTTTACCAGTGTCTTGGTTCGAAGTGTCCTATTCTTGTTCGCAATTCCAATTATGTTGATCCTTTTGCGCGGGAAGTATTGAGGCACGAGCACTATTATGAGCTCGAAGATAATCTTGTGGATGTATTTGAAGAAGGAAAGAAATATAAGCGGCAGCAGATGGCTGTTGAAGATTATCTGGAAGAGAACGCTGCCGAACCCACGGCCGAGAAGTTTTTGAAACTTTTCGAAGACCTTCTGGAGAAAAAATAATTGATCATAAGCCCCACCTCTGTCATCCCCGCGCAAGCGGGGAATCTATTCATATTTTAAAGTGACTAGGACTCAGTGGCGGCTCCGCAATCAATTGGCTTACGCCATTATGCGAAGCAGGGGATGGGATAACTAGTCATGATGAAACCCTATGCGCCGTTTTGACTTCTCCGGCGGCGGTTCCATCAGCTTTCTGATAGCTTCAAAAATCGCACAAATCTCTTCATCGTGGTTTTCTATTTTTGTTTCAAGCTAATCTAATCTCATGGCAAGCTCTTTATTCGTAGAAAGCAGCTCCCTCAATCTTACAAATGCTCTCATTATTGCAATATTTACCAGTATGGCCCTTTTGCTTTTAAGAACACTGGATAACATAGCCACACCTTGTTCAGTGAAAACATATGGATTAGCTCTTCTTATGCCACCCCAACTTGAAATCACAAATTGTGATTTCAAGTTTGCAAACTCTTTATTTGTAAGGGGAAAAGCAAAATCCTTTGGGAACCTTATAATGTTCCGCTTATAGGCCTGTATTAGCGCTCTTACTTCAACATCATATAGTACAGCGAGATGCTGAGCCAACATCACGCGCTGCCCCCTGATAAGAAATATTCTTTCCTCAATAACATCTCTCTCAATCTTCTTCTTTTTTTCCATAGAATGCTCCTTTCCTCGCTTTAGGTATAGAGACACCTTTTCCCCGGGATTCTTTCACTTTTTTAGTTTATAGGGGGTGGGGTGGGGAAATCCCCTCTCCGCCATGTATAAATAGGGTATAAATCTGAAAAAGTTGTATACCAGGTGTACACTTGGGGGATTTCTATGGACACTATTTGGACACCAACCAAGGAGGATGAATATGGAAAAGTTGATAACAATAAAAGATCTAAGAGAATGGTTGCAGGTAAGCAAGAATATAAATTCATAGATTTTTAGCGTTAGTTATAGGAGCACTATTTATGGGAAAATAGGCTGATATTTCCTTTACATATCAAACCGTAACATTAAGGAGTATAATGATACATATAATCTATCAATAGACATGTACCAAGAGAGGGAAAAGTATGTGGTTTAAAGTTAAAGATACTTTAACAGAAGAAGACGTTCAACGCGGGATGAAGGCTGTAATAAATGACGGCTTGGCTTCAACTGCGATGGGCACTTTTACAGGAGGTGTTTTTCTAACGGCTTTTGCCTTAAAGCTTGGCGCATCATATTACATAATCGGGCTTCTGGCGGCTATTGGGCCGCTTATGGCTTTAATCCAAATACCTTCAATTTATCTTGTAGAAAAGGTAAAGAACAGAAAAGCAATAGTTGTCCTGACATCACTTGTAAGCAGATCTTTCTGGCTTTTAGTAGCAGGGATCCCGTTCTTATTTCCAACATCAGTAGGGGTAAAAATACTTGTTGTAGGGCTTGCTTTGTATTCAGTCTTTGGCGCAATATCCGGAACTGCCTGGGGCCCATGGTTAAGAGATCTTCTCCCTCAAGATAGATTGGGAAGATTCTTTTCAAAGAGAATGATAATATCCACTATTCTGGGCATAGTGTTGAGTCTTGCATGCGCAACGTATATTGATCAATGGAAAAAGTATTTACCGGAGCAAGAATTATCTGGCTATTCGATCCTTTTTCTGCTGGGCTTTGTCGCGGGCATTATCGGGGTATATTTTCTTTCCACAATACCCGAGCCCCGGATGAGCATCCCTGAAAAGAAAGTAGGGTTCATAGGCATACTATCGACTCCGTTCAAAGATGATAACTTCAAAAAGCTAATGGCTTTTTCCGGTTCCTGGACTTTTGCGGTTAATCTGGCAGGACCGTTTTTTACAGTATATATGCTCAAGAGGCTGGACTTTTCCCTGTCTTTTATTGTAGGGCTTTCGATAGTGAGTCAGGTAACACATTTAGTTTTTCTCCGCATATGGGGCAGATTCACTGACAGGTTTTCCAATAAGTCTGTATTACAAGTAAGTGGACCACTTTTCCTTTTTTCTATATTAGCGTGGACATTCACAACTCTTCCTGATAAACATATGTTGACCATACCACTGGTTGTACTGATACATATTTTTATGGGAATGTCTACCGCGGGCATAAATCTTGGTGCCGGAAATATTGGATTTAAACTGGCCCCTCAAGGAAAAGCGACGGCGTTCCTAACAGTTAATAACTTTATTAACTCATTAGCGGCAGGCATATCACCAATTATTGGCGGTAAATTAGCGGATATCGTTACCCGGTATCAGCTTTCATGGACGTTAAAATGGTCAGGACCGGACAAGGTGATTTCAGTTGAAACTTTGAATTTTCAATCCTGGGATTTCTTTTTTGCAATTGCTTTTCTTATCGGGCTTTATTCCATGCACAGGCTATCCATGGTTAAAGAACAAGGAGAAGTAGATGAAAAAATTGTCTTTAATGAACTTGTCTCTGAAACAAGAAAAGAAATACAAAACTTTACTACTATAGGCGGCATGAGACAGATGATTAATTTCCCATATACGGCATTCAGATATGTAACAATAAAAGGAAAAAGAAATATTTCGCAGGCCACACGTTCTACTAAGAGGTTTTTTAAGCAGGGATGATCTGCCCTAAGGAGGAAAATAATGAAAAATTTACATAAAATGGTTCGTATGTCAATGATCATAGTTTTTGTTGCAGGTTCCGTAGAGTGTGCTGCTGCACCCGAACCATCAGACCTGGATGCATTGTACACAAGGACTGCTGGTGCGTATGCGCCAAAATCGAAGTATGGTAAACCCCAAAGGAATCCCGTTATTGTTATCCCCGGCCTGTTAGGTTCAAGATTAATAGATCCCGAAACAGATACTGTTGTCTGGGGCGCCTTTTCCGGGAAATATGCAGATCCTTCTAAAAAGAACGGAGCTCGTCTGGCTGCTCTACCAATGCAAGAAGGTGTCCCCCTGAAAGATCTAAAGGACAGTGTGGTTCCCGGCGGCGCTTTGGCCAGATTGGATCTAAAGCTTTTTGTAATACCAATACGGCTCAATGCTTACTACAATATCCTGAAGATTTTGGGTGTGGGCGGTTACCGGGACGAAGATATTGGCAAGTCGGGAACAGTTAAGTACCCGGAAGGACATTTTACCTCCTTTCAGTTTGATTATGACTGGAGAAGAGATATAGTGGAAAACGCGAAACTGCTGGATAAGTTCATCGAAGAACATAAAGCATATGTCCAACAGGAGGTCGAGCAGAGATACGGCATAAAAGATTATGAGGTGAAGTTTGACATTGTTGCTCATTCTATGGGGGGATTGCTGGCCAGGTATTATTTAAGATATGGCGGGGAAGATCTGCCGGAGAACGGAGCGGCTCCCAGAACAACATGGGCAGGGACTAAGTATGTCAACAAACTTGTAATAATAAGCACCCCGAATGCGGGATCCATTTCATCTTTTAAGGTTCTCGTTGAAGGCTTAAATAATCCGATGCTGCCTAAATATTCCCCGGCTATTCTTGGGACTATGCCGGCAATGTATGAACTTATGCCTCAGGCAAGGCACAAAGCTTTAATAGATAAGAATGCTCCTGATGGGGAGCCTTTGGATATCTATGACCCGGCATTATGGGAAGAAATGAAGTGGGGGTTAGCTTCGCCGGAACAAAATAAAGAGCTTGAGATCTTATTGCCGGACATCAAAGATCCTGCAGATAGAAAAAGGATAGCGCTTGATCATCAAAGAAAATGCCTTGCGAGAGCAAAAAAGTTCTGGGAAGCGCTTGATGCCGCGGCTGACCCTCCGAATAGTGTTTCTTTTGCTCTGTTTACAGGTGATGCTATTGATACTGATGCCGTAGTGGGAATCGACAGAAAGAAGGGAACTTTCGAGGTAATACGGAAAGCTCCGGGTGACGGGACAGTTTTAAGATCGAGCGCCTTAATGGATGAGCGCATAGGAGGAACATGGACTCCTAAGCTTATTTCGCCGATAAAATGGGGACAGGTAATGTTCATTTTTAGTGACCATGTGGGCATAACAAAAGACCCACATTTTGCGGATAATCTCCTTTATTACCTGTTGGAGCATCCAGATTAAAGGAGAAGGGGATGAAAAGTATAATAGAATACGTCCGGAATCACGGAATAGTACTACGAATTGAAAATATCCTAAAAGGAACAGATGGGAAACTCTTCCCATACATAAAAGAGATTGTTGAATCCGGGGATTTCATAATAATCCGTTTAAAGGGAAATATTGATTCCAGCACTATTCCGATTTTTGATGAGGATTTAGATGACGTAATTGAGAAATATCTGGATAAACATGTCATTCTGAATTTTGAACAAGTCGAAAGAGTTGATTCTTCTACATTGGCGACGTTAATAGGCTTGCTTGATAATCTTCAGAAGGCAGAAAGAAAACTTATCTTAGTTAAGATTAATCAGACAGAACTTGATGAGCGTATAGAAATAAGTAGAGTTGGCACATTGTTTACTGTATATGAAACAGAGGAAGAAGCGTTGAAGCACTTGACTTAAAAAGAAAGGAGAGGCACAAAGCTTGAGGAAGCAAACAGGCTTTATAAAAAAGCACTACGGTGGATTAAGCATGGTGACGGGGGGCACGAACCTCAGAGGGCGGTGAAGTTTTATGCCAATGCGGAATCGGACCTAACCAAGACTATCTTAAAATTGAAAGAGCTCGGCTTAAAATACAACATCGACGTTTCCAAAGAAGTAGCATTTTGCGAAAAATTGCTAAGAAAGACACATTCGAAGCAAGGAATGGCTAAAAGGGAGTATTAAGATTAAGAAAACATTTTTAATATGGATCTTAATTCTGCTTTGTGCGGGAACCATAAGCGGTCCTGTACGAGCCGAGGACATGAACGCCAAAACAGACGGCAAGATTATGTCTAAGTCAGAAGTTGAGTTAAGGATGTCCATGCGAAAGCTATGGGAGTCACGCGCAGTTTTGCTGCGGGATTACATTGTCAAAGAAATTGAAGGTTCTAAAGATGCGAAGGAAGCCAAAAATAGACTTCTTGAAAACGCGGGAGATCTTGGATCCTCGATCAAGCCATATTACGGAAGTTTAGCAAAAATATTTTTAACCGGTTACCTCAAAAAGGACGTGAAGTTTACTGAACAAGTTATTAAGGCCACTAAAAAAGTAAATAAAAAAGCCCTGGCTCTACCTGAGAAGGACAATAAAGAAGCCCTGGCCCTGACTGATAAGGTCAAAGGAACAGCCCTGAATCTGGTTGATATGGCCAAGGAAAAAGCCCTGGATCTGCTTAAGAAGGCCAAGGAAATAGCCCTGGATCTGTTAAGGAAGGCCAGGGGAAAAGCCCTGGCTCTGACTGATAAGGCCAAGGAAGAAGCCCTGGAACCGACTGAGACAGCCAAGGAAGAAGCCCTGGAACTGACTGATGAGGCCAAGGAAGAAGCGCTGGATCGGGCTAAGAAAAAATGGTATAAAAATGCGCGCAACTTGGCGGGTTTTTTTGCCATCTCGCGCAACCAGACCAAGGAATACCTGACAGGTATACTGTATAAGCATCTGGACCTTACATGGAGCGAGATCGAATCGATCCTTAACAAGGAAGAGGCTACGGATCTGGAATATTACGAACAAGACAAGGCCCACATGCTCATGTTCTCGGATGTGTTGGTGGCTGGTCTTGTAAAAGATTATCCAGAAAAATTTGAGGAATAATGTTCTTGCATCCGATGTAAAAGGAAGGAGAAACAAATGAACTGGAAGATAATCTTGATCTTGGTTTTGGCGGTGCTTGTCACGATCTTTATATTTCAAAATCACGAGATCATGAAAGTTAATTTTTTGTTGTGGTCCCTTGAAAGCAGCAAAGCCATAGTTTTGTTTTTAACCTTACTGGTCGGTATCTTTATGGGAGGTATCATCTCTTTTGTTGTGCGCAAGGAATATGCGAAAACATCCGAATGATGATACGATTTTTCGGATAGATTGAAAATAGTGGAAAAGTATTTAAAGGAGAGTTAATCCCGGATTTATTTAATAAATAACTGACCAAAAACTGTACAAGAGAGCGGAAACTGGCATACAAAGCTTTGCAAATAAAGAACTTAGAACAAGAGAACATAGGTTCCCTCCTCCCGCAGGTGTTTAGTTGATAATGGTTATACGGCCGGCAAAAGAATTAATTTTCATTTCTAAGTAGTAATTCCATTCATTTATATTCAATAAATATAATAGCTTATGCATAGTTAGGAATAAAATAGGCGTTACTTTATTTTGCTCTAACGTAGTTCCCATGATAAACTTTAACTGTCTAGGGGAAAAGCACAAAAAGCAAGGGAAAACGCACCCTGTATATACCGTAGATAAAAGGACATGGCCATGAAATCAGTCAGAGAGCTTCTAAAGATCAGTGAACAAGATGCAACGGAAAGCATTGAAGGATATATGCGGGAACTTGTTAGTAAGCACAACGCAAGCCATGCTTTAATCGGGTTGAGCGGCGGCATAGATTCAGCTGTTTTAGCTACACTTGCCGTGCGCACATTGGGCAAAGACAGGGTTAAGGTGTTTTATTTTTATAATGGCAGAGGCGATGAAGTAGCCAGAAAAAGCGCCAAGCTCATGGCGGATTGGCTATGCTTGAGACTTACTATAGTGCCTATTGAAAGTATAATGGGCGTAAAAATAACGCGCTCATCTTTTCTGAAAATCCTTGATAAGTCTCCAACACTGACCCGATTTCTTCAGAACTTATATTGTTTATTGTTCGGAGAAACGCCCTTCATAACCACGATGCGCAAAGAGGAATTTATGACAAATTGGTTTAGGCGGTTAGTGTATGACTCTCTGGTAAAAGATCTTGAGACCTCATTTGACGGATGGTTTATAGAAATTAGAGGATATTTAGAGGCGTTGGCTGAAAAAAATAACACGATAATATTAGGTGGCGGTAACTATACCGAGCTGTCATCGGGATGGTTCACTAAGGGCGGCTTAGATGATATGCCATATTCTCCGATCGGGAAACTCTATAAAACACAGATCAATCAACTGGCAGAATATTTAGAAATACCGGAAGAGATACGGGATAGGGCCTCATCAGCCGATGTCCTATGCGGCACTTCCGATGAATTAGCACTGGGGATATCTTATGATAAACTCGATGCTATACTTTACGGCATAGAGCACGGTTTAAACGATGAAAATATTATGGATTATGATGTCACTAAAAAAGAAATTAAAAAAGTACGCGAAATGAATCGCCTCGCCATCAGGAAAAAGCTCTCCTGATAAGTATATTTCTTATAATGTTTTAAGCTGACCAGGTATTTGCTCGCCTCAGGGTTGGCTCCGCATTTAATTGGCACCAGAACCATTATGCGGAGAGGGGGCTAGTCATGGTGAAACCCTATCCTGCGTTTGGGTTTTTCCGGGGGCGGTTCCATTAGTTTCTTAATAGCCTCAAAAACTATCTGAAACTGCCCGTCGTATTTTTTCTCTAACTCCTCTATCTTTC
>JBAROK010000097.1:0-1622 GCA_049642065.1 Candidatus Omnitrophota bacterium | reverse complement strand
AGAACAGGATAGCTGTTGAAAGAATGAGATACAATAATTCCGTAAAGACGTTCAATACATACCGTCGGACTGTCTTTGGCGGCTTCTTCGCTTCTATGAGAGGACTCAATCAACCTAGGGAATATTTCGAAGTATCCGAATCGGCGAAAGAAGTACCTCAGGTCAGTTTCTGACAGTTCTGAAGAAGAGGTGGATACATGAACGCTATTATGTGGGCGGTCTTAACAGCCTGTATATGGGGAGTTGTTCCGGTTCTTGAGAAACTGGGTCTTCAGAAGACGGAGCCATTTCCGGCGTTATTTTACCGGTGCTTGGGAGTGATAATAGGGATATTGCTACTAGGGGCTTTTATAGTAAAGCCGCAGCAGCTCCGTCAGGTAGATCCCAAGGCTAT
Source organism: Candidatus Omnitrophota bacterium (assembly GCA_049642065.1). Taxonomy (GTDB): domain Bacteria; phylum Omnitrophota; class Gorgyraeia; order Tantalellales; family Tantalellaceae; genus WJMH01. The sequence goes on along the minus strand of JBAROK010000097.1, from coordinate 1,228 downwards.
AGCTCTATTGGTATTAAGTGGATTTCTGGCCAGCTTTGTAGCCCAGATAGCTTTTTATCACGGGTTGAAAATAGGCGAGGTTTCGCGTGTCGTACCTATCTCAGGAACGTATCCGCTTATAGCTTTTATTCTGGGGATATTTATTCTTGGCGAAGCAGTAACCGTGCATAAAATTATCGGCATGTTGTTTGTACTTTCAGGTGTCTGGCTGCTTAGATTTTAATAATAAAGTAGAGGTATAAGTGATAAGTGAGAATGCGCTAAAAGCTGTCTTTACCGGAGCACTAAAATTACGGTCAAATGAAACCTGCCTTATAGTTACCGATACCGTAAAAGAAGATATCGGGCGTGCTTTCTACGAATACGCGTGTGGATTGACCAAGCGCGTGAAGATAATTGTAATGGAACCCACTAAAGAGCATGGCACCGAACCTCCCGAAGAAATAAGCATACAGATGCTGCACTACGACGTACAGCGTCTTATAACAGAGAAATCACTTACCCATACTTTAGCTAGACGAGAGGCTACCGCAAGAGGCGCTAGGATAGCTACGATGCCTATGATTACCGTGGATATTGCCAACAGGTGTCTTGATATTGATTATGACGAACTGAAAAAAGAATCGGATTGGCTTTACGGTCTACTTAAAGATTCTTCCACGGTTCGCGTAATGACCGAACTTGGTACTGATATTACTTTCGAGGTTGGATCGAGCTCTTTTTTCGGGAAAGACGGAGGATCATTTGACTATCCCGGTGCTTTTGGTAACCTGCCGGAAGGCGAGATATCGTTTTCTCCTGAGACGTGCGATGGAATTTATATTGTTGATATGACGTTCCCGGAGATTGGCGTATTAAACGCACCTCTTACATTCAAGGTTAGGGGCGGCGTGGTATACGAAATTTCAGGTGAAAGGTCCGAAGAAGTGATTGAAAGGCTCGACCGGGTAGGGGCAAGAGCATACTGTGTGGCCGAATTAGGTATCGGGCTCAATCCCAAGGCTAAAGTAATAGGGAATATCCTGGAAGACGAAAAAGTGATAGGGACAGTTCATGTTGCCGTTGGGAATAATGTTTCATATGGCGGAGATAACGATGTACCACTTCATTTAGACGGAGTGATAACAAAACCAGATATCTATTTGGATGGCGTGAAACTTATGGAAAAAGGTTTTTTCCTCCGGTAAGCAAAAGGAAATAACATGAAAATAGTCAGTATCGTAGGAGC
>JBAROK010000089.1:0-1901 GCA_049642065.1 Candidatus Omnitrophota bacterium | reverse complement strand
GAGTCCTCTCATAGAAGCGAAGAAGCCGCCAAAGACAGTCCGACGGTATGTATTGAACGTCTTTACGGAATTATTGTATCTCATTCTTTCAACAGCTATCCTGTTCTCAGTGCCTTCTAATTGGGACTGAAGAGCGAGAAAATTCTGGTTCGCCTTAAGGTCCGGATACGCTTCCGCTACCAGAAGAAGACGTGACAAGGCTCCGGTCATCTGGTTGGCATTAGTTATTTTTTCATCTACCGTTTTTGCGTTCTGCCATTGGCTGCGCAGTTTAGTAACTTCGGTAAAGATACCTTGTTCATGAGCGGCATACCCTTTAACCGTGTTTACCAGGTTAGGTACAAGGTCGTTCCTTCTCTGAAGCTGGTTCTCAACCTGCGCCCACGAAGAATTTACGTTCTCATCTAACCTGACAACATGATTAAGCCCGCCGATCAGCCAGCCGCCTATCATAAGTACGACCAACGCTATAACACCAAGAACTATTAATACGGTTTTCATTGTTCCTCCTTAATTTTCTTACCAGGATCCTGAAGATCCTCCCCCACCGGACATACCTCCACCAAAACCTCCGAATCCGCCACCAAAAGATCCGCCACCACCTCCGGACCAGTATCCGCCGCCGCCACCCATAAGGAAGAAAAGCGTACCGAACCTGAACCCGAATATAAGAATAAAGAAAATCAGCCCGATCAGGCTTCCCATCGGCGATCCGCGACGCCCCCGGGCAGGTACCGCAGCCTTAACTCGCGACATATCAAGATTCACGCCGTATTCATCCCTCAAAAGTTTGGCTATCATAACTACCCCGGAAGATATGCCAAGATCATACCCTCCTTGTTTGAACGCAGGTATCATGAGGTCCTGTATGATTATCTTGCTCTGGAGGTCCGTCACAGCGCCCTCAAGCCCGTACCCTACTTCTATCCGAACCTTCCTATCATCAACCGCCAGAAGTATCAATATCCCGTTATCTTCTCCAGCCTTACCAATTCCCCACTTCTGGAAAAGCTCCACCGCGTACTGTTCGATCGTAAGAGGCGTCGTACTCTTTACTGTGACCACCACCACTTGCGCGGAGGTCTTCCGCTCTATCTCTTCCAGTAAAGCCGTTATCTCGGCACTCGCTTGCGGGGATAATACTTTAGCGTAATCGTTAACAAATCCCCTGGCTGAAGGGAACCTTACGTTTTGCGCTTCAGATATTGAAACACATGAAGTGCACAACAAAAACAAGATCAGAAATATTGAAGTTAGTTTTTTCATATTACAGATTATCCACTATGTTAGATAACCGTTCCAGTTGAGCAAGAAAATCTTCCAGAAACAGTTCCGCTGATTTTTTACCTATATGTCCATCCATCTTTTTATCCCGTAATACCTCAAGAAACGATGCGGGATCTACACCGAACTCTTCTCCCATCTGACTAAGAACTTCGGCATTGTCCGGCGGAGGAGTTTGACCGCTTTTAATCCTGAGTATGCTTTTAAAAACTGGCATAAGTGACCGGAACGCGGATTTTATTACCCTTTCTATCCCTTTCCTGCATAGAGCCTGTTCCAGGTAGGCCTGCCGGATCATGAGCATTTTACCTTTTAGCTGATACTCACATTCACGGCGCAGATCCGCCGTATCCACTGTTATATTCTCAAGCGCATCCTCCCCGAAAAGCACGCAACGGGTATCTTTCATCGTCGAGAACTCTATCGGGAAAGTGTCTAGAGACATCTTTATGTATTCCGGGGTAAGAAAAAGCGGAGCGGTAATACCGGATTTTACACCTTTCTTCGCTGTCTTAAGTAAAGGTTTGAGTTTGCTTATGGAAGCGTCTTTTAAAACAACGGCTATATTAATATCCGATGTTTTCGGGTTATAGTCAGGTCCTGTAACACTGCCATAC
>JBAROK010000080.1:0-2364 GCA_049642065.1 Candidatus Omnitrophota bacterium | reverse complement strand
CTCCAGCACGCGGGATCCCCGGCAAAAAATGCCTCGGGATCCAATCGGGAAGGATCGAAATCTCCGTTTTCATCGAATCCCGAATCGTCATACGCACGTGTCCTGCATCCATAACAACGCTCCTCCTTACTAAGTGGGCAGTTATCCGCAGAACACTTAGACTCTTCGTGCAATTGTGAATATATCCCCCTGAACTTCTTTACTTTCTCTGAAGTTACTATTTCTTTAAGCGACTTTTCCCTTATATCGCCCAATATCCAAAAATCCGGAGCTTCCGAACATGGTACTAACTTCCCGTCAGCCCTTACGTGAATTCCTCCCAGATGCCGGGAGCACGCTTTGTTCTCTATCCACGGGCTCTCCGCTTTCCAGTGTATATCGAACTCATCACCGTCTATTTCCGCCAAGCGTTCAAAGAGCTTTTTGATATCTCCCGAATCCAGGGTACCGCCCGACGGCTTTCCGCATAACATCAAAGACGCGTATTCTTTAGCAGTCCCGTGCACGTGCACCGGAATAACGAACGGTTTGAATCCACGCATTCTTGACCAGCGAAATACGTCCTCCACTCCGTCATAGTTGAGCGTAGTAACCACGGTATTAGTAGAGATCGTAGGTGCTCCGGGCTTACCATATCCAGCATCTATCAGGTACTGGTACCCCTCCATCATTCTCTTGAGTCCACCCTTTACCCCGAGCAGTTTATCCTGAATTTCTTCAACAAGAGAATCCAGTTTACAGCATAGCCCTACACCGTACTCTACCAGCTTCTTTGCCTTTTCTTCGGTAATGATAGCTACATCGGTAAAACTTACCAGGTCCACCGGTAAACCTTTCCCCGAAAAGACGTCTCTTACATATCTTACTAAATGAAAAAAAGCGTCTTCTTCGGCGCTTTCCCAATCGACCGGATTCCAGATAAGAGGCTCTCCTCCCTGTATATTGATGATCTTAGTCCCCATATCCGACGCTTCATCGACTAACTTTTTCGCTTCGGCCATGGTAAGCTGGTTCGTCCTTTGCGGCCCGCCTTCAGCATAACAGTAAATGCACCTGAAATTGCACTTCTGAGTGACCATAATATCCACAGAAAGCAGTTCAGTACCATCTTCTTTCATCCGGTCTATAATATCCCTTGTCATGCCTGCCATGCCGGGAAAGAGAAATATTTTTTCTTTGTTTTCCTTGCTACTATCCATCCTAACCTCCTATTTATAGTTTTCTATCCAAAAACCGTTATCAAGAATATCCCCAGAAATATCACCAGGGACCCTACAAGCCTTACCTTTCCATACCTTTCTTTCAGGAACCATATACCGTACAGTACCCCGAACACCACGCTAATCTGCCTAAGCGCAATAATATAAGCTACCTTCGATATCCTGAACGCGAACAGGATCAAGACATACGAAGAGAACTCCAGAACCGCTGCTAAGGTTATCTTAAACTTGTCCCTGCTAAGTATCTCAAAAAAGCGTTTTCTTCTTTCCTTCATTGACAGAAGGTACCCCAGGAACATGAATCCCGATAACGCGAAGAAGATATAAAAGAACAAAACAGGATCCATATGCAAGACACCCTTCTTGTCTACGATCGCATAGCATGCGGAGAAGAAAGCCGTCATACCCGCAGCTGCCATGACTTTTCCGTCGATGTTCTTAAAATGGGACTTAAGCCCCGAAAACGACAGGTTCTTCAGGTTCATGACCTGCACCCCCAAAACGACCACAAATATCCCCACAAGTGCCAGTTTTGACGGTATCTCCCTAAGAAAAAGAACACCCATAAGTAGCACAAATACAGGCGATGACCTCACTATAGGATACGTCAGCGACATATCACCCAATTCATAGGTCCTGCACAGAAAAAGCTGATAGAAAAAATGCGCAACCGCTGAAAGAGCAACAAACGCCCAGCCAAGAACGGTTATATCCTTCACCGGATAAACGAACAATATAAATCCGAAAAGCACCGTGAAGATAAGATGTATATTCAGGTAAAAGATCACCTTATCATCGCTTCTTTTAAGAAGCATATTCCATACGGGGTGTATAAGCCCCGATAGTATCACCAATATGAAACTGATCTTCGTTATCATCAACTCACCAAGTTATCGTAATCTTCAACAGTATCTATTTCTTTCCAGCCCTTTTCAATAAGCACACAATGTACCGGTACACCTGAATCGGTAAGATCCTGAAACATGTCTGTTAGATACGCTTTTTTGAATATGGCTGCTTCCTGGAACGGCTTTCCTTCGTATACCCTTTTCAATTTATTGAAATGTTCCCTGAAAATACGGGCTCCTTCCTTCGAACATTTCATCATACCGATAAACTCGCCCTGGGCATCTTTCGTATCGGG
>JBAROK010000068.1:0-2152 GCA_049642065.1 Candidatus Omnitrophota bacterium | reverse complement strand
AGAGTCTTTGCGAAAATGATGGGATATGAATTTTCTGAGATTATGGGTAAAAATATACTGGATTTTGTTATGCCGGAATCTCATGAACTGATTGAAAGTAATGTAGCTAGGGGATACGAGGAGCCGTATGAGGTGCTTGGCCGGAGAAAAGACGGATCGTCTTTTCCGGTAGTGATACATGGAAAGACTTTTGAACATGAGGGGGGCACAGCCCGTGTTGTTGCTATACGAGATATCAGCGATCGTAAACGGTCGGAAAAGGAACTGAAAGAAAGAGAAGAAGACTACAGGAATCTGTTCGATAATGCCGCTGATTTGATAGCTATTGTAGATACCAAAGGTAAATTTATTGATCTTAACAAAAAGTTCGAAGAGGAGAGTTTTTACAAACGTGAGGATATGATAGGCAAGAATATAGCTACTAGCGGTATAGTGACAAAGGAATCCGCGATCAAAGTCATGATGTATCTGGGAAAGATTATCGCAGGAGAAGAAGTGCCCATATTTGAATTAGAAGGCATCAGAAAAGACGGGGAAAGGGTACCGTATGAGCTCAGGGCAGTGCCGATAAAGAAAGACGGCAAGCTGGTTGCTTTGCAGGGGATATTGCGCAATATTACCGAACGTAAAGCATCGGAAGATGCTCTTCGTGAAAACGAGGAGAAATTGCGCCTGATAACCGAAAATACGAGCGACTTGGTATGTGTGACAACACTGCAGGGCATATGTACATATATAAGCCCCTCACATAAACAGGTGTTGGGCTATGAGTCTGAAGATCTGTTGGGAAAGTCCGGATATGATTTTATACATCCGGAAGACGTAAAACATGTGAAACAGATAGCGCGTAAATACACGGCGAAGAAACTGAAAAGTCTTTTTACTGTGGGAGAGGAAAGTATAGGAGAAATACTGGAGTATCGCTTTCGTAACAAAGCCGGGGAATGGCGTGATATCGAAGCTACCGCTAACATCGTCAAGAGTCTATTGGGCAAAGGATACAGCGTTATTTTCATATCGCGCGACGTTACCGAACGTAAGGGATTACGGGATAAGATGCATCAGCAGCAGGAACTTTTAACCAATATAATGTCGAACATTCCGCATTTTGTTTTCTGGAAAAATACCGAGTCGGTCTATCTGGGTTGCAATGAGAACTTTGCCAAAGTTGCAGGTGTTGGTGTCCCGGAAAACATAGTAGGGAAGATTGATTATGATCTTGCTTGGAAAAAGGAAGAATCTGATTTTTTTAGGCAGTGCGACAGAGAGGTTATAGATAACTGCAAACCTATGCTGAATATAGAAGAACCACAGCTGCAGGCTGACGGGAGAGAAGCTATTATACTTACCAGTAAGGTTCCTCTTATGGATGCAGATGGTGATGTGTTCGGGATACTTGGTATATACGCTGATATAACCGATCGGAAGAGCATGGAGGAGATTCTCAGGAAATCAGAAGCGAGGTATCGGACCATTTTCGAGAACACGGGTTCTTCCACGATTATCGTGGAAGAAGATCTTGGTATAACCATGGCGAACGCTCAGTTTGAAAGGCTCTCGGGTTATCATAAGAAGGACTTGCGAGGCAAGAAAAATTTGATTGATTTTATTTCGGAGGGTGACAGAAGAAGAGTACAGGAATTTCACAGACTCAGGATGATAGATCCGTCATCTGCTCCTAAAAATTATGAGCTTACTTTTACTAATAAAAACAGAAAACAAAGCGAAATCTATATAACGGTTGCTTTGATCCCGGGCACATCCAGGAGCGTGATATCTATACTGGATATTTCAGAGCTCAAGGAGAACGAGCGAGAGCTTAAAAGGCAAAAAGAGCTGTTGGATAACACGAACAAGGCGTTAGAACATAAGCTTAAAGAATTAGAAGAAGCCATGGGTCACATTAAAAAGCTGGAAGGATTAGTGCCGATATGTGCGCGGTGTAAGAAAATGCGAGTAGAGGGCGGAGATCCGAAGGATTCACGGGCATGGGTCCGTCTTGAAAAATACATATCGGACAGGACCGATGCGAGTTTTACGCACGGTTTGTGTCCGGAGTGCATAAAAGAGATGTACGGTGATTTTCAAAAGGAGAAAGAATAGTTTTTCCGAAGAAAAATCTCGGGAGGGAAGATACATATGAGCAGCGAAG
>JBAROK010000063.1:0-2476 GCA_049642065.1 Candidatus Omnitrophota bacterium | reverse complement strand
CGGAGGCTAACATAGCTATAAATGATAATCCAACTACAAGACGTGAATCCGCAAAAAGAGCCATTAACGCTGCAGCTGCAGTCCCATACGCCAAAGCGGCCGCGGCAGACCATGTCCATGATATCTTTTTCCTCAAGGCTTCGCCTAACCCAAGCCCCGTAGTTATCGTTACCCTTTTTGGCGGGTTTCCAAGTATACCGTCGCTAGTCCTTTCATTAGCAATCCTCAGGCAGTTCGGATATGTGTCCTTTATCTTTTTGGCAACAGCGTCTTCTACATCGCCTCTTACATGAAGAGTAAATTTGATGTTACTGCGTCTTAAAGAGCTGAGCCTTCGCAGCACCCATCCCAGGTTAGCAGCATTCAGCGTCCGAGGAACATACATCTCCACTTCGATCTGCTCGTAAGCTTTTTCACCAAGGCCGCCTTTCTTTTCAGCCTGCGCAACTCCGTTAACAATAGCAGTTATCCAGAACAGGTTCTCAAGATCAATACGTAATTTTACTTTCGCGCCTTCAGATACTTTAGCAAGATCTGTAAGATCTTTTATTATCGCCGCATCTTCTTTAGGCAGAAAAGAACTGGCATCAACCCTGAGCTGCCTCTCCCCGACCTTTCCTCTTAAGTCAGCTTCGTCCACTACAACAGTTATCAACGGAGCCGCGTCCTTATGCTTCTTGAGGTACTCTGCGTACGTCTTAGCAAAAAGCGGTACGAATTTCCTCAGACTGGATCCTTGCGCCTGCGCAAGATCGAGCTCATCGTATTTCAGAAGATCGTTTATGAACGCCATATCAAGAAGCGCGATTTCAAGCTTAATGCCTGTCTCTCTGGCAACATCAAACAAAGCGATAAGCTCTGCCTCAAGTGCATTGATATCTTTTGCCGGAAGCATACCGAAATGCACGCGTACTGCGTCACAACCCTTTTCCTTAAGCTGGTTGAACTGCTCGGTGACCGCTCCGGTATTATCCGTAACGGTTCCCTTGACAAAACTCGTCATAAGAATACGTTCAGCGCGTCTCGTTCTTTCTACGACCGTGGGCACTTCCCATCTGGCAACTTCACCGTCAACAAACGACGGGCCTCCCGGCACCAGTGCCGGAACCTCTCCGACTTTAGCCGCCGGTGGAATAGATCCAACAAGGGCTTCTACCTCTCCTGGTGCCGCTACAGCCAGCCACTCTTCTATAGAAGCCGGCTTCTGTAAACCGTATTCTGAATCTATCCAGAAAATAACGCCCTTGTATCCCATCTCACGGGCCCTGTCAAGAATAAGCTGGACGTTACGCGGCGACATTTTCGTGCCGCGTCCTTCCATATCTCTCTGCCCCACCTCACCTATAATGATCGGTTTTGTGCTTATTGCCGCAGCAGTCCTATCAAAAACAGGTATACCTTTCGCGTATATATGGAACTGCAATATATCTAGCGCATCAAGATCCACCCAATGTTCTATAAGCGTGGTCTGGTTTTTGCTGCCTACCGTGACCTTACCGCCTCCGGCATGTATTTTTTCGGCGAGTTTCTCGACGAATCTTTTCACATAAACTATCATCCTGGGATCAGGACTTCCTTCAGGTTCGTTGAAAAGATCCCACGCATAGATACCATCATGACCCCAATAAGATCCCAATACCCTGTTGAGCTCCCTTACTATCCTTAAACGGTTCACCGCGTCTTTCATAAGAGCAGGCCTTTCGCCTACTGAAACGCCGCCTTCTTTAGTCACGCCATCGGCCAACTCAAAACTAAATAGTGTCGGCATCACCGTAAAGTTAGGATAGTCCCATCTTACTTCTTCAAGCACGTCAAAGAACGCCTGGATATCGGCGGCTACCTTATCGTCGAATCCCGTGAACCTACCCTGGTCATCAAATTGTAATCCTGCACGGGCATCTCCAAAGAACGACTGGACCCTTACGATACCGGATCCGTTAGCCGCAAGTTCTGTCATCTGTTTAAGCAGCTTAGCCCGCCCTTCGGGAGAAGAGTAACCATCGTGTTTACCACCCCATTCACCCACATCATGGAACGATCCGAGAATATTGGCACCGACACTACGGCCAAACTCTGTTTTAGGCGCTACTTCTGGAACAAGCGCTTCACCTACCGGCTGCGTCATATCCACTCTTGGCACTATACGCACAAGGCGCAATTGAATCACACCGGAAGTACCCCTTACCAAATCATTATGCAGGGTGATCTTCCATGCCTTCGTAGTGGTAGGATTATAGATCCTTGGCCCGGGAACCATTATCCCTGAAGGCATTTCCGGCCTACTGACAAGCGTTACAACCATGCCGTCCAGCGCGTCTCTACCTTTTTTATTCTCAGGTCTTGGCAGAAAATACAGTTTGGCTTCCATCCCGCCTTTGTAACCCGGTTCATCAAAGATCGGACGCGGATTACCCTGAGCGTCAAAAGCCCTCACCGTCATATGGTTACCTTTAAGTGTCCTGCGGGAAGTTTCCGG
>JBAROK010000058.1:0-20265 GCA_049642065.1 Candidatus Omnitrophota bacterium | reverse complement strand
GCGGATGATAAGGCTGCCCAGATAGATCTGTTGGTAGATGTATATCAGAACGCAGAAGACAAGGTATTGAAAGTAGCAGCGGAAGAGAAGCTTCTGAGCGCATTATTCGAGATCATGGGATTACAGGAAAAGCCGGAGATGTTTCAGGGTAAAAGTAAGGAAGAGATCAAAGGGATGGGTTATGCCATTCTTAATGAGAAACTATCTACCGAAGAGAAGGAATACATCGCACAAGACGAACTTCTGGATGTCATAGCCCCCGTGATAGTGGAAGCAACAGATAAGATAAACAGGAAAGGTAAGTCCTGGCAAGAGATGAGCGTTTACGAACGAACCATAATGCTTGTTGGAAGACAAGATACAGAGACCATTGGAAGAATAACGCAAAGGGAAGCTGATAGGTACAATGCGGAAGCTATAACAGAACTTGCAAAAGATGAATATAAGGCGAAAAACATATTCAGAGCGCTTTGGTACGCGGAACTTGCTCTTACCGTCGACCCGGATTCAGCCGAAGCCAATATGTATAAAGGCAAGATACTGGTGGATATGGGCAGGGCCCATGACGCCTTGAAGTCTCTTAAAAAAGCGGCCGAAAAAGCGCCGGAAGATGAAAAACCTCTCTATGAGTTAAGGAATGCGTACAGGAAGACGAACGATAACATCAACACGGGAGATACTGACCTTAAACTGTATGAGCTTTACATGAAGAGAAAGGATTATGAAAAAGCCGAAGAAGTGGCACGTGACGCTATGCAGGCCAGACCGCGTCTAGCTAAAGCCCAAGAAGCTTTAGCTAAAGCGCTTATAGAGCAGGGACGTGATGCAGAAGCAACGGAGATCATCCAAGCCGTTATCAGGGATTCGGGTGACTTTCTGCTCCCAAGAGATCCATGGTTCAGGGGAGGCGCTAAAAAACAGCAGAGGTTATATGGCCCGATAATAACAAAAGAAGACGCAGCGGCTTTAGTGGAAGACATGGCCCGTATTTACCTGGACCGTGGTAAAGCCCAAGAAGCCAAAGATATTATTAACAGGTACTGGAAACTAGTCAAAGATCTTCCCGAGGCTAATACGCTGCTTGCACAGGCTTATGATACGCTTGGCGATAAGCGAAAAGCGAAGAAATTTACTAATAGAGCAGTGTTAAAAGAAGGAGTTGGGATAGATACCACCGAAAAACTTATAGATCAATACGCAAAGATGGGCGATTTTAAGAACGTAACAAAAGCGATAGACCTTGCTCAAGAAGCCGGCAAAAAAGATGCCGAAAGAAAGAGTTTCTGGGATGAAAAATTAGCAAGACTCTATATTGCAAGGAGCAGGATCACAAAAGGCCGTAAAGGCAAAGATATAGAAGTCGTATCGGCCCAGCTGGAAGACCTCAGCAAGGCGCTTGCATTAGCGGAAGGGCTTGAAGGAGAAACAAGGGACAGTGTCTTCAGGATAGCAAACGCCCGTGCAAATGTGATGAATAATATAGTTTCAAATCTTAAGCCCGTTCTATTAGTTACCGGCCGAAGAAAGAAAACGCGTAAAAAGAGAATAGCTGATATAGCTAAACTTAAAGCGGATCTATTGAGGATGGAAGTAGACAGCACGGAGAGGAAAGAAGACAGAACCTCTGATGAGGTGGGCTCAATAATCGAAAAGCTAGAGAAGCTGAGAGCTGAAGAAGATATACTCGAAGAGACAAAAACCGGTATTGTTACGCAGATCAGCAGAGCCCATCGCATGCGTGCGGATTTACTGTCAGGTGTTCCTGAAAGGTTAGCAGAATACCAGATTGCGCTTAAGCTGGATAGTGCGAATGCCAGGGCGCATCTTGCGATGGCTGAGATCTATGAAGAGAACGGGCAGCTGGAACTAGCGGCACAGCATCTTGAGGAAGCTAAGAAGGATGAGAAGCTTGAGGGAGATGAGCTTGCGGTAACACAACGGTTAATAAACGTATATACCAATATGGATGAGGCAGCGAAAGCGGCTGAACTTGCCCGTGAGGCACGCAAAAAGAGAAGAGAAGCAAAGAAAGCTGTAGCGAAGGCCGAACCAGCAGCAGAAAAGGTAGGTTCTATTTTAGCGCTTGCCGACCAGTACCTTAAAGCAGAAACCATTCGTGATAACTTGGCCAGTCGCATAGAAAAGCTTAGCGAAGAGGCGGCAGGTGTACCTGATGATGATGCGGATACAGAAGTAGTACGTGCAAAAGAATTCCTGGCGATGGATCAGAAGGAAGCCGAAGAGGTTGAACGGGATCAGCAGCAGCTGATAAGGGATATGGTAAGCGCAATAGATACGCGTCCTGAGTCGGCCAGGAGACGTCTGGTTCAGCAGCTGGCAAAGAAACTCGGTGAAGGAGATCCAGCGAAGGCAGTTGCCAGGTTAGAGCAGTTACTTTCGGTGATGGATAAGAAAATGCCTGGTTATAACGATGTAAGGATAGAGCTTGCAGGTATCCACGCGCGTGAGAAAAAGACCGAGAAAGCAAAAGAGATACTTTCAGAAGTGTTATTTACTGAAGGCGTTGAATATGACGCGCGTATCAGGGGGACTGTTATGATAGCTGCTGTGTACCGGGAAGAGGGGGATTACCGCAAGGCAGCCGCAAATTTGTTAGTAGCAGCGCCTGATATTTACAGGTCAGAAGCTATGAGGATGTTACAGGACGACAGGATGAAATCTGAGGTAGCGGGAGGGATAGCAGAGCTGCTCAAGGATATCAGGGAAAACGGGATCGATATACAAAAAACAGACCGTACACCGGATATATTCATAGAAGAAGTCATCAATGCTTTGGGGATGCTTGGTGAGTACAGCGCGGCCGAAGACCTCGTGGCGCTTGCAGCTATGCATTCTAAAAGCAGGATGAAGGATATAGCAGGCGTTCTGGGAAATGCAGAAGTCTCCGCAGAAGAAAAAGAGAAGATCATAAAAGCGTTGCTTGCACAACTTAAGACCAATGCGGGTGCGATAGATGCAGCTACAGCAAAAGAGATGACTCCCGCGGTTAAAGCTTATGCCGAAGAAACGGATTCTAAAGAAGCCTGGACAGTTCTTGCGCATCTTTACGACAGGCAGGGCCGCAGGGTAGCCAAATTCCGTATACGCCGTAAAGCAGAAAAAGTTGAAAAGGATGCTTCTTATTATTATGATCGCGGGCAACGGCAGCTAAAAGCTGGTAAGTTCACAAAAGCGATCGAGTCCCTGGATAAGGCAGCCAAGGTCGATAGTCGTCTTGCTAAAGATGCAGCTTACAAGGAAGCGGTGTTTGCGTCCCGTCTTGGCGAGGTGGAGAAGAAAAAGGTCAAAGGCACGCAGGAAGAAAAAGTAAGGGCTCGGATAGACGGACTTAAGGGGCTTATGCAATACGCCCCGGATGAAGCGGCTAAAGATTCTCTGCGAGAGAAGTTGATTACCGAGTATGCCAATATGCTGGGGGTCTATGATTCGGAAAGCAAAGATGTAATTGCTAAATACAAGACAATAGATGAACTTAATAGCGCAAGGATAGAAACATTAATGGAAATAGCGCGTCTTAACAGGCAGCTTGGAAAACTAAAAGAGGCGGAGGACCGGTTTAATGAGGTTCTTGCTATCAAGAAAGGGCACAGGTCTGCCGAGCTGGGGATAGAGGATATAAACATAAGACGTGCATCGATCGCGTTAGCAGAAAAAGATAAGGTTGAACTTACTGATGAGAACGAGAAAGAATATTTAGCCAGGGCAAATAAGGAAATGGCCCAGAAAGCTGAAAAGATCGCTGATAAGAGAACGTACTTTCAAAACGCTATAAGCCTTACACCGGAAGATACGGGGCTTTATCTTGAGCTTGCCAGCCTGATGAGATCGAAAGGTGAGCTTGACGCGGCACTGGATGCCCTGAAAAAAGGACTATCTGCGGCTAAAGACGATAAGGTGAAAAAAGAATTTGAAAGCATGATACGTGAAATAGACGCTATTGATAACGCGATAGACAGCGTGGTGGACCGCGATATAGCTGTTCAGATAGCGGCACTTCCCGCTGATATGGAACCTGAAGAACGTGAAGACAAAATAACCGCTATGAGAGCGAGGTTATCCGAAAGAAGAAAAGAATCTATAGGTCTCAGGGAAAGGTTGCGTGTCTTTTACCTGGCGAGTATAGGTGAAGGCGAGGAACTATCGGCTGAGGACGAAAACAAAATGAGGCAGATAGTAGAAGCGGCTCTAGTGGCTGATACTACCGGGTTAGGGAGTATAGCCGCAGAAGGCGAACCCGTTGGAAGGATAGTTGAAAGAGGCGAGAAGCTACTTTCCCAGAACAAGCTGGATGACCTGGAAGAGCTCCTTTATCAGGCAAGTGAAAGAGGTATTACGGACGATAGGCTGGAAGCGTTGCAGGCAAGACGTCTTATTGCAGCGTCAAAGGCCGTGATAGCAGAAGAAGAGCCAGGATGGGCCGAAGAAGCTTCAGCCCGGGAAGAAGTTATTGATAGCCAGATCGAGATGATAAAGGCTTCTGACCTTAAGAGCAAAGCTTTAGCAGAATATGGTTCATATTACAATTTCAAGGCCAGACGGTTGAGTGGAGAAGAAAGTCCCGAAGCTATTAGCTCGGCTGAAGACCAGTACCGTGCGGCACTTGAGAATAACCCGTTCTCACTGGAAGCTTTAAAAGGTCTTTCTTCTATAAGGGGTACTGAATCTGAAGTAGCTTTGCATGCTCGCGACAATATCCTGGGAAGTAAAGAGTTAGCAGAGAAAGATAACAATTATAAAACAGAACTTATAGCGTTTCTCTCGGAAAAACAGGATTCGTGGAACAGTGTAGGAGCTGGATTCAAGCTCTCGTCGGAGATGGTAGATAATTTTGGTGATATTTCTCCGGAGGCAGCAGCCCGGCTTCTGGATATGACTTTCTCGCAGGGGCTTCGCACTTCCGTCCAGACAGCGCTTAATAAAGCCAAGAAGTATGAAACGCCCAGTGAATATATGGTTGTTCTAAGGAGGCTGAACAAGGCTTTGGCTTCCATGGAAGCTGAGGGGCTTGCTCGTTACAGTGACCTATTGCTGCCGGAACCCGCGTTCACCGCTAACAAGCAGATGAATAGCAGAATGGCGCTTGCCCGTGCATACGTGAATATGGGTGACGGCGATTTTGCTGAAGCGGAACGAGAGATCAAAGCTGCTGAAGAAGCAAGCGCATACTCAAGGGCTGAGGCATCTTTGGCACGCGCAAGGTTACGCGTAGCCCGTGGTGAAGGATTTATGATACCCGGTTCGTGGTGGCTGGCAACAAGAAAACTTTCTCCTGAAGCTAAAACCGAGGCAAACCGTTCCAGGGCGCAGCAATACGTGCGCAGAGCTTCTGAAGAAGGCGTTTCCGATAGGAAGAAAATCAGTCTTTTACGTGCCGCGATCTCTTTTGATCCGGATAATACTGAAATAATGTCAGAGTTAAAAGAGCTTTATGATAAGACCGGTCAATTTTCCAGGGCCCTACAGGAAGCGACCTCACTTATGGAAACCATGCTTAGTAAGGGTGATTATGAGGACGCAAGGGATTATTACCTGGCCAATATCGAAAGAAGCTCTTTCGGTAAGGATTACAGCGCTCGAAAGTTAACTGAACAGAGGCAAGAACTTGCGAAGCTGAACGACCGGGCCCGGTTATATTTAAGGGGCACGCCTCCTAAACCTGCTGCAGTAGCACCCGGGATAATGATGGCTGTAGTGAACGCGGACAAAGATAGACTTGAAGAGCTGAACGACAGGTACGCGGATGTACAGTTCGTTAGCATCCAAGAAGGAGGTCAGGCTGGTATGGACGCTTTGAAAGGTATGGCAGGCCCCAGTATGCGTTTTCTGGCTGATATGTCAGAGACAGATCTTACTGGAGAGAACCTTGAAAAGATCATCATCCAGGCGCAGAGACAATCGTTTGTAGCTATGTATCCGTATCTGGCGGGCCTTGACGCCGCATCGATAAGCAAACTGAATGATACATCCATACAGGATTCTATGGAAATCATCAGGTTATCTTTGGATGAAGAAAGAGCCCCGTTATCAGAAGACGTTATGGAATCGCTTTTTGGTACGGAAGTTACGCCGGATAGAACTATTGCGGCAAATATAACACCAGAGAATACCGAAGCATGGGCACGAAACAATATCGAAGCTCTTAAGGAATATGATAAGGCACGCAGTGAAGGTCTTCCGGCGGAAGGCCCGGCTGCAAAATTACTTGCTTTACGTGAACGGCTGATGGGTTTCTTTACTGATAAGTCTCCGGAAGAAGCAGGTAATATTATGGCAAAGCACCAGGGTATTGCTATGGCACAGGCAGCTGAAGATAAAGCTATAGAGCTATTGGGTATGTTCAGGTCCGCTAAAGCTATAGGAGAGCAGGCTATCGCAATAGACGCCAGGAAAGAAACCGGATTTAAGCTGGAATACATGATGCCGGCTATCCTTAACTTAGCGGAGAAGGATCCTAACCTTAAAATATGCGTAATAGCTACAGATGAGCAGCTTACGCCACTGATACCGGTGACGGGTCTGCCTAAGAACGTGATCCAGCTGGACGCAGTAGGAGATGATATAAGTAAATCTGTCCAGGATCGGTTACTGCAGGCAGGGATCAAGATACCGCCTGCGGCTGTTACTATAGCAACGGGTGAGTTCATGACAGACACAATAGTGACTGATGTTAACCAGAACAGGGGAGAAAGTGCCAACTTTGTTATAGCAGGGGAAGAGATGATGGTCCCGGACGATGAGGCGACACACAGGATAAACCGGATGATACCGGTATTAGCCGTAATGAACCTCTTGCAGAGGGTAACTAACGAAGACCAACCGGCTATAACCACAATGGGCTTCACGGGTACGGTACTTGACAAGATAATGAGCCTCAAAAACTTCATACAACTTGTCAAGATCACGCGTTTGAATATAGGTGAAGAGATAAGGGAGCAGATAAACGCCATAACCCAGACAGCTGTATCTCTATAATATTAAACAGCCTACGAACCTTCTTTATTTGAACCCCATTAAAAGCTGGACACTTGTCGATTTATGCTTGATGTAAAGCTACAATGCTGTTCGGCAAAATAATTTACAAATATTGAAAGAAAACACCCGCTAGAGCTGTCTCTTGTAGAAGAAATAAGCATCTAAGCAAGTGGCTCCAGCAGTGTAAGGGAAAAGACAGCAAATATTGACTTTTGGCACCTGTAAGATATACTCTCAAATTAACGTTAGATAATACAACAATATATTGACATATTATCTAACATATGGTAAGCTTTATACAAAAGGGGAGGAGAAAAACATGGATAGATTTTATAAGAATCTGGGGTTAAAGATTAAAAAAATAAGGGAAACATTGGACTTATCCCAAGAAGCTTTGGGTAAGAAGGTGGGGATGGGCAGGGTAGCTATTTCACAGGTAGAGACTGGAGATAGGAAAATTAGTGCCGAAGAAATTACTGAATTTGCTAAGGTCTTTAATATCCCTACGGATATTCTGCTGGACATTAAGAAAGATATTGAAATTGTATTTGAGAAAAACATGAAGAAAAAAGAAAAGAAGCAAGAAGTCAGGATTAGCGTTCCTCAGAAGAATCTGCAGAAATTCAAGGAGGTATTAATATATATTCTCGAGAAGGTTGGGTCGAAACCGAATGTAGGCGAGACAGTTCTGTATAAACTTTTGTATTTTGTGGATTTTAATTTCTATGAGAAATATGAAGAGCAGTTGATAGGGGCTACCTATATGAAAAATCATCATGGCCCTACACCGAAAGAATTTATAAAGGTTGTAGAAGAGATGATAAGTGAAGAGGCACTGGTGAAAGTGCAGGATAAATATTTTCAGTATCCACAAACAAAATATTTACCCAGAAGAAAGCCGGATCTGGCCAAGTTGAAAGCTAATGAAAAAGAAGTAATAGACGATGTGTTGAATAAGCTATCTGATATGAATGCTACTCAGATCAGCGATTATTCTCACAGCGATGTTCCCTGGGAATCTACAGAAGACGGGGAGATTATTGAATATGAATCTGTGTTCTATAGAAACGCGCCTTACTCGGTGAGGGAATATGCCGAATAAGATTTTTGCAGATATTATGAAACTTTCCAAATTCAAAAGGGACCTTAAGAGGTTGAAGAGATTTAGAACCATAGATGAAGATATTGATACATTTATTAAGGTTCAGTTAAAAAGGAAGCATAAACAGAATAAGGAGACCAATGGTATAGAAAGGATCTCAAACCTTGGTATTGAGTGCCCGGAAATATACAAAGTAACGAGATTTGCTTGTAAATCCTTAAAAGGGCGAGGAGTGAAGAGTGGTATAAGAATTATTTACGCATACTTTGAAGCGGAAGATAAAATTGAGTTTGTTGAGATATATTTTAAGGGTGATAAGGAAAATGAGGATAGAGAAAGAATAAAGCAATACTATTGTTAACAAGGCGTTGGTTCGAGCTATATCTATAACTTATTTATTTATAATGTTTTGTGCTTTTGGGGTTCACCTGGCTTAACTTTGTTCTATATGTAGGGTACGATTGTTATATAAAAAGGTTACAATTTATGAATATTACTAATGTGGGATTGTTTCGTCTGTTCCGGCTATTTTGCTACTTGACAACCAGACAATTACTAAGTATACTTAATTAACAGAAGTGTTAACTAGGTATACTTATGAAAATAAACAGTTTAAGAACAATTGAGAAGCTGTATTTTGGGTATGAAGAGATTTCAAGGGTTTTGGGTATAACTCTGGAATCTGCGAGGGTTTCTGTCTCTAGATATGTAAAACAAGGTCTTCTGGTGCGTATTAGGCGTAATCTCTATGTCTTGGCGGATAAATGGAAAACCATGGAAAGGGAAGAAAGGTTCATGGTGGCTAACATAGCACAGGTCCCCTCGTATATATCGCTTTTAACGGCTATGGAATATTATGAACTGACTACACAGATCCAGAGGGATTTTATAGAGTCTATTGCAGTAAAAAGGACTAAAGAGATCCTGGCCCAGGATACGGTGTTTAACTATATTAGAATAAACAAAAAACTTTATTTCGAGTTTTCCAGGAAGAAAGGCTTTTTTATAGCGTCTCCCGAGAAAGCTTTCCTGGACGCTTTTTATCTTAAGTCCCTTAAAAGGTACAATTTTGATCTTACAGCAATAGACCTGGAGAGGCTTAACATGGATAGACTAATAAAAATAGCCAAGAGATTTCCGCAAAGAACACAAAAAATGCTGAGGGAATATGGAATCCTTAAAAAAACATGAGATATTTGAAATAGAACTTCTTGAGAAGCTGAACAGCGCCCGGTTCCTGGAAAGCCTGGTATTCGGAGGGGGGACCATGATGAGACTGTGTTATGAGCTTAACAGGTACTCTGTGGACCTGGATTTCTGGTTCATAAAAGAAATAGACCAGGGAAATTATTTCCAGGATCTGAGAGGTTTTCTTGAGAAAGAATATGATCTGACGGACGCCCAGGTAAAGCATTATACTCTGCTTTATGAGATTCGTTCAGGGAATTATCCCAAAAGGCTGAAAATAGAAATAAGGAAAAAAGTCAAGGGATGTGATTATGAAGAAAAAATAGCTTTCTCGCAATACGACACGAAACAGGTGATACTGAAAGTTCATACGCTTGAGCAGACCATGAAGAACAAGGTCGAAGCGGCCATTTCAAGGCAAGAGGTAAGGGACTGTTTCGATCTGGAATTCCTGCTCAGGAGGGGGATAACTCTAGCCGGCTCAAAGAAAGAGCTGCTTGATTTAAAAAAGCTAGCGCTACAGTTCAAGGAAAAAGATTTTAAAGTAACTTTAGGCTCGATTCTTGAGCCAGAGGTTCGGAAATATTATATAGATAATGGATTTAGCTACTTGATCGAAAAGATAGACGGTAAACTCGCCTGATACCCCCTGCGCATAGCACAGATATATATTATCCCCATCGAAAAATCAAGCTCTGTTAGACATGAAAAAGCAAGTTATTTTGCGTCGATTTAATATATTACTATGTTATAATGTCCTGAAGCTAATATAGTTAAGGCAACGAAACTATAGAAGCTTTTGGGGTAGACGTGATAAAGGGAAGAAGCAAATTTTTTTGAGCTATTTGTTAGGGTTTAAAAAATCTAGTTGCAAAAAGTTGCCCTAGATAGTGATTGTGATATATACTATATATAGATATAACGTTAGGTAAACATAAAGTTTGAAGATGCAGGAAGGTGTATCATGAATGACAGAAAAATTATATCATGTGGAAGTGTCTCTAATATAGAGACTCTTCCGGGACAGAAACCGTTAACTCCCTATCGCGCGCAGGAAGAGGGGAATAATATTGGCATGGCTGACTGGAAACGTCGTCATGCTTTTTTTATTAAATGCGTCAGTATTATACTGACGGTTCTCTTTCTGCATCAGCAGATCGGTTGGGCACAGGACGGTCAAGCCGTTTGGGCCCAGGCAAAACCACAAGCTGAAACCTACAGGGATAGATTCGATGTTAACGGCATCAAGATACCTTACGACGTAGCCAGCACCCACGAAGCAGTTTCCGGTAAGGGCGAAGATGTCATTATACACATCCAGGACGCGCATGCTTCACTTTCTGCACAGTATTCTATAGCGAACCTTCTTGATTCGCTTGTAACTAATTATGACCTGCGCTTGATCGCTCTTGAAGGGTCGAATGGATATATAAACACCTCCCTGCTTAAAACGTTCCCGGATGAAAGTATACGGGACAATACGGCTGATTTTCTTATGCGTGAAGGTCGCATGAGTGCCGGTGAGTTCTTCCAGATAACCAATGATGGTCCTGAAGTCAGCCTTTACGGTATCGAAGACGATACACTTTACAGAGACAACCTGGATAGTTTCAGGAGAGTCGCCTCAGAAAGGGTGGACCGTACAGAGAACATAATCGCTCTTTTGGATCAGCTGGATCTCATGGAAGAAGAGGTCTGCTCCGAGGAACTGCGTACGCTGAATCGTAACGCCGTTCTTCACAGGGGAGGCCGTATGGGTTTTACGGACCACTGGAAATATATCAACGAACTGGCGGCTGCAAAAGACGTAGATCTTTCGAAATATCCGGAGCTATCCAAGCTGCTTCAGTCCATAGAACTCGAAGAAAAAATAGATTTCGCCAAAGCGAACAGGGAACGCGGAAGGCTTATAAACGAGCTAAGCCGTGAAATGGATAAAGACGAGCTTGAAACCCTGGTACTTAAATCTCTTGAGTTCAAGCAGAGCAAGATGTCACAGAGGGATTTTCATTCTTACCTGATCGACTTGGCCGAAAGAAAGGGGATACCCGCTGCGGGATATGAAAACCTCATAAATTTTACCAGGTACGTTTCTATCTATGAATCTGTCGAGCTTTTTATGCTTTACCGTGAGATGTCTGATCTTGAAGACAGGATCCGGGAACAGCTTTACAAAAGCGACGACGAAAGAGATATCTACAGAATGAGCAAGATGGCACGCCTTCTGAAACAGCTCTATAACATGGAGCTTACCAACGATGAATACAATTACATCAGGGCTAACTACGCGGAGTATAGCGCTCCGGGTTGCGCCGCCATGATCAAAGATATCTCTAAGAAACATAACGTGGCGATTACAGGCGGTTATGACCTGGGCCAGATATTTGCCGAAAAAGAAATAAGCGATGCGATTGATTTTTATCTTGATGCGGAAGCCAGGAACGAATCCATGCTGGTTAATACCATCAAGAGGATGCGTAAAGAAGGTAAGCACGTTGCTGCTCTTATAACCGGTGGATACCATACTACGGGTCTTACTGATCTGATGCGCCAGAAAAAGCTTTCTTACCTGGTGGTGATACCGAAATTCGAAGCCGGCAAGGAAAGGCCTTACGTGGCGATACTTACCAACAAGAAAAAAGCTTACGAGAAGCTGCTTGAATCAGGTAAATACGAATTGGCCGTTGAAGCGTATTTTTCATCCGCGAAAGGAGACCTTTCAAAGATGAAGTCCGCGCTTTTTTATGCGATAGGTGAAGCGGCTATCCTGGGGAAAGATATAGACGCAATAAAATCCCTTTGGGCCCAGTCGTATAGAGAAAGGTACCAGGTTTTGGATGCCGAGGGCAAGCTGGCTGAGATGGCGTTTGAACCGGTTAAACCTGAGAATTTTGAAGATTTTCTGCAAAAAAGAGTAATCGTAGAAAAGGTTGGCGATACCGCAGTGATCGCCGATAGGACAGAGGAAGGGATAAGTTTTATTACTCTTGCCCGGCGTGGTGAACAATTCGAGTTTAATCCCGCATCAAGAGCGCAAAGAGAAGTGTTCTTAGCTAGACGCGAAGCGTCTACTACCGAGGAAGAAGCTGCGCAAGAGTTCGCGAAACAGCTGGACGAGATGAGAGCTGACCTTGCTGATATTAAAGATATGCTTACCCAGATGGTAGGCGGAAGAGAACAGCTTCTGGAACAGATAGCTAAAGTGTCCGCGGATGATATAAGGGGACGTTTGCCTAAACCGGATGAAGCTACTGATGAGGAGATCATAGCTAAGATCAGGGCGCAACGCATAAGCGTGCCAAGGGATTGGAAAGAAGATGCGGAACTTTCAGATAACCTGCGTGATCTTATAGCGAAAGTGAGGCGGGAGAAACGGCCGTCACCGATAATCATCGAAGGCGCGCGTGGTAAAGAAGTGCTCTATATGGCTGAGGCGAAAATCGGGCCGAAGATGGGTGTTACTATGGGAGAAATAACGCCTTCTGAAGGGATAGAAGCTATTGATGAAGATATTGCGAAGGTGCTGGCGGATGCGTTAGCTGTTGCTAACCCGAATTTGGCAGAGATAGCGTATGTAAATGTCCAGATCGAAAGAGGCGGCGCCAATGCGCTTGATATTACCACTCAGGATGAGAATGATGACGTGTTGGAAATAAATATACGCGTTCTTGAAGCAGTGAAAATAGCTATAGATACCCGTGCGAAAAGAACCAAGGCAGAAGAATACGACCAGATGCGTGCATCTTTTATAAAGGCTCTTGCATGGATGCTGAACCATGAGGTGCGCCATGCGGTTCTCAGGACGGACAGCGACGAAGAAGAAATCGCGGTTGTTGCTTATGACATACAGGATTATTTGCTTTTAGATGAAGCTACCAGACGTTCGGTTGACTG
The DNA here is from genome assembly GCA_049642065.1 of Candidatus Omnitrophota bacterium. Taxonomy (GTDB): domain Bacteria; phylum Omnitrophota; class Gorgyraeia; order Tantalellales; family Tantalellaceae; genus WJMH01. The sequence continues at coordinate 7,088 of JBAROK010000058.1, read as the reverse complement.
GCTTCTTTCTGCAAGGAACAATAACGGCGTAGACAGCGCTAACTTTGATGCGGTGCTCCGTATAGCCCAGAAAGAGTTCCAGGATATGATGGATGCAAGAGGTGCGACTGCTGTTGCGCGTGACGTGGCTCAAACCCAGGCTCTATCCATGTTGAATATAATAGATGCCTACTTGGCTGATATGCGTCCAGAAGGGAAAGGATTCTTGGCAGCAGCAAGGGAGCAAGGCGAAGAAATGGATGCGGCTCGGGAAATAGCCAGGTTGTTCAGCCAACTCGATATGGCCGAGAACAGGGCGAATGCAAGACTTACCGGTGAAGTGGAAAGCGTTAATTGGCTTACGCCTGCTGAGAACGCGGTAAGAAAGAAAGTCATGAACGCGAAGACCAGGCGAGCCGTATTTGTTGCTCTTGGATTCACGACACCCGAATCCGATGAGAATCCGAGATATGTAAGAACTCTTGCAAGTAAAGATGCCGTGAATGTCAGCGTAGAAGAACTCCAACGCAGGCTTGATATATATTCCAATCCGAAATTCGGTTTCCATGTGAATCTATACGGGGAAAAACGTCCGGGCCTTGCGCTCATCGACCGTTTGCCTAAAAGCGAAAGTTTTAAGAAAAGGATGAGAGATATAAGGGGACTGAATAAGGAGCTTTCTCAGGAGTATGGTATAGATCTTGAAGATGCCCCCAGGGATTATTACGGGAAGTATCTTGTTGCGGTTACGCATTGGAATCTTACAAATTCTGTAGCTGAACTTAAAAAAGATGCCGACCGAAGGCGCAAGAGATACGCTGAGGACTTGAGGGACGGTGTAATAGTTGTAGCGGAGGCGGTTGAAGAAGCAGAAGCACCTGCAGAAGAAGTTGTAGAAGAGGCAGGAGAAGAGGTTCCCGCTGGTCCTGCTGGCCCTGAAACTAAAGAAGAAGCTATCGCAAGAATAAACGCGATAGATATAACGCAGTCCGGGGCGAAGAGAAGAATGCTTGAAGCTCTAGGGTATGACGTTGATGACCGGAGGACACCTGATTATATAAGGCAGTTGGCAACCGAAGAGACCCCAGGCGGTCGAGCAGAACCCGTAAGCGCCGAAGAACTTAAAGCAAGAATACTCACGCTTTTAGACATGGATTTTGAGATTTATGCGGGCAGGCATTACAACTTACTTAACCGGTATCCGGCTGAGTTCTTGAAAAGCAGGAAAGCGTTAATAGACAGGTTGAACGCTGATTTTTTTGCTGAATACGACATAACCGAGGATGAACTCCTCATTGCAGAACGCATAAGACTTATGGTCAGGGATATGCAAACAGGTGAACCTAACCTTCGCGGAAGAGACCAGGCTCGCCGCGAAAAGTATGCGGAGAGGAGAAAAGAAGCAGCTGCAATAGAAGAACCCGTAGCAGCAGAAGAACCTGCCGCTCCTGCGGAAGAAATAGAAGAAATGGGAGAAGGGATTACTGCACCCGCTACAAAAGAAGAAGCTATCGCAAGGATAAACGCGATAGACATAACACAACCCGGTGCGAAAAGAAGAATGCTGGAAGCTTTAGGGTTTGATGTTGATCATCCTTGGACACAAAAATATATACGTCAGCTTGCAAGTGAAAAAGAAGAAGGCCCTCCGGGGCTCACGGCCAAGATCAAACCTGTCTCGGCTGAAGAGCTCAAGAACAGGATACTTGTGATTCTGGATATGGATTTTAGGCTTTACGCCGGTGAATCACAGTCTTTACTGAACAGGCAGTCGCATGCGAGTCTTGTGATTAAAAGGACTTTAATCGGGAAACTCAACGGCGATTTCTTCCGTGAATATGACATAACTGAAGATGAGCTTCTCAATCCGGAAAAAATCCGAATTATAGTGAAAGATGTCGGGTCTTCGCCGGAAACACTTATAGCAAAAGATCAGGCTCGTCGCGAGAAATACGCGGACAGAAGAAGAGAAGAAGCTGAAGAGCCAGAAGCAGAAGCGGTCGCTCCAGCTGCTCCGCCGTCAGTAGTGCTTGCAGGCGATCTTGTCGATGCGAGACGACAACTCGAAGCTTTACGGGATGAACTTCAAGGGTTGATAGAGGGGGTAAGAAGCGGCATATTCGCAGATTACAGATTATCTGTAGCTCCCGAGATGGATGCCAGGTCGCCTTACCTGAGGCGGGGAGAGAATATTAATAGAGTCAAACAGAGGCGGCATTGGTCGCTTGCTGAACTGTTGCGCAACCGGGCGCTTTTGGATCGCGTGAATGAGGCTCTTGAAGCTGTTGATGAAGCTGCCGCAGAAGGTACGCCTGAGGCGGTAGAAGGAGTCAAGGATAAGGTTAAAGCTATAGTCAGTTCAAAGAATGCTTTGCGTGGTGATATCGCCGAGCAGGCGTATTTCTATTCCGCTCCGGGCGAAGCGAAAGAGTACAGCGACCGGTACACCGAAGATTATGCTCTTGTTATAGCGGAACTTGAAGCTGAAGAATTCGCTGCCGAAAGGGCGATTACCGATCTTGATAGCATAATCGAATGGTTAAAAGATAAGATTTCCGTAGTGGGGTTTGGTATAGCTGATGACTATAGCAAATCGGTCGCTCCGGAGCAAGACAAGTTGTCTCCATACCGTCATGCCGGTGAAGGCGTGGTAAGAGTTAAACAAAGACGTCACTGGGCGCTCGCGGAATTCATGGAAGCACACGGACTTCTGGATGCCGCTATAGCGGCCAGAGAATATGCAGCCGGTGCAACTGAATTAGATTCGGAGGTAACGCCGGAACAACTCAGAGACAGGGTTCTTGACATTATAAAGGGAAGAAGGGCTTTCAGGGGTGTAGTCAGGGCAAGGGCAAATGAATATTCAGCTCCCGGTGAACCAAAAGATTACAGCGAAGAATACGATGTTGATTACCAGTGGGCGCTTGACAACTTGGGTATAGAAAGAAAAAAACCGTTAGACAAGGCCGCGATAGCCGCCCAGGAACTTGGTGAAATAGAAGAAGCGGTACTTTTCCATATAAAGGAAATGGAAGAGACTGAGGAGATGGAAGGGCTCAGGCCCGCTGTACTTAGTATGGATATGCCTATAAACGCGGCAATCGACAAGATATTGAACGAGGAACTTGATGAAGATGGTTTTCGCGGGCTTTTTGAACTCAGTGAAGTACTGGATACCCAGCTTAATGAGATAGAGTTTAATAACGAAGAAATAAAGAAAAGCGGTGAACGCCTTATAAAACGTTTGGATAAGGCAGCGGAAGTACTTCCCGCAGAGAGTGCACGAGTCAGGAATACGTTCAGAAAAGCACGCAGCAGTAACACTGAAATAAAGGGATTAATAAATAAAACGAGAAAACGCGTTGCGGAAATGCGCGAAGCGCTCAGAGAGAAACTTGCCAAACGCGGTGCCCGGCATCTTGCCCAACAGGTAGCTTTATATTCTGAAGTAGCCAATAACCGGCTTGAAGATGTTGCCAGATTCGAAGAAGCAGTTGATAGCGCTATCGAAAGGGCTGAGTCCGAAAGAACCCCCGAAGCGGTAGATGACGTATTCATACTGGGGGATGCTATAGATAAAGGTGAAGTTAAAGCCCAAAATGCGGCCATAAGGAAATTTAAAGATGAGGCGTTTGAAAGACAGCTTTCCGAGATAGCTGCTATGCTGGCCGAGGAGGATAAGGGGCTTGTCAGCGAGACTCTCGGTGAGATCCAGAAAACAGATGATGCATATACCGAAGGTGCTCGTCGTTTAGCTGCGCTGGTGGACAGGATAGTTAACGAGTTTGATGTCGAGCCTTTTATCGGTCCCTCACGTGAAGAATTGCAAGGAGCCATTGGTTCTTGTCAGCAAATTGAAGAGCTTATTGACGGTTTGCGGGGAGAACTTGATCTAATGCAGTCTCTGCTGAGCGGGGCGGAAGAGAATCTGAGCAGAAGTCTTGATGAAGCCGGTGTTATTCAGAATCTCGATCTAGCTCAAAGTATTAAACGGACTATAGAAGCTACATATAATCCGGATGCGGACAGAATAGGAAATGAGCTTAAGTCTCTTGAGGATGGTTCTATAAGGAGCCAGTTGGGAGATGTAGCTAGCCTATTAGGTGAAGACGATCCCACACTGATGAGAGCGCGCGGGAAACGCATCCTTGCCATGAGGGAATACGGTGCAGTGAAACGGCAGATAAGGAAATTGCTCGCTATGATCGATAAGGATGCTGAACCGGTAATTATCATTGGGGAAGGTGCGGCAGCAATTGTACCGTCAGATGAAGACATGCTTGAACCCGTAATTGATCTGTCTATGTACGACGAGATCGAGGAAAAGATTGATGAGCTTATCGGTGAGATGTCTGAAATTGAAAGACGGGCACTCGATGGTGAAGGGAAACTACAGGAAGCGCTTCTTCGTGACCCGGCAGCTGCTGAGGATATCAGGAAAAATCTCGATCAGGAGATAAGAGATGCCTTACGTCCGCGTAATAACGATATAAAAGGTGAAATAGATATTGAGAACGAAAGATTTCCAATAACAGTATTTCCTTCCGGTACCGGAGGCAACGAAAGGGTGATGGCAGTTTCCAGTAAGATAGAAGTTGCTAATACAAAGAACACGGCCTTGAGAGAACTTTTAGATAATATGCTTCTACGGCTCGCTGCCGTAGAAGCTGCAGCTCCGGAAGAAGCCCCGGAACCTGAGATCAGTAGGCCTGAACCTGCAGAGGCGCCAGCAGTTCTTGAACCACAAATCGTTCCACCGCCGTCAGATCTTCTCGCTCAGATCCGGACGAGTTATAAAACAAGCTCTGACAGGCTAGAGAACGTGCTTTCCAGACAATCCGAAGTTATGGGCGACCTGCAAGCAGCAAAAGATACGCTTCAGGAAGCTATCGACGGTGGGATGGAAGAGACTTCCAAAGCTTCTGTTGACGGCATGAGGTTGAGGGTAGCCCAGCTTGAAGAAGAAGAGGAAAATTTCAGGACACCGAAATATGATCCCGAAACTGGCGAACTTCTTAATCCTGAGAACTTTATAGATCCGTTGGACCAGTTCTATTACGCTACCGTTCAGCAGTATGACAAATGGCTTGCGGGCCAGAGGGAGGTTAGAAGAGAGCCTTCACTCGGCGATAAGGTTGATATGATTTTCGATCTTATAGAGACCAACCTGGCAGGGTTCATTGCCGCTGATTATAAAGATTTTGGTTTTGACAGTATGGAAATATTAACCGGTAAGAAGATGGCGCTTCTTAAGGATTTTGCGCTTCAAGTGATCCTTGCCAGAGAGAGGCAGCCGGCTACACCGGAAGCAGTAGAACTGATTAAGAGAATGATCGATGAAAGGCTTGAAAAGTTCTTTATGCCTGGAACTGAAGGTCAAGAAGAAAAGGCTGCAGAGGTAAAGACGCGTGTCAGGGAATATCTTGGAGGTGAAGGCACGCCGCTTATCCGTAACATGATAGTCTTGACACTTCTTGGAAGGCCGGATCCCGAAGTTGAGGGCAACAGATTGTTCGTACCGGAAGGAGTCCCTGCGGCAGAGACCGATGCAAAAATGCAGGATATGGAAAAACGGTTCGCGGGAATAGCTACTGAAGTATCGAATATATGCTCCCAGCTAGGCGAGAACATGGTCGAACTTACCTTTATGGAGTTCCAGCTGGAATACCTGGGTTACAAACTTGATGCTCTGAGAGAAATATTTCAATCGGCAAAAAAACTTCACGAAGAAGGAAAAATAGATGAGTTTAATGCAAAAGTGAAAGAACTTGAAGAGGGATACGAGAGACTCAGTCCGGAGGATATCCGCCCGGTTACTATCTTGAGCAACTGGATTACAAAGGCACGGGAATTGGACAAGGCGAAGAAGAAAGATGAATATACCGCACAGGTTGAAGAACTTGAGAAAACACTCAAGGCATTCAAGTTGAAAAAAGAAAAGGTCGAGAAGTTTAAAAAATTCTTGGAAGATAAACAATTTGATCAAGCAGATAAATATATTAAAGAAGAAATGGACATTAAAAAACTCCTTGAAGAGGGAGAATTCGAGGCAGTTGAGAAGACTATCGAAGAGTATACGATCGTTTCGCAGCTCGAAGATAAACAACTGGATCTTGAAGGCAAGGATGCTAAACTCCAGCTTGATCTTATTGAAGTGCTTACTAAGGATGACGCGTTTCCTGAACTCAAAGTTATACCTAAAGAAGAGTTAGTCGATAAGATCCGCAAGGCTATGGGTAAAGGTGGCAAAATTCGCGGTACGTTGCTGTTGCTCTTAGGGACTACAATACTTGCTTTACTTTTTGCAGCGGGTTGTGCTCCGATGCAGAGTTCTATCCGTAATATACCGGCCACTATGGAAAGGCCGATAGGAGTCGAAGAAGAAGGCTTAGGCGAGATATTACCGCCGCCTAAAGACGCTCCTAAAGAAGCATGGGACACATATTACCGCCTTTTGGAAGAGGAGAAAGCAAAGAGGGCGAAAAAACTTTTGGATGCCGAAGAACCGGCAAAGCCGGAAGTAAAGTTGCCTGAGTTCATACCGGTCATGCCGGATGTACCATCACCGCTTAAACCCGGAAGAGTGACCATTGTGAAAAGAACAAGAGGGCCTCCAGTAGTCAAAGGCCCCGTACGGGTAGAACCCTGGCATGGTGGAGAAACCTTCCAGCAGGCTTTCAGGGGCGGTCTTGAAGGTGCGGGTGAACCCGGCGATGTTATTATTAATCCATTTATGTTCCTCGACGGTGGAAAGAAACAGGTCGTATTCCCGAAAGTCGAGGATTTTTTCGTTACAGAAGGTTTAAACGCTAAAACTCCTGACGGTAAAAATTACAGGTGGCAGTTCTATACTGAAAGGCCCGGCTGGTTATCGAGAAGGCCGCAGGTTGTCTATAGGGATGCAAGTGGAAACTGGTTCGTAAAGACGCAGTATGTAAAAGGTAAAACCGTAGGGTTCGATGTTCCCAAGGATGTAGAAGAGGTCGCAGTCCCGGCAGAAAACCTTAGGGCTCTTATAGTGATGCTGATAAAAGACGGGACCATAACGCGTTTACAGGATAACCATCCGGAGATAGGCAGGGTATACGAGGTAAACCGGCCTAAACTCG
>JBAROK010000051.1:0-1594 GCA_049642065.1 Candidatus Omnitrophota bacterium | reverse complement strand
GTCTCGATCACATCGAATATTTCAACGGCCTTCTTTACCTTGTTCTTCTGCAAGTGTCCAATAAAGTGCCACCTAACAGACACACCTATTGCCGCAAATGCTTCGGCCGCTTCCTGGACATAGTTCTCACCTATTATCTTTACCCCGGCGTTTATCGCTTCCTTCACTTCTTCCGGAGTTCTGGCCTTAGCCGCTGCCACAAGCTCAACACCGTCGGGGAGCTCATCCATTATTCTTTTAATGTTTTCTTCTATATTCTCGCGCCCCATTTTAAGGATCCCGGCACTTATCTGTTTTCTTTTAATAAAGTTATAATAGTTTCAAGCTGTCCGGATATTTTCTTCAAAAGATCCGACTGGTCCCGTTGTGACCGTTCCTGACTAGCCTGCACCTTCTTTGCCTGATCGGCTATTTTAGCCATATCGCCTAGTTTATTCAAATCGAACATATCTACCTTTCTATCTTAATATGATTTATTACTTTGATAATTATACACTGTACGATATTTTTGGACAACCGTCAAGAAAGTTAACATTATGCTGTGCCATGCGGAACTTTAGATATGGAAGGAATATCTCTCTTTTGTAACTAGGCAGGTCACAAGACTTTAGAAGAGCTTAGCTGCCCAGTGCCTTATTGATCGCCTCCAGCAGCACGTTAAGGTCAATAGGCTTCCTTAACACTGCCTTTGTAGCAGGAATGCTCTCGTTCATGCCCACCGAACCCGTAAGGAGTATAACCGGCAGTTTGCTCTCATTTTTCTGCAGTTCTTCTAGAACCTCAAACCCTTTTATCCCAGGCATCCTGTTATCTAGAATCATAAGATCGATGGAATTGTCATTACTGATTACCCCGAGAGCGCTTGAACCACTACTGCATACCATTACCTCGAACCCTTTTTTCTTCAGGAATATCTCCAGAACATCCCGCACTGATTGTTCGTCATCTACTACCAGCACTTTAGGCATTATAACCTCCGCTAGTTACTCTTTTACAAAATCTATATACCATTTGGTTAATATAATATACCTTAGGTTAACCGTGAATTGCAAGCTTCCTTACGTCTTTCTGCCCGAGGCAAGTAACAGCAACGCCAGAACAGTAACGTTGACGAGCGCCGCCAGAAAACATGTCTGAAAAATACCAAGAATCGGTACAAGGAAGGCTGCTGCAAGTAACGCACCTAGGCACGCCCCGAATAGGTCCAGCCCATAACTTAACCCGGCTACCCGACCCATTTCCTCCCTGTTTTCCAGGTATATCTTATTAGCAAGCGGGAATTGTATCCCGCCTATAATACCCGCTATAATGGGCAGAAACGGAAAAAAAACGTTCGATCCTAGCCATGACACCGTATCCGACTTCGTGCCGGAAAGCCATAAAAACGCTAGCGGCAATAGCAGCGGATAAAGACATATGCTTACCTGTGTCCAGGAGAAAACCTTCATATCGTCTTTTATCCCAGCAATACGCCTTGCTATCAACCATCCTCCGAGAGCCAGACCTACCATGAACGAAGTCACTATTATCCCCAGTTTATAAAAGACGAACCCGTATATTACCTGGAACGACAGTATCGCCGTTATCTGGAATA
>JBAROK010000092.1:0-99888 GCA_049642065.1 Candidatus Omnitrophota bacterium | reverse complement strand
ACGTAGATAAGGTTACCTTTTTTCTTAACATCAGAAGATATAGTCTTACGGACGTTATCAACGACACCTATCGCGGAAATAAGAAGTGTCGGCGGTATGGATACCGTTCTTTTGCCCATATTGAACTCGTTGTTAAGGCTATCCTTACCCGAGATGAACGGAGTGCCATAAACCTTCGCCATATCATAGCATGCTTGTGAAGCTCTTACCAACCCGCCTAACTGGTCCGGTTTTTCTGTATTGCCCCAGCAGAAGTTATCGAGTATGGCTGTTTTCGTTACGTCCCCGCCTACGGCAGCTATCTGCCGGAGAGCTTCATCAATAGCGCTTGCCGCCATCCAGTAAGGATCAATATCCCCATAGGATGGATTTATCCCGTTTGAAAGTACTATCCCTTTATTGCTGTTTAAAAGGGGTCTTGTGATCGAAGCATCTGCCGGACCGTCATTCTCCACGCCTACCAAAGGCTTAAGAACACTTCCGCCCTGCACTTCGTGGTCATACTGACGTATGATCCATTCCTTACTGCAGACATTCCAGGTAGAAATAACCTTAAGAAGGTCATCCGTAAGATCAGATTTTTTTCTTGGAAGAACTTTTTTGTCCTGTTTTTTTGGTTTCCAGACGGCTTTTCTGTTAACGCGAGGCAACCCGTCGTGAAGAAACGACATATCAAGATCCGATACCTTGTGGCCTTTATAGTACAGGCGCAGTTTTTTGGTCTTGGTAAACTTGCCTATAACGGTAGCCTCTACATCTTCACTCTTGAATATGTTCATAAGCCGCTTAAGGTTCTTAGGGTTAACAGCCAGGACCATTCTTTCCTGGGCTTCGGATACCCATATTTCCCAGGGTTTAAGACCTTCATATTTCAAAGGCGCTTTTTCAAGATAGACTTCCGCGCCGGTATTCTCTCCCATTTCCCCGACGGCGCTTGAGAATCCACCGGCTCCGCAATCCGTTATCGCTTCGTATAGACCCCGGTCCCGAGCTTCAATGATAGTGTCCAGCATCTTTTTTTCTGTTATCGGGTTACCTATCTGTACTGCAGTAGAAGATATGCTTTCCGATTCGGTTGTGAGCTCAGCAGAAGAGAACGTAGCTCCGTGTATACCATCCCGTCCGGTCCTGCCGCCCACAGCTACTATCAGGTCTCCCGGTGAAACTTTCTTTGTAGAAAACTCTTTAGGCATGATACCTACATTCCCGCAAAAGACCAGTGGGTTACCCGTATATCTTTCGTCAAAACATACAGCGCCGTTGACTGTAGGTATACCCATCTTGTTGCCGTAATCACGGACACCGCTTACCACGCCTTTAAGGACTCTTTTGGGATGCAGCGCTCCTTTAGGTACGGCCGATTGTGACATATCCGGCATACCGAAACAAAAGATGTCCGTATTGATGATGGGTTTTGATCCTCTACCGGTTCCCATAGGATCGCGTATAACGCCGCCTATCCCCGTCTCAGCTCCGCCATAAGGTTCCAAAGCTGAGGGATGATTGTGGGTTTCTACCTTAAAGCAGATATTATGTTTCGCATCAAACTTGATTATTCCCGCATTGTCTGTAAAAACAGAAATGCACCAGGACTTATTAAGTTCCTTGGTTACTTTCATTACTGTTTCTTTGAGGAGGTTCTTGAAATTTTTACCGTTGTACCTGATCGCACCCATCATTGTCTTATGTTTACAGTGTTCACTCCAGGTTTGAGCTAAGGTCTCCAGTTCACAATCGGTAGGATTACGTTTTTGTTTTTTGAAATGCGTTTTTATTGCCTTCATCTCCGTGAGGTTCAGGTAAAGCTGCCCTTCACGGCTTATTTTTTTAAGTTTGTTATCACTGGCATTGATGATATCTATCTCTACAGGTTTGAATTTGTAGGATTCTAGCTCTTTTTGGAGCTCTTTATGCGTTACAACGTGCTGTATCACCTTGTTATAAAGGAGTTTTTCGGTAAGTTTCTCCAGTTGGGAAGCTGATAAGCTGCCTTTAATGACGTATTTTTTAGAAGTGCTAAGCGATTCGACACCTTTTGTACCCATGTCCTTGATAGCTTTTCTCACACTCTCTTCCACCGGGTCCATTACACCGGGATTATACGCTATCTCAACTACGTGCCTATTGCGAGCGCTTGTCTTATGAAACCCTCCCTCGCAATGAGACTCTTGCGACACTTTGTCCGTGAGGACCTCGTTAGCAACATGTGTCAGCGCTTTTTTAGTGAAATCTCCCCGGAAAGTATATACTTGCACGTACTCGACGTCTTTTACGCCAGGTATACCAAGGTCTTTGATATCAGTCTTAAGACCCTCTGCTACAGCGTCATATATGCCCTTTTTATCCCTTACTTCGACTCTTGCGTATTTCATTATTCCCATTCTATAGTGCTAGGTGGCTTGGAACTGATATCGTAAACGACCCTGTTTACGCCTTCCACCTGGTTTATTATACGGTTGGACATCTCGCCGAGTACATCATACGGTATTTTCGCCCAGTCGGCAGTCATACCGTCAACACTGGTAACGGCTCTTATAGCTATTGTATTTTCATAAGTGCGGTCATCTCCCATTACCCCGACGCTTTTTACCGGAAGAAGCACCCCGAAGATCTGCCATGTTTTTTTGTAAATACCACGATTCTTAGCAACATCCATGATGATCCAATCGGCTTCCTGTAGGGTTATAAGCCGTTTTTTAGTGATCGCTCCTACCACCCTTACGGCAAGACCCGGTCCGGGAAAAGGTTGCCGGTCGGTTATTTCGCTCTGTAGTCCCAGTTCCCGTCCGACTTCCCGAACTTCATCTTTAAAAAGGTCTCTTAACGGTTCTACCAGCTTAAGCCCCATCTTTTTTGGAAGGCCACCAACGTTATGGTGAGACTTTATTGTCTTACTGGGACCACCGAAAAAGGTCTGTGATTCTATAACATCCGGATAAAGCGTTCCCTGCGCAAGAAAAGTAGCGTTCTTTATTTTCTTGGCGCTTTCTTCGAAAATGCGGATAAAAGTCTTGCCTATTATCTTTCGTTTCTTTTCAGGGTCCGTTACTCCTTTAAGTGCATCAAGGGAACGTTTTTCTGCGTCTACGACCCTGAGATCAAGTTTGATGTGTTTTTTAAAGAGCGCTTCTACCCGTTTAACCTCGTTCTTCCTAAGCAGGCCGTTATCAACGAATATGCAGTGAAGCTTTTTACCAAGTGCCTTGTGAAGAAGAACAGCGCTTACCGTGGAATCCACGCCGCCCGAAAGCCCTAATATAACGTCCTTGTCACCTACCTGCTCGCGGATAGCGTCTATCTTGCGCTGTATGAACGACTTCATCGTCCAAGTCCTTTTACAGTCGCAAATATTGAACAGAAAGTTTTTCAATATTTTCTTACCGTTCTCAGTATGTACTACCTCCGGATGGAACTGTACTCCGTATATCTTCTCTTTTGGGTTATGAAAAGCGGCGCACTTGGTGTTCTCGCTGCTTGCAATTGCACTAAAACCAGCGGGCAGTTTCTCAACCTTATCACGATGGCTCATCCACGTAACGCCTTTTGTCTTGATTCCCTTGAACAGTTGGTTGCCGGCTTTAAACCGGACTACCGTATGGCCGTATTCACGTTTGCCGCTTTTGAGGATATGCCCACCCATGAGCTTCCCGATAAGCTGCATGCCATAACATATCCCGAGCATCGGTATACCTAAATCAGTGAATTTTTTATCGAAAGATGGCGCGCCTTTATCGTAAACACTCGAAGGGCCGCCCGAAAAGATCACTCCGCAGGGATCGATCTCTTTTATTCTCTCTATGGATATGGTCGGTGGCTCTACAATGGAATGGACGTGGTTCTCACGGATACGTCTGGCTATCAGTTGCACATACTGGGACCCGAAATCAATGACCAGTATACCTTCTTTTTTATTTTTGTTTTTCATAATAAACGAATTATGCTACGCCGGTGTATTCTTTCCACTTCTTTTCAATCTCGGGGTTCTCTATCCAATCCAGAAGGTACGAAGTAAACTCTTCACCGGTAGATCCAGTATCGCGACCGGTAATAACGAGTTTTTTCTCAAACTGCCCGCATATCTCAAGAGCCATATCAAGATGAGTAGCTCTTTCCGGGAACCCGATATGCCGTATAAGCATGGCACTCGCCCTTATCATGGACGACGGATCCGCATAGATATCCCTACCTTCGGATACCATGCGAGGAGCACTGCCGTGTATGGCTTCGAACATTGCCCACTTTTTACCGATATTAGCGCTTCCTGCTGTACCGACACCCCCCTGCATCTGCGCGGCCTCATCAGTAAGGATATCACCGTAAAGGTTAGGAAGAACCAGTACCTGGAAATCCTTGCGCCTGGCAGGATCGATCAGCTTAGCTGTCATGATATCGATATACCATTCGTCTTGTTCTATACCGAACTCTGCGTACTCTTCAGCTACCCTCTTTGCTATACGGGAAAATCTTCCGTCAGTAGTCTTGATCACGTTGGCTTTCGTTACGGCAGTGACCTTTTTATACCCGTTCTTCTTGGCATATTCAAAAGCCAGACGGATTATCCTTTCGGCGCCCTGTTCGGTAATGACCTTAAAATCGATACTAAGATCCTCGTTAACATCAAGACCTCTTGATCCAAGCACATAGGCACCTTCTGTATTTTCCCGGAAAAATGTCCAGTCTACACCCTCAGCCGGGATCTTCACCGGCCGTACGTTCGCGAAAAGGTCAAGCTCGCGTCTCATTGCTACGTTAGCGCTTTCGATATTAGGCCATTCGTCTCCTGTCTGTGGCGTAGTCGTAGGGCCTTTCAGGATAACGTGACAGGCTTTAAGCTCTTCCAGCACATCGTCCGGAATAGCTTTACCGTGCTCGACGCGGTTTTCAATAGTAAGACCTGCGATCTGTCGAAACTCAACGCGACCTTCAGCTACTTCTTTCTTAAGCATATGCTCTATTACGCGTTGGGCGTGTTTTGATATGATCTTGCCTATGCCGTCTCCCCAGCAAACACCTATAATAATGGGTTTAAGTGAGCTATAATCTGTCCACTCTTCGCCCTTTTTCATCATCTCTACACGATCAAGCTGCTCATTAATAAGCTCCGCGAAATGCTTTTGTGCCTTTTCTAGTATTTCGGGTGTTTTCATGTATGTATCACTCCTTACATATACTGATTATGGCTATATAAGACAGATATTATAGTATGTATAACTATAAAATTCAACGGATAAAAGCAGGTATTTTAGGTAAAAACAGTGTGAAATCCGAAAATAGTGCGGATATTGATGGAAATTGGCTCACTCACCCCTTCTGGATGCAGAACAGTGTGGTTATTCTAAGATCCTAGTCACGTATAGCCCTGTACAATGCCGCAACCTGGTCACGATAGAACTTGTTGTATAACTCAGCAATATCTTTTTTGTGCGGCGCGATACTCCGGTGGTTCGGGCTTACATTCTTGCCCGTTGAGCGTTTCCTGCCGCATAACGTTCCTTTAGTATCGCACAAATGGGTATATTTGCGTTTCCTCATCTATTCACCTCCTTTTTTCTTTATAAAGACCACCTTCCCGTCATCTTCGACAATGAACGCAACTTTATCTCTTGAATGAATACGAAAATACTCTTGAAGCGCCTTCGGGATAAATATCTGCCCCCTGTCAGAAACCGTCGCACAAAACCTAAATTTATTTTTTCTCATCGCATTCCTCCCTCAGTATACAAGTATATAGCAAGTTTTTATACTTGTCAAGCTCTCGGCGAGAAAACCCTGAGTTTGCGTCTTTTAAGGATTATCTATAGAAAGGATGGCCAATTACGCTCATGTAGAGGACGCTCTCCTCTTGCCCATCAACACCTATGAGGTTATTGATTTCGTTATCGAAGAGCGCGGCTACCTGGCAGCTTCCAAGTCCAAGGGTTACTGCAGCCAAGGATAGCTGGGCTGCTATGTGCCCAGCGTCAAGATAAACGTAACGGTATGCCCTCTGGCCGTATTTCCATTTTGAACGGTTAAAAATAGCTGTCCACACGAAAACAACAGCGGCTTCTGCGCACATTCCCTGCTCTAAAGCTGCATTTGTTATCTCCTGCCTTAGATCGCCGCATTTTAATTCTTCCAGCACATGAGAATCAATCGCGTAGTGATATGCGCCTTGCTCAACGGTATCCACGTTGTTAACGATGAGATATGTCTCTATAGGATAAAGCGCGCCGGCTGAAGGAGCTGTGCGGAACTGGCAACCGTGTTCTTTCCTGGCGATACCTGTAGAGGCCCACAATAGGTATGAAAGCTCATTTTCACTGATGGGAGTATCTGAAAAATCGCGTTCGCTTTTTCTGTTCTGTATGATTTCTGTTAGATCGGTTTTTTTAGGAGGAACCGGGTCGGAGAGTTTTATCTTTTTAGCGTCAGGGTATTTTTTATACAGTTTCGGTTGTGCTCCTAGGTCAAGAAAACCTCTGGGCATTTTATCCCGGATATATTTTGTCTCGTTTTGGAATCTCTCTCCTACGCCTTCTGTCATGACAGAACCCTGAAACTGAAGTTACGTTATTTTTCCTGTTTAAAATTTTTCAGTTCTTCGCGTAGTTTTTTGACCTCTTCGGAAAGTACTTCTATCTCATCCTTGAGTCCCTTGAGATTTCCTTTTATTTCGTAGTATTCCCACCACTCGAGCGCCATATTCTACACTCCCTTTTTATTCAGAATCAAAAGCGCATTTGACAGCATTCTTATGAACCTTGGTCGGATAGTTCCCGCTGAAACAAGCCGCACAGAAAGTGCATTTGTTATCGCAGACCGCTTCCATCATACCGTCCAAACTTAGATATTTAAGGCTGTCCACGCCGATAAACTTTCCTATCTCTTCCACGGACGCAAGTTCGTTCGCGATAAGCTCTTTTCTGCTCGGAAAATCTATACCGTAAAAACAGGGGAATTTTATAGGAGGACAGCTGATCCGCATGTGTATTTCTTTGACACCGGTATCCCTTATGGCCTTTATCCTTCCACCTGTTGTCGTGCCTCTAACTATAGAATCTTCCACAACCACCACTTTTTTGCCCTTCAGAACCTCTTTAATCGGGTTGAGTTTTATTTTCACTCCGTGCTTTCGCATATCCTGTGAGGGTTGTATAAAGGTCCTGCCGATATAATGGTTTCTTACCATACCGAATTCGAACGGTATTCCACTTTGTTCGGCATAACCCAACGCGGCATAATTACCCGAATCCGGTATTGACATGACGATATCCGCATACACCGGATGTTCTTCAGCGAGTTTCCGTCCCAATCTTTTTCTTACACTAAGAACACTATCATTAAAAATACGACTGTCTGGTCTTGAAAAATAGATAAATTCAAAGATACATGGTGAAGCAGGTTTTGCTTCAAAAGGTTTATGGGATTCCAGGCCTTCTTCCGAAATAACAACTACTTCACCTGGTTCGATATCGCGTATATATTCGGCGTCTATCAGATCCAGTGAACATGTTTCGCTGGCAAGGACATACGAATCGTCTTTCATGCCCAGACATAATGGCCTGAATCCATGAGGATCCCTTACACCTACCAGTTTGTCTTCTGAGAGAAAAAGCATCGTATAAGCCCCTTCGCATTGGATCAGAGCATCCATAAGACGATCTTCAAAAACCTCTTTACTAGAACGAACCAGTAGATGCAGCACTATTTCTGAATCCATGGTCGTCTGGAAGATAGCGCCCGCCTCCTCAAGCTTTCTTCTCATCTTGACGGCATTGGTAAGATTACCGTTATGGGCTATTGAAACAGAGATCTTGTTGTGGCTTATCATAAAAGGTTGTGCGTTTCTCAGTATACTGGAGCCTGTTGTGGAATAGCGGACATGACCGATAGCTCTAGTGCCTTTTATACCATTCAATTTATCGCCTTTAAGCACTTCCGAGACAAGTCCCATGCCGGTGATCTGACGGATGCGTCTTCCGTCGGAAACAGCCATTCCACAAGACTCTTCTCCCCTGTGCTGAAGTGAGTATAATCCGAGGTAGGTTATTTCGCTAGCGAGTTTATGGTCATATATCCCAAAAACACCGCAATATTCTTTTTTATCGTGCGGATGATGTTTCATTTTAGCCCATTGTTAACGATAGTAACACTCCACTATTATAAGCATACGGTGGGAAAATTCAACTTCTATTTACGTAAGAAAGATATTATAAAAGCAGAAAAAGAGCTGATTTATGCGCTATTTTTCTACGAATGAAGATACTTATCAATAGATCGTGCGGCTCTTTTACCGGCGCCCATGGCCGCGATAACGGTAGCTGCACCGGTAACGATGTCGCCTCCCGCGAAGATATCTTTTATGTTAGTCGTACAGGTATCTTCGTCCGCTTCGATGTTCCCCCACTTACCGATATTAAGGTCTTTAATGGTGTTTATCAGTACCGGGTTAGGTGAGTTCCCTATAGCGATTATTACCGTGTCCATTTCCAGCTCGAACTCAGATCCTTCCATAGGCACAGGACGTCTCCTGCCGCTAGAATCCGGTTCGCCGAGTTCATTTTTTATGCATATAAGTTTTTTGATCTCGCCGTCCTGGTCCCCGACTATTTCCAGCGGAGTCGTTAGCAGATGAAATTCAATGCCCTCTTGCTGGGCGTGGTGGATCTCATCGATCCTGGCAGGCATCTCTTTCTCCGAACGCCTGTAAACTATATAAACCTTTTCCGCTCCAAGCCGAAGCGCGCTTCTCGCTGAGTCCATGGCAACGTTACCCGCTCCTACTACCGCTACTTTTCGTCCGACGTTCACCGGCGTATCGTATTCAGGGAACTTGTATGCTTTCATGAGGTTGACCCGGGTAAGGAACTCGTTGGCCGAATACACTCCGTTCAGGTTCTCGCCCGGGATACCCATAAAATTAGGCAAGCCCGCACCTGTACCGATAAAGAACGCCTTGAACCCATCTTTTCTGAGATCATCTATCGTCTTGATCTTTCCGATAATATAATTATATTTTATGTCTACGCCGAGTTTTTTTATGCCGTTAACCTCGTCCATAACTATGTCTTTAGGTAGTCTGAATTCAGGAATACCGTAAGTAAGCACCCCACCCGGTTTGTGCAGCGCTTCGAATATAGTTACTTTATACCCCAATTTGGCGAGATCAGTTGCGCATACCAGACCCGCTGGCCCTGACCCAATTACAGCGACTTTTTCCTTATCCGGAGATTTTGAGCCTTGTTCATTCTTTTTGATAGCACGGTGTTCAAGCTCCCAGTCTGCTGCAAATCTTTCAAGTGCACCGATGTTTATGGGGTTACCTGTCTTATCGAGAACGCATTTAACTTCACACTGATCTTCCTGCGGGCAGACGCGGCCACAAACTGCACCGAGGTTGTTGGTTCTCATGATGATATTTATCGCATCGGCGAACCGTCTCTCCTTTATAGCAAGGATAAACCCAGGGATATCGACTTCTGCAGGACATCCCGTGACACACGGTGCTGCTTTGCATTGCAGGCACCTGGAAGCTTCAGCTGCCGCTTCGTCTTCAGTGTAACCGTACGGAACTTCGTTGAAATTCTTAATGCGCTCTTTTGGCGCCTGTTCCTTCATCTTTACTTGTTCTTTAGGCCTATTCTGCATTTTCCCTCGTAATGTTCACTTGCCTGTTTTTCTTTATCCTTATACCTGTCACCGCGTTTCATCAAGTCGTCAAAATCAACCAAATGGCCGTCAAATTCCGGCCCGTCAACACAGGCGAACTGGGCTTTGCCACCGTGAAGCACCCTGCAACCACCGCACATACCGGTTCCGTCTATCATGATAGAGTTTAATGAGACCAGCGTCTTTATCTTTTTAGGCCTGGTCATCTCGGATACCATTTTCATCATAATTGCCGGACCAATTGCAAAAACCAGGTTGTACTGGTCTTGTTCAAGCAGTTCTTTTAATACATCTGTTACAAACCCTTTACGGCCATAACTGCCATCATCAGTTGTTACATGTACCTTGTCACAGAATTCCCGGATCTCTTCTTCACAAATTACTATATCCTTGCTTCTGGCGCCGATGATAACGGTAACATCATTGCCGTCTTTTTTCATGGCTTTTGCGATCGGATATGCTTCCGCCGTCCCGACACCTCCGCCTACGCAGATGACTTTTCCGATATCCTTTGTATCAGTAGCATGCCCCAGTGGCCCTACAACGTCCAGGATCGGTTCACCTTCATTCAGGGCGCAAAGTTTTTTAGTGCTTACCCCTACCGCCTGAGCTACTACCGTAACGGTGCCTTTAGCGGCATCCCAGTCATAGATGGTCAAAGGAAACCTTTCTCCTTCTTCATCCACGCGTATCACCACAAACTGCCCGGCCCTAGCGGCATTCGCGAGATCTTTTGCCTCAAACTCGATAAGTGAGATTTCCGGATTTAACTGTTTTTTCTTTACTATTTTATGCATTTTCCCCTCGTATTCTCGTAATGCCAGAATAATTTTATCTCATAAATTGACTGAAACATAAGCATCAGTTAAAAAAAAAGACGTTCTTTTTCCTTGCTTAGAGAACGTCTTTGTTCTGCACGATGCGTAATACAGTATCGGTATATATTATCTATAAAACTATCGGTTTAGTCAAGCGCAATCAAAGGTTGGGAGTGAAATTTTCGCCTGCAAACCTTTCGTCAAAATCTCCTTGGAAAGGTTGAAGCCACCCGTTATCAAGTCCGAGCTGCTGCATTTTTCCTGTTACTTCACTGTAATCTTCCTGGCTTATACGTTTCCCCAACTTCTTATACGACAAAGCCTTATATGCTGGATAGTACTGGCTCATTACACTGAGATAGGTGCCCGTTCCCACTCTTTTCGCAATGAATTCCAATGTATCCAGCGGACCAGAGATACCTCCGGGCAATATTAATAGCCTTATAATGAGCCCCCTGAGAGCTACATCATCCTTGATTTCAAGAACCCCTACTTGCCTGTTCATTTCTTTGATAAGGGCGCGATTATTAGCCACGTAGCCTGGCGCACAGGAATATTCCTCAGCCATTTCCTCGGAAGCGTACCGCATGTCAGGCAAGTATATATCGACTATCCCGTTTAATGATTTAATTACCTGAAGAGAATCATATCCACCGGTATTATATACTACCGGCAGGCTCAACCCATCACTGTAAGCGCGCTTAAGCGCTTCAAGTATCGGGTATATAAAATGAGTTGGTGTTACTAGATTTATGTTATGGCAGCCTATATCCTGCAGTTCCAGCATGATAGCAGCAAGTTCTTCTGCAGAAATTTCTTTACCAAGACCAGATTGACTGAACTGGTAGTTCTGGCAATATAAGCATCCCATATTGCAATTCGCGAAAAATATGGTCCCTGACCCTGTGTAACCGGACAACGGCGGTTCCTCTCCGTGATGCGGAGCGTAACTGTGTACTATCGCGTTTTGCCCTGACCTGCAGAAGCCTTTCTCTCCCTTAAGACGATTAACCCCACAGTTTCTTGGGCAAAGGTCGCAGGAAGCCATTGACTCTTTTAGAGCCGGCAGGATAGCGTCTATTACCCTTATTTTTGTGTTTATATCCATCTTAATACACAAAACGAGCCGAAACCGTCTAGTCCGGTTCTCGGCTCGTTATATAAATAAATCGCTCGCGTTAGTCCCGCACGAAGACTTTTTTCACGCCTGATCCGATACGTTTGGTATCCTTGATTGCCCCGTTCACGGTTTCGCCGCATCCTGCCAGAAAAGTTATCAGGATCAGCAGTGACACGAGTGAAAACAACTTTCTCATTAAATCCTCCGTTATTACCCTATTTTGATTTACAACAAATGTAGCACAAAAATATGAATTGTCAAGGCAACGAGAGTTAATCTCCCTTAACAGTTATCTTTTCAATATTGTGCAGTTTCCCGTAACAGATAAGCGTATCGTTCAAAAGAAGCTTATCTGAAGCGTGTGGCGCCGGTATTACACCTGAATCCCTCTCTATCGCCATTATAAGTATATCCTTTTGCCGAAACGATGACTCAAAAAGAGTTTTTCCTATGTCCCCGCAGTGTTCGTTAAGGGTAACTTCCGCGATACCATACCCTTCAGCCAAGCGCAGGATCTCCTCAACCGGTCGTTTAGTAAAATTAGGGCTTTTTATTAGCCTACTTTGGATCTTCTTAGTAAGCTTCCGTGTAATACCTTTATGGAAAGATACTTTGATTATCAAAAGGATCGCAAGAAGTATAAGAACGATATTCATAAGAACGGGAGTTACCCCGCCCTTCTGGAAAGTAAGTATCAAGGTGGTAATAACCGATATAAACCCCGCGTTACCGAGTATAATAAGAAAGATAATGATCTTCCTGCGTATATCGTTGTTCATTACAAGTTCTGAATCCCTTGTAGTAAACCCCGTTCCAGTAAAAGCGGATAATGCCTGGAAAAACGCCCGCTTATCGTCCAGCCCTGTCAGATTTAACGCTACAGAAGCTATTTTTACAATAAATACAGAAATTACGATTATAACAATTACCGGAATTACAAATAAAAGTGTCATATTCTAGTCCCCGTATCTTCTATTTCTCCTACAATTTCTTCTAAAATATCCTCAATAGTAACAATACCAACGACCTTATTATCCTCTTCAGTCACTATACCCATAGGCTGTTTCCTGTGCCGCAGCCGCGCAAGAGCGATATCCAGGCTGTCTTTCCTGTTAACGTATACAGCTTCCCTCAAAAAGTCGCTTACAGCCGTTTTCGCCGCCTCTTCCTCCATTTGAAAGAGTATATCATAAATATTCACTATACCCGCAATATTGTTCTTATTTTTATCATAAACCGGTATCCTTGAAAATCCAGTGAGAGAAACCAGTTTTTTTAGATCATCAGTAGTATCATCTATACTAATCGATGATACCCTGTACATAGGCACCATGATGCTTTCTACTTTTTTCGCCCCAAAATCAAGTACCTTGTGTATAAGTTCAACTTCGTCTGCTTCAACCTCTCCGGTTTCATGTCCTAAAATCACTATTTTTTTAATGTCGCTTTTCGTAAAAGTGACATCCCAGCTTGCCCTTCCCCTGCCGAAAGGAATAAGAATGAGTTTTGCCACAGTGTTCACTGAAACTATAACTGGATGGAACAAACGGTTAAACCCTCCCAGCGCCGATTGAGCTCTAAGCGCAAACTCGGTCGCAAATTGCCGGGATATCATCTTCGGTATGATCTCTGCAAAGATCAGGGTCAGGGGCACCATAATAACAGTAGCCAGTAACGGCGCAAAAGCAGCCCCAAAATATTCGGCGAATATTCTGGTAGCAAGCGCGGATGCTATGACCACCGCTATGTTCGTACCAACAAGAGTGCTTCCCAGGTATCCGCTTTCTTGATGCAGGAACGCGTCTAGTTTAGTTGCCTGGGAGTCTCCTGACTCCACCAGGCTTTTCAGCTTGATCCGGTTAACACTAGTAAATGCCATCTCAGAAGCCGCAAAAAACGCCTGCATAAAAATCGCGCCAAACACTAATATTGTGTATATAGTTATCATTGTTGTTTTTTCTCTACGATCAGCCCCGTAATACGGTTCTTTGAAACGTCTTTTACCGTTACAAAAAACCCGTTTATCTCAATGATATCTCCAGCCTGTGGTATCTTGCCTATTTTCAGTATTACATATCCGCTGATAGTATCGACTTCGTCAGTTTCTATACCCATATCAAGTTCTTCATTCACTTCATCGATATGCGTCTGCCCGTTAACTTCGAAAGTCTTTTGGTCAACCTTATGTATATTAGGAGCCTCAAAATCGAGTTCGTCACGGATCTCACCGACGATCTCTTCAAGGATATCTTCTATCGTCACCAGCCCAGAAGTAACACCGTACTCATCCGTTACCACGGCCATATGAAGATGCTGTTTCTGAAGCTCCTGCAAAAGATCATCTATCTTCATGCTTTCAGGCGCAAAATACGGGCGTTTTACGAGGTCTCTCACCGGTGTGGTCTCATTAAGTAAAAAATCTTTTGAATGAATAATTCCCACAATATTATCTAAAGTGTGCATATACACCGGGAACCTGGAATACTGGCTATCTTTTATCTGAAGAGTCAATTCATCTTTTTCGGCGGTAAGGTCAAGAGCCACCATCTCGATACGGGGCGTCATGATATCCGCAGCGTTCAGTTCCTTAAACTCCAGGATGCTGTCGATCATATCCTTTTCTTTTTTCTTCACGATACCTCGTTTTTTACCGAGGTGCAAAAGTGATCGTATCTCCTGTTCAGTAATGCCTGGCCTATCAAGAGAGACTTTAATGCCACAACTCTTTACAATGCCGTGTGAAATATTACTGAGAACTGACCTGATAGGAGCAAAGATCTTCTCGAAAAAACTAAGCGGGAGCGACGCAAAAAAAGCGACCTTCATAGCGTTCGCCAAAGCGAACATCTTGGGTGTAACTTCACCGAATATAAGCACAATAACCGTCATCGCGACGATAGAAATCAGTATGCCTTTCTCTCCCAGCCTCCGGTAAAATACTTCCGCTAAAACAGTACTGGCGGCTATATTAACGAGAGTATTACCCACCAGGATCGTTACAAGCAGTTTATGCGGATTGGCCAGAAGAGTCACAACCCTTCTAGCAGCAGGCCTGCCCATGCCTTCTATCTGTTTGAGTTTGATCTTCCCGATTGATAGGAACGCAGTTTCCGAACTGGAAAAGAATGCGGACGCGATCAATAATAATATAAAAACTGATATATACACGAATTTACTCTATAATTCCCGGTTTCTTCCTACTAATAAAAATAGAGAGTATCAAGCAAATTGGTTCTTTACTCACTACTCTCCACACATTCCATAAGCGGCTATTTATCCTGCTGTGTCTTAGTTCTCGGCGGCTGCCCTGTAAGAGCTCTGCCGGTCGCATCTACAGTACCGACAGCTGTTTCGCCGGTAGCCTGAACGGTCTTACCAACCATATCGACCGAGTCAGTTACGATGTTCCCTGAAGACTTAGTGCTTTTCTCGGCACCCGATACGGAACATTCCGATTTCCCCGCGAAAGCTGGTGATACCAAAAGCCCTACCACCACGATCACAACCGTTAGTTTCAGTATGACTTTCATATTGTCCCCTTTCCTTGCCGTTACGATAATTTTTCTTTCACGATCTTACTGACGATCTTGCCATCAGCGCGTCCCGCGACGCGTCCGAGGACATCACCCATTACTTTTCCTATATCCCTGGCAGAAGAAGCACCTGTCTTTTCGATCGATTCGGAGATGATCTTCACGAGTTCTTCTTCAGAGATCTGTTCCGGAAGATATTTTTCCAATATTTTAAGCTCTTCTGCCTCTTTGTCTACCAGGTCCTGCCGATCGCCTTGCTTGAACTGTTCAATCGATTCCTTATGCTGGCGAGCCATTTTCTGAATAACCCCTACTATTTTATCATCTTCAAGTTCTTCTTTTACTCTATCGGCGATCTTCTTGTTCTTAATCTCGCTGATGACCATTCGAAGAACGGAAACTTTTACTTTTTCGCCGCTTTTAAGCGCCTGGTTTAGTTCTTCCGCTATCTTTTTTTCCAACATGACAGATTACCTCGCAGGTTTTGACTGACTGGTCCCGTTTATGAGAAGCTACTTTCCATTTAGCTAGGAAACGTCTTACAGGATCCATGTAGTCTATTATCAATTTACCGGAAAGATGATCACTCTCGTGCTGCACAGCTTTGGCTTCAAGATCATCAAATTTCTTGATGAAGAACTCGCCTTTCGCGTTCTGAGCCCTTATCTTGACCGTTGTGGGACGCGACACATTGACCAGTACACCGGGCAAGCTCAGGCAACCCTCTTCCATTGTTGATTTTTCTTTAGAAACTTCGAGTATCTGGGGATTAATGAAATTGATAAGACCGGCACCTGTATCCATAACAAAAAGGCTCAGGCCCAAACCAACCTGAGTAGCAGCGAGTCCTATACCCTGGCTTGTGTACATGATATCAGTCATAACGCACAGGGCCTTTTTGAGGGTTTTATCGAACTGCTCAACCGGTTTGGTCTTGATCCGAAGACACGGATCGGGATATGTCTTAAGCTCTATTTGCTCCACTTACTTGCTTTTACACTGGTTGTTCTTACCCAGGGTGATCATCCTCATTTTAAAGTTATGCCTCTCCTTGGTTTCCATCATACAATATGACAGGATGACCAACCCATCGTCTGTTTCACCTTTTCTGGCAGCAGGTCCATAAAGTATAATCTTACCGGAATTTTCCTCTTCCTCTATCACATAAGTCGTAAGGCGTTCACCGTTGTTGACGTTCAAAACCTGCACCTGTTCACCCGGCATAATATCTGCAGCTTCAATAATAGCTTTATCTATACCGATACTGCCGCTGTATCGCAGCTCTCTACCGGTCACGAAAGCGTTCATTACTTTTGATTTACAGAATATCCTTAACATAAATACTATCTCCTGACTGGCTTATTTAATATCACTGCTTTCGGCACTCTTGCCCAACGGCTTCTTACTGATGTTGGTAAGGTTATCTCCGTCAAAATACAGGTACATATCATCGGCAAGATACCCGGCATTCATAGGCAACATCGACAAAGTGGCCTTGTAGAACCATTCCTCTCTGGGTTCTTGCCACTCACTCGATATTACAGTGCGTTTTGCATTCGGTTTGCCGTACATATCCACGACACGGTCCTTTGACATGCCCAGTTCAAGACCACCATTACCGAGAGGCTGTCTCATAAACTCATCTGTATTAGGGGTGTTCATGCCAGCACAACCGGCAAGCATAAAACACACTATTACTATTAACAAAAAACGGGGATATTTCAAGATCCACCTCCTAGGAAGGTTAAGTGCGCTCCTTATATGTAGAAGCGTATAGCAGATCACACAGGTATTTCAAAAAGACATTCTTGTTCTTGTCGTCGATCTCGGTGATTTCAATACCGACATCATAAGGAGCGTTATCCTCGAGGCTGGTCTTGATCTGCCAGATAACCTTTCCTACAAGATTTATTGGATCGTCACTTTTGGGAAGATACAGGGACATGTTCAAACTATCGGACTGTTTGAGTTCTTCATTAATCTCAAATCTCATACCCACCGGGGAAACGTTCTTTGTGATGACCTCATCTACACGGTCTCCACTCTTGACTACTACCCGCAGCGGTATCTCAATTCGTACAAAACGTCTTCTTTCTGGCAATTTTAGTTTCATATGCTACCTAAATTTGTGTATATTTAAAAAATTAGTCGAAAAACGAACGATCTTATCAACCGTTCGTCTTTCGAGGCATATCCTATCATAAACAAGTAAAACGGTTAAATGTATAACTTATTCCATAGCTTTGGGCATATCAGGCAGAATCGCTGGCTTTTCATACCCGCCTATCGGAAAGCTTACCAGATCAGCCGCACCCGAAACTGTTCTCGCAAAGGCTCTGCAAAGACCCTGCCAACCTCCTACCAGTACGCCATATATCGGGTTTCTCTCTTTTGTTTTGTCTACTATTCTTTTAGGTATCTCACTCCACCCAAAAGCAGCGTTCATGAACCCTCTCTCAGCTTTCTGTATGGGGCCTGCAGGATACCCTGACGGTGTAGTCCCAGACGACGCTGAGGTCCTTTTCATTTCACTTGCGGGCATATCACCAGCAAACGCGGTGAAAGTAAAAGATACCACTAATATAGCGACAAAAACGACTGTAAAAAACTTCTTCATCTCCACCCCCCTTAATTAATTGTCTGAAATATAACATAATATAACGCAAAAGTCAAATAATCGCTGTAATAATAATATAATCTTATAGGCCCCGTAAATAAAGAGTCTATTTATAAGAGATTATAGCGTCAAGAAGCGGTTTGTTGGTCGTCACTTGCAACTGGAACCGGCTTGGGAAGAGTACCGTTATCATGCACCCATGTGTTTATAAGCCTTGCGACATCGCTGTTTATTGCAAAGTTCCAGACAGTACCTTTCTCTACCATTTCTCCCATATAAGGCCCCAGGTTCCTGAATACAGCTACTTTATTGGCTTTATTGGTCTCCTTGAGCGTTTTTTCCAATCGATCTACAACCTTGGGATCAAAGTACATATCATCTCTTCCTAAAACCAGAAGCAAAGGTCTGTTAAAGGAAATCATTGCTTCGTACGGTTTTCTCTCTATGAACTCACGATACTCTTTAACGGGAACCGTCACTCCAAGAAAATAGGAAATATCCTCATCTGACCCTGTAACTTTCTCAAGATGCGTACGGACCATCACAGCTACCGTCTCCATGAATTTGTCATCGAACGGCCCGATCCCCTGTTCGTCTAGAAGCTTTTGGATATCTTTCTGGGGGGTATCATGAAAAAGCACGTTCTTTTCAAATCCCGAAGGTAACCCCACAACAACGCATGAACGCACATCCGGCACTTCTGAAGCGGCCCTAAGAGCTATGTACCCTCCTCCACCGTATCCAATAAGATTAATAGCACTTTTCATGACTGACGGCTGCTGCGTAAGAAAATCTATAGCGGCTTCGACGTCATTTGTCCTTTTCTCATCACCCAGCCCCGAAAAAGATCCTTGGCTTTTACCCTGGCCTGGACTATCGAAAAGTAACGCGACAAATCCATCTTCCGATAACCCTTTACCCATAGCCTCAAGCATGGATCGCTCACCCGCAGTTGTCGGTCCGTCACTGGGCACCATAAGGGCCGCAGGAAAAGGCCCGTTCCCCGTAGTAGGATACCATAGCTTGCCAGAAAATATCAGGTTGTCGCTTTCAAAAAACACCTCTTCGGACCCGTCATCGTTTCGTTGCGATTTATCGGCCAGGCTGAACTTTTCTATGATCCCTTCTCTTTTGGCCTCATCTTGTTCAAGAGACTTCTTCCCAGCCTTTATCGTATCCAGAAACACCGAAACTTTTTTCATCAAGGGTTTTAACCTCTTCCCTGGACCTTCGATATACCCGGCAAGATTAAACCTCATCTTTTCTTTTTCAAGTTCTAGCGCTAGCACCCTGTGTCCGTACTTAGACAAAAATACCCTGGCTTCAGGAATGCCTCTAGCGCTTAAGCTGTAACACTCCGCTTCGACCCGTCGCCCCATAACAAGAATATATTCGTCACTCAAATACTTCACTTCAATCTTTTCACGCATAGGTGGAATAGGTTCTGTCGGTGGCACCATGATCTCAAAGAACTGAACGCCTTTTTTCCAGAAATTATATTTTTCCATTACGGGCATATAAGACATGATATCGTTTGGTGAAAATATCATTGTCTTTTCCCCTGTTTCAAATCCTTTCAGAGCGATGTATCTTGGGTGCTCCAGAAAAAGAAAATTGGTTTTTCCCCTGGCTTGAACAAGTGAAATTATCCGTTTCTGACCCCTTGACCCTACCGCTTCCTGCGTAAACTTAAGCGGCATCATGGTCCACTTGTTCAAGAAAAGCTTCTCGCTTATTGAGGGATATTCGGGAGAATACGGATATATTAATGAGCTTTTATAGACAATTTTGTTTTCGGTAACGTATCTATCCACCTTTACCGAACCAAAAAGCCGTTCGCCTACGAACACCTCATAGGCAAAATTGCGATGTCCGCTAAGATCAATGTATAGAAAAGCAATGATTAGAAGCGCGATCACTAAAAGTATTGCTGCGATCAATGCTGCCACCAGTTTCTTCATAATACGCTCATTCCCGCTATCGAATACGACAAAGTTAAACCGCTATGCGAATCGCGTTTTGCGAACTTGCTTTTTCCCGAAACCTCTGCTACTAACTGTTTTGAGCAATTCAGCAAGGGATGCCTGAACGATATCCCTTCACCCGGCAGGAGGACGTTCCTCGTAGGATGTGCCCCAAAGAAGACCGAAGGGTTACCATAAGGCTGTTCCCCTAACGGATAATACCATCCCCTGTAAACAACGTTCCCGTTTGGTTCCTGGATATATACTTCAAGCAGGATGGAGGTTATTGACTTGTTAGAATTGTTCTTTATGCTTCCCGAGAACAAAGGTTTCCCCAAGAACGGCTCCTGATCACCTATTTTGAAGCTTACGTTCGACAATACCACATCTTTATTAAACAGCTCGGCTGTAAGCTTGTATATTGAATCACGATAGTTTAACGCGAAACTGTCTTTTTTCCACTGGATATAAAGCATGTATCCTGCCAGCGTCGACAAAAAGACCACCGATATGATGAGTGACGAAAAGAGTATTACAAGTATATGTTTTTTCTTAACGAACATAATTTTTAATAGGTTGTGAACATGAATCTAATATCTAACATCTAAACGCCGCATATGTCAAGCGCCTACTTGCTCTTTTTTAAGCCCTCGGCATATAAGGCACGCACTTCATTGAAATATGATATAAGCGGCTGCGACCCGTAATCGGGATATGTCCATGGCCACGGTTTAAAGGTGCCCTCCTGAAAATATAAAGTGGATTCTGCGAATATCCGCCTGCCGAGATAAACCCTGTGGTTATAATCTTTGGTGGTAAGCAAGACCAGTTTAGCCTCGGTTATGTATCCAGGGTCTATATTGACCGTTCTTTTATCGTCCTCGCGAAAACTATCTTCTATTCTGTTGGTTGTTAACTTTATATCCGCTATTTTTTCCATATCAACAGGTTTTTCAAAGCATAGAAGCTTGCGTTTCAGGGGCTTGCCGAACTCTTCCTCATAGTAATCCGTAAAGTCGAACGGTAAAATTCGCTCAAGTGAGGTTAGAGGTCCATATTTTTGTATAAGTTTTTTCTCGGCACCGGCAAGAGAAGCGTCTTCTTTAAAAATGATGCTGGCCACTAATTTGACCGGATTTTGGTTCATGAGGACTCCCATGTACAGATCATTCCCCCATTACCTGAACAATCAGTTCTCGTCTGCGCGGACGGGTATCAAAATCGCAGAACACGATCTGCTGCCATGTACCTAATGTCAGGTCATTGTTGGCAAAAGGAACGGTTATGGAAGGTCCCATAAGTGAGGCGCGTATATGAGCGGAACCGTTATCATCATGCCAGGTCTTGGCATGTTCATAGGTCTTGTCCGAAGGAGCAATTACTTCAAGTGCTTCTTGGAAGTCTTTTACCAGGTTTGGTTCGTATTCTATGGTCGTAAGGCTACCGGTGGACCCGGGGTTGAACACCGTCATGATCCCGTCCTTCAAGTTCGTAGAGTCCACAATATCCTGGCAGTACGGAGTTATATTAATAATATCCGTGTTACCCTGGGTTTCGACTGATATATATTTTGTGATAACCATCGTGCAGATTACTTTGTTTTAGATTCGATATACTTGACCAAAAGATCACGTTCCTTGGGCATAAGAGAACTGAAGAATATCGCCACATCGTAATGTTCCACCCGCCCGTCTTTCATGACGGGATGTTCTCTAACTACTACCCCATCAATGTTCATATTAATAGAACGAGTCGAGTTGTTCTTTGCCGGAATCGTAAGAAGCACCTGAACCCTCGTCATTAGCGGTATCTTCTCTGTGACCTTGCAGTACACTCCCGAGGCACTTACGTCAAGGCTCTGAGTTAGCGCATCAAACCCTTCCCCAGATAGTTTAATAGAAATATCTTTGTCTTTAACTCGCGGGTATTTCCTTCTCTCTGTCTTTGGTGCCATTGTTTCCTCCAAGATAAGTTCTGTTTGTTTATCTCACATGCCCGGATCATCCCGGCGGCCAGGCAAAACTCCTACCTCCAAGAAGATGAACGTGAAGATGGAACACTTCTTGTCCGGCATTCGCGTTACAGTTTATCACAACACGATATCCGCTTTTTGCCACATCATTCTCCGCAGCGATATCCTTCACCTTTGAAAGAATCCTTCCCAGAACGCAGGCGTCCTCATCGGACATGTCGTTCAGATTAGCAAAATGCTTTTTCGGTATGAAAAGGATATGGACCGGTGCTTTTGGATCGATGTCCTTAAAAGCGATCATATCGTCGTCTTCAAAAACGATATCCGCCGGTATCTCCTTTTGTACTATTCTACAGAAAAGGCAATCTTCGCTCATAACAAGATTATTATAACACGGAAGGAGTATTTTTCAACGCAAAGGTTTTGAGTTTGACAAGAAACTAGGGCTTTAATTCACGTTTGATCTCATCGATTTCATTTTCCGTGAACACTTTTATCCCGTTTCTTACAAGAAGCGCTGTAGTCACTCCGCAGCCTTCACGTGCCTCACCGTCAAAGTTGCCAGTATGGATCATATTCTTGCCGCAGGAGGGACTTCGGGATTTCAGAACGGCAACTTTTATCGCATTTGCTTTTGCCGTTTTAAGCGTCCTTTCTGCTCCGCTGAAGAAATTGTCTGTCATATCCTTACCGGATATCGATATTACACGGACACGGCCATCCAGCACGTCACTACCGGAGCCGCCTACGATCTCGTGCCGTTCCCGCGGGCATCCAAGCCCTCCCTCCATCTCGGGACAAATGGAGATGTATCCGTAGGTTTCGCAGCACTCTTTAACGGCCGTTGAAGTCCTTGCCTCCCCGTCATAAGCGCACTTTTTGCCTATCAGGCAACTGCTTACTAGAATTTTAGGTAACATTTTCATTAAACTATAATTAACAAACCCAAAATCCAAAAAACTGTTTATGCTTTTGAACTTTGGGTTTGTTTGGAGTATCTATGTTTAGCGCTTGGGTTCTATTCCTTTGCGCCTTCTTCGGCCGCTTTTTTCGCCTCTTCTTCAGCTTTCTTGCGTTCTTCTTCTACCTTCCTCGTATAACACTTTTTCGTGCAATAGAAGGCATCATTTCTGTAATACCAAAGTTTCTTTCGCAGAGCCTTTGCGCATCCGGCGCATTCTGTCGGTTGAGCCGGTTTTTTCGCCTTAGGCTGCCGCGAAGGACCTTTCTTCACCTCTTCAGCTGCCGGTGCTTCCTTAGCAGGCGCTTCTTCTTTTTTCTCTTCTGCTGCCGGTGCTTCTTCAGCAGGAGCTTCTTCTTTCTTCTCTTCAGCTGCCGGTGCTTCTTCAACGGGTGCTTCTTCTTTCTTCTCTTCAGCTGCCGGTGCTTCTTCAACAGGAGCTTCTTCTTTTTTCTCTTCTGCTGCAGGTGTTTCTTCAGCAGGTGCTTTTTCTTCTACAGGCTGTTCCTCTTTACCTGCTTCTTCAGGTGCCTTCTGTTCGTTCTGTTCTTCATTCGGGCTCATTTCTCCTCCACTTTCATTTATTTTGCGTCAGCACTGGCAGGCATCATCCACTTATGATAAATGTATTCAAGTATCCTGCTTCTGTCCTCGTTACTGACCTTCTGAAACTTCATTCCGCTTTTATGATGAATATTATCCACTATCGGATCACTTGACCAAGCTATCTCTCCCTGAAGCAACACAGGGACATTATCGCCGGGTATCATCAACTCTATTTCAACATTCTCCCCTTCGGAGAATGATTCCTTGCTAAGTATGCCGACCCCTTCTTTACTGAAGTTATTTACCTTTAATTTCTTCTGGTTACCGTTCTTACGACATATAGCATCAAGCAGCACGTTAAACCGCATATACCTTCTTTTCTCGCCTGTCATCTAGCCCCCTCTTGGTATTAACCTATAAAAACAGAAAGGGAACGATGTGAAATCGCTCCCTTTCTGTAATGCAATCAACCCATAGTTGAATTATTCACTGAACACGAATTCCGGCTCAAGAACCGGCTGATAATCTTCGGGTATCGGAAACGGGAAAGTAACCGTTTCATAAACACCGGCACCCGTTCTGACTATCGTCATACCAACACCTTTTGCCAGACCCATAGTGAGGCCGGAAAGTACGTTTTCTTCAACACTCGTATCGTAGATGTTCTTAGGAAGCTCTACCCAACCTGTTAGGATATTGGCCAAACCTCTGCCAAGTTTCTTCGCAGGATCCTGTGCATAACACTGAGTAGCCACTCCTACCATAGCTATGATGACTAAGCAAATCATTAAAGTTTTAATCGCCTTCATTTTCTCCTTCACCTCCTTCTTAATATATCATTTTTAAACTCTCTAATAAAATTACCTGAAGTATATCATGCGCCTTTTAGGATGTCAAGTTTTGGCCTTTAATATATCTTCGACGAGCTTGGTCACCTTTTTTATGTCCTCGTCCGAAATATCCCTAAACTCAACACCAGTATCGTACTCGACTTTCTCTGCATCAGTCGTTGGATGCCGTTTCACGACCCATACGATCGTCCCCTGGCAATTAATGGGCTCCTTTTCCTCCCCCAGAAAGATCTCCATTGCCACGTTCTCAAATAGTTTGAACTCCCTGTCCAGGACAACACAAATCCCTCCCGCTCCGATATTCTCGGTGAAGGTCTCTATGACCTCTTCCCGACCGTCTTTAGAAACAAGTATAAGGCACCTGTAACTTACCCGGGGAAATCTTCTCTGGTTTATTCCGTCCCACATCATAACACTTCAATATTACCTTAGTATTTTTACAATTTCAAGAGAATTCGGCACTTGTCAAAGAAACTCATAGGTAAATATTAACCCACAGTCAGTTTTAGCTTTACAGTAATTTTTTACGCGGTATAATACTATATAAAAGGAGGTCGTCCGCTTAATGTATCTCGATTTTTATGGTCTTAAGGAAAACCCTTTTAACGTCACCAGTGATCCTGATTTTCTATATCTTAGTCATACCCATAAAGAAGCTTTAGATCACCTGTTGTATGGGATTCATGCCCGGAAAGGGTTCATTGAAATAACCGGCGAGATCGGTGCGGGAAAAACAACCCTATGCCGCGCGCTGATCAAGCAACTGGACGAACATACTAAGACCTCCCTTATTTTCAATTCAAGTTTGCCTGAAACACAGCTTCTTGAAGCTATTGTCACGGATTTTGGTATAACACCTGAAAGGCGCAACAAAGTCGCTTTCCTGAAACAACTGAACGAATTCCTTCTGGCTCAGCTTTCACGAGGCAATAACACGGTTCTTATAATCGACGAGGCTCAGAACCTGAGAAAATCCACTCTCGAAACTATCCGTATGCTGTCGAACCTGGAAACCGACAAAGAAAAACTTCTGCAGATAATACTTGTAGGCCAGCCGGAGCTGCGAGATAAACTGAACTCCCCCGCCCTGGTACAGCTTCGCCAGCGAATAAGCGTAAGGTTCCACGTAAGGGCGCTTGAAAGAAACGAACTGGATGGATACATACACCATCGTCTTGCAATCGCAGGGGCTTCACAGATAATTAACTTTTATCCCGAATCATGTGACCTTATCTATTCGTATTCAGACGGTATCCCACGCCTGATTAACCTCTTATGCGATAAGGCGCTTCTAATGGGATTTGTGCGGGAAACCCGTCTTATTGAACCTGAAATAGTCGAAAAAAGTATTGAAGAAATAGAAGGACAATATAGTATCACCGTATGAGCATTATAGCCAAAGCATTACAAAAAGCGCAAAAAGAACGCGCCGTAAGATTGAGAAGAGCGGAAGAGCTGAAAAGAGTTCGGGCTGAAGAGGCTGCCAAATTTGCGCCACCAGAAAAAGCTCAAGAACTGCAGGAAGTTGTCCCTCCGACGAACGAAACCGAACCGCAAATAGCTGCACCTTTAGCAGCGAAACCTGCTAAAGCAGCTCCGGATAAAAAGGCTCTGTTCCCGCATATCTTAGCTGGCAGCATAGTCCTCTTGTGTATCGTGCTTATCGGTTCCGTCTTGCTTATCCGTCCCCTTCTAACGGCTTCAGAGAAACAAGTTAAGCAAGCCAGACCCGCTCCTGCTGTTTACAAGCCTATGCCGGCACCTAAAGAGACCGTTCCCGCCGCTATCCTGGAACCCGAAACGGTCAAACAACCTTCTGCGCCGGTTCCGAAAACCCAGACAACGTACGGAACTATCGCCCCCGCGGACCTTCCAATCGTAAGCGGTATCATGTATTCGCCTACAAATCCCCAAGCGATTATTAACGGAGCTCTGGTAACCAAAGGTGACGTCGTGACCGGTTATACGATCCGCAAGATAAACCCGTCCACTGTAATAGTATCATCTCATGATACAGATTACGAAATACGCATGCGCTGATCAGAATTTAATTTATTTGGTGAGATATTCTTTGATTCTATCCGGTACAGGGATAGCTCTTCCCGTTCCGTTTACAAAGACATGTTTCGTATAGCCTGTAGTGGTAACGTTACCGTCTTTGATGACCTCGTATTCGAAAGTGATCCTGGATTTGCCTATTTCACTGAGAGTTGCCTTTATCTCGATAAGGTCGTCGTATTTTACCGGCGCCTTATAAACGCACTGAGCTTCTGTGACAGGGAGAAATATCTTTTCATTATCCTCGAGCTCTTTATAGACCAACCCCTTGGCCCTGAAGTATTCGGTCCGAACCATCTCGAACCAGATCAGATAATTTGAATAATAAACAACCCTCATCTGGTCGGTCTCTTTATAAGTTACCCTGTGTTCTATTGTGTGTTCTCTCATGTTTTATCCTTCTATTACTTTTACATGAACCTTTCTCGATCTGGGACCGTCATATTCACAGAAATATATCCCCTGCCATGTACCCAGAACAAGCGTACCGTTATCAACCATCATGTTCGCGGAGATACCCGTC
Organism: Candidatus Omnitrophota bacterium; assembly: GCA_049642065.1. Lineage (GTDB taxonomy): Bacteria > Omnitrophota > Gorgyraeia > Tantalellales > Tantalellaceae > WJMH01. The sequence continues at coordinate 73,274 of JBAROK010000092.1, read as the reverse complement.
AAAGACGCTTTAATATGTGCGGGAGAATTGCCTTCAGCGTGGCTGTACCCAAGATTCGAGGGAACGATTTCGCTTAAACCCATAAGAAAATCCGATTTAACGTCAGGATCGGCATTCTCGTTTATAGTAACGCCCGCTGTCGTATGCGGCACGTAAACTATGCACACGCCAGAAGTGACACCGCTTTGCCGTACGATGTCCGACACCTCACCGGTAATATCTACTATCTGGTCTTTTCTGGAAGACTTGACGCTTATGGTAGTGATTTTCTTAGCTGACATATTTTTTCAGGACGGTCTTTACCAATAGGTCGGGTATATCCTCGACCACTGCTACGGTACCTATCTTGCGCGGGAGGACAAACCGGTTCCCGCCTTTGGTAAATTTCTTATCGTATTTGAAAGACTTTAGGATTTCTCCGATCGGAACACCTTTCACGCTAACCGGTAGACCTGCTTTCTTGATCAGGGCTTTGATCTGGTTAAGATCCTTTTCCTTGAGCATCTCCAGCATCACCGCGATCTCACTAGCAAGCAGCATACCGACAGAGATGGATTCACCATGATTGTAAAGTTTAGAATATTCTGAAGCTGCTTCAATAGCATGACCCATAGTATGCCCAAAATTAAGCGCTATCCTAACATCCTTACAGTCATATTCGTCTTTCTCAACAACACGCGCTTTTATGGAAGCACATTCTGAGATGACCTTTTCAAGCGGTTTTCTTTTCAGAGAAATAATAGCCTGCATATTGTTCTCAAGAAATTCAAAAAGGCTTGGGCTGCTTATAATCCCGTATTTTATTATCTCGGCCATACCATTACGAACCTGTCTTTTGGGAAGTGACGCCAGAAAATCCGGGTCCATGAGCACGGCTTTGGGCTGGTAAAAAGCACCTACGAGGTTCTTGGCTTGCGGCAGGTCAATACCGACTTTACCCCCAATGGAAGAATCTACCTGAGCCAGTAAAGTCGTCGGCACCTGTATAAGAGGTACGCCTCTTCTGTAAGTAGCTGCGATGAACCCTGCCAGGTCGCCTACAACACCTCCGCCAAGAGCTACGATCAGCGGCCGGTGCGTCTTTGTCTTTTTGCTTATTCTCTGGATCGCATCACGGAATACTGATACGGATTTAGACCTCTCTGAAGCCGGTACCGATACCTGGATAAGCTCATTCTTAAGTTTCTTGAGTACCGGTGCGATCCGCCGGGCTGTCTTGGTCTTTACCGTATTATCGGTCACTACGACCACAGGGCCAGTAAACTTCATGGATTTTACCAGATTGGATAGTTCCGTGATACTCCCCGATCCGATAAGAATATTGTAGCTTTTTTCTCCTAAATTAAGTTTTATTCTCTTCATAATACCGTCAAATATAACATATAAAACTGGAAAAGGCAAAAATCACAGGTACTCTTCAAGAAGAACCTTGGGGAACCCGATATCTTTGACTATGATCTGGCCACATAACGCGGGCCCATCCTCCAGATAGAAACCGGTTTTTGGCAGCCCAAAAGTTACGGTCTTATCCGCCTTAAAAGAGCTTTCCGAGGCCTTGCCTGTCGTAGAGTTCAGCCCGGAAGGGATATCAACAGCGTATACCCTTGCGGATGAAGAAGTGACCTTTTTAGCTATACGCTTCAGTTCTTCAGTCAATTCACCCTTGAACCCAGTACCGAAGATAGCATCGATGACTAAAGTAAAACTTTCCTCTTCTTGAACAAATTCGTTCATAGACCGTATATCGATCTTCTTTCCGCGTATTAGCTGTAGGTTGTCCAGCGCTGATCCCTTCCTGACGCCTTCGGGATCAGTGATATACACTCCTAGGCACTGCGGTTCCTTCTCCGCAAGATGTCTGGCTATGACAAACCCGTCACCACCGTTATTACCCTTGCCACAGAGAACAGCTACTTTCTCCTCTCTGAGTGATCCAAAATCGGAAAGGATTTCTTCTGCTACTGACCGGCCGGCATTTTCCATTAGATCCACTTGGGCAATACCGTACTCTTCTTGGGCTTTCCTGTCAATTTCAGCCATTTGTTCGGTGGTAACACCTTTAGCCATTACATCTCCCGTTTTAAAAACAAAGAAGCAGAGATTGTTAACTCTCTGCTTCTTTTATATTTTGCTTATTCCGTTCTATGCACTTAAGATACCGGGGATCCTTCAGGAACATCCCGCTCGGGTACAAGTATAATCGGGTTCCCTTCATCATTAGCAGCAAGAAGCATCCCGCTAGATTCTTCCCCTCTTAAGGTAGCCGGTTCAAGATTATTGATCACGATTATCTTTTTACCGACCAGCTCATCCGGAGAATATTGTGCGCGTATACCCGCAACTATCTGCTTCGTCTCACATCCGGTATCTATCTGCAGCACGTATAACTTATCAGCGTTAGGATGTTCCTTAACTTCCGTTACCTTAGCAACACGAAGATCAAGTTTCTTGAAATCTTCAAAAGATACCATCCCAACCCCTCTTTATTTTTTAGCGTCTTTCTTGCCCGCTCCAGCCGCAGGTGCTTTTTTAGCAGCCGCACCTTCTGCGGATGCTGCGCCTTCTGCGGGTGCTGCGCCTTCCAGTTTCTCTTCATCAGGACCCTTGGCCTTTTTGACCTTGAACTTGATACGTCTGACCTTAGGCAATCCGTAAATGGAATCTTTCTCCTCGTCCCATTTATCCTTTCCGGACAATTCCTTTATCTTTTCGTAACGTTTCAAGACCGAACGAAACACGCCTTCGCCCTTGCCGCCTTTTAAACTTGAATGTTGTGACATCTAAATTCCTCCTATTTTAACCGTCTTATATAACAATCTTCGTAATCAGCGCTGAGTAGCTTTTTCGCTCTTTTAGCGCTTTCAATGGTCGTATATCCGGAAGCGTACACCTGATACCAGGCTCCCTTTTTGGTCACATCAGCCGGGATACCGTTCTTTTCCAATTTCTCTATTTCCTCTTCCGCTGAGTCCAGATTCTTGAAAGAAGCCAGCTGTATCACATATTTGCCAACAGGGCCCTCCGGTATCTTAACAACTTCTTTAACGGTTCCCTGCTTTGGAGCTTCTTCCACTACGGCTTCCTCAGGCTCTGTAACTGCAACAGCCTCTTCACTCACTATAGCTTCACTCTCGGCGGGCTTTACCGCAACAGTTTCAGCCTGAAAACTTTCCTCTACCGTCGTAACAGAACCAACCCTTTTACCTCTTTCAACCCCGGCAGCATACGCGATTATTACTAGCACTAATACAGCAATAGAAATAATAACGGCATATTCAACCGGTATCTTCAGATGAGGCAGGAAAATACGATCCGGGTACCGCCTAGTTAAAAGCGGTATTCTTGCTTTCTCTTCGTATTTCCGGTCTCCAAAAAAATCCTTTTGAAACTCTTTATCGGTCATTTGGGCTTATATTCTAGCATATTACTGTTAAATAGCAAGAGTAGTATTATACTGATTTTAGCTTTCTGGGCAAGTATTTTTGGCAGGTAAATGATTTATCTCAGGGTAGATGTGAATTCTTTTGCCTTGATCTCGATTTCCTTTGAATACGCCTGGAAATCATATAGCGTTACTTTGTCCCACTCAAGCAGTAATATGAAGGTAATTTTGCTATATCTTTGTCCTGGACCGAAAGGATCTGTCAGCGCGCCTGAAAGCGAATCTCCTATGTCCCCTTCCTCTTCAGACACTTCTTTGCTAGTTTCAGTTATGGACCCGAAGGCAACATCCTGCAACTTGCACCCCACCACTATATTCATGTCCTTGAGAGAATCCTTTAACCTGAAATCAAGGAATACGTCTTTTGCGCTGATAAGGAGTTTGTCCTTCCCCGATTCCACCCTTATGTTATGTATTTCACTGTTTGTCAATAAGTTGCCTGACCATTTATCGTACGTCAACGTGTAATCGGTCAGCTTATTTACACAGAACGTGGCAAGACCGTTAATGTTCAAGAAAATAATCGTTCCGAGGACTATAAGAATGGTTGGGACGATAAGCACGCGAAAAGATATGGATCCTTTTGAAATACTAACTCTTGGCATCCTGCATCAATTCCTCAATGATGTCCATTATCTCTTCGTCACGCGTGTAGCAATATCCTTTAGTAACACCTTGGCTGTCCTCGTTAAGGACTCCCATTTTGACAAGTTTATCAAGAGCAGAGTGTACGTTTTCGCGGCTGTCACCGACCCAGGTCGATATTCCACCGACACTATCAACACTCGTCTGGTTCTTGTAGAAAAAGGTAAGGATATCCCTGTACAGCTTCTTATCTAATAGATTTTTTAATCTTGTTTCCATTGCGTTTTCCCAAGCTCTTTTTCCAGGAGCTTTTTCACGTCTTTTCTTTTTATGGCATCGCCAAAAACTTCTACGATACCAGGATCGAACTGTGTGCCTGAGTTTCTTTTCACTTCCCTCACTGCCGAACCTATCGAAAGAGCTCTGCGATAAGGTTTTTTTGTTATCATCGCTTCAAAAGCGCTTACAACTGCAAGTATCCGTGCGGATAAAGGTATCTCTTCACCCTTCAAACCCTTGGGGTACCCCGTCCCGTCATAATTCTCATGATGATACAGGATTATCGGAACTATGGGTTTAAGTGGCTTAAACTTTGCCAAGATATTAGCTCCCCTGGAAGGATGTTTCTTTATGATGTCCAGCTCTTTACCCGTAAGTTCCCCTCGTTTCATAAGCACTTTTTCTGGAATACTTATCTGCCCGGCATCGTGAAGCATAGCGGCATACTGAAGCATCTTGATCTCCAGCTCGTTCATATTATATTTCCGGCCGATAATGTTTATCAGTTTGAGGAACGAGCCTTCCGCTCTATGCGTGCCATGCGTCCGGGATTCCATAAGATGAGCTATACACCGAATGCTGCTCAGCGTAAGTTCTTCCTGCTCGCGGAAAAGCTGTGCGTTCGTGATAGCGATCGCCGCCTGCTCACCAAGAGTCTTCATGATCTCTTCATCAAAAGGGGTAAATTCCTTGCCGTCGATCTTATCATAGAGCGTTATTGCGCCGATGACGTCTTCATCGATCATGGGAGTGGCCAGGTACCGTGTCGAACGCACAGACATCCCTTCCTTAACGGCTTTACCTGGGGCGTAACGACCAATAATCACTTTTTTAAGCTTAGTCTTCTCTTTCCTGAGGTCAATGGTAGCAACAGGAAGAAGCACTTTCCGGGTCTTGTCCACCAGCTTTATCGAACAGCGGTTGGACCGTATCACCTGTAACGAAAGCCTGGCTATCCTCGGCAGAAGCTCGTTTATGTCCAGCGTCGAGGACATAAGCCTGTGAACGGTATGAACCGTTGAAAGAGCAACGGCCCTGGGCCTTATAGTCTTGTTTATCTCTTCAAGTTCGATCTCTTTCTGGCTTTCCCGTATAACAGCATCGGTAAATGCCGTAAAGATCCCTTCAAGATCCGCGGACATGGGCTTTTTAAGTCCCGCCAGGATAATAAACCCTATCACCTCTTCATCTGCCATCAAAGGGTAGCACAGCCCATGCATCCTGCCATACCGGAACCGTTCCAGCACTTTATCATTTTTCGCCTTTTTAATGGACTTAAGTATATTAGTAAGCTCGTCCGGAATTTTTTTAGCGTCTGCTACGGCGGCTTTAACGCTTTTTCCAAGATCTGTATTTTTTAGCTCGTTCGTGCCACCTGAAAAAACCGGCAGGATAGTCCATACGGGGTTCTTGAGATGTTTGCTGAAAGCTGCTATCTCCTGCCTAAGATCCCAGTTCTCTTTTAATTTCAAATACAACTTTTCCATATTCAGCTATACTCTTTCGTACGGTTCGAAAAATTTCTTATACTGGTCCAGCGCATACCTGTCGGTCATCCCGGCCATATAATCGCGGATAACATGATACTTCCCGATCTCGTCTACCTTTTCCAAAGCTTGCGGCGGCAGCTGTTGCGGATTATCGCAATACGTATTGAACAAAGCCCTCAAAAACCGGGACGCTTTGTTGGACATCCTTACTACCCTGAAATTCCTGTAGAGTTTGTTAAGCAGCGTAGTCCTGTAGGGTGCCCTTTTCACGGACATCTCTTTAGAAAAATCTACCACTTTTCCCGTATGTTTTTCGATATCGTCAACGCTTCCGATACCAAGCGACTGGATCCGCTCAAGTGTACTGTTAATAACGTCGGATACCTGCAAATTGATAAGGTGCCTTACTATCTGGGCCCGCTTTGTCTGTTCAGCAAGCCCTTCACCGCGCGTCTTAACGTTTGAGACTGCCTCGTTCCAGAGTACTAAGCCTGCTAGATCATCCTCGTTTAAAAGACCGCTTTTAAGCCCGTCATCCAGATCGTGATTATCATAAGCTATTTCGTCGGCTATATCCACTACCTGTATCTCCATAAGCCAGGGACCTTCTATGTTCATATCGCATGATCTTTTTTTGTCGAAGGGAGTAGAATGCCGGATTATACCTCTACGCACTTCCTGGGTAAGGTTCAAGCCGGAAAACTGTGGGTACCTTTCCTCAAGAACGTCCACCACCCTGAGCCCATGCGTATTATGATCGAACCCACCATGGTCTTTTAACAGTTCATTCAGCGTATCCTCTCCCGCATGACCGAACGGCGTGTGTCCAAGATCGTGAGCAAGAGCCAGCGCTTCGACAAGGTCCTCGTTAAGACGAAGCGCCCTGGCGAAAGTCCTTGCGATCTGGGCTACTTCAAGCGTATGTGTAAGCCGGGTCCTGTAATAATCGCCTTCATGGTTAACAAAAACTTGTGTTTTGTATTCAAGTCTGCGGAACGCTGTGGAATAGATGATCCTGTCCTTGTCTCGCTGGTAGACAGTACGGTAGGGATGCTCTTTTTCGTCATGGTGCCGACCGCAAGATTCAGAACTCTTCATAGCGTACGGCGCAAGCCATTCGTGTTCTCTTTTTTCGATCTCTTCTCGTGTCAGGATCGCGTTTGTCATTTTGGGCACATTTTAAACGGATAAACTATTAATTATTGTACAAAGTATAATATCACAAAGCCCAGGAAACCTACAATAAAAATCAGTCCGGTGTCCCAGTTTATCCGGCGCGATGTATCTTTTCTGACGTATAATCCAGCCACGGTTATACCGCAAAGAAAGACTACTAAAGCAGTAGCTACTACCTGCCCAGTCGTCAAAACACCGAGAATAGGCTTCTTGGTCAATAGATCCAAAAAAGGCACTATACACAGATCAAACAGATTACTGCCTAGGATGTTGCCGACGGCCATATCAATCGACGAAGCTCTAATAGCAGCGAAAGAAACGATTATCTCAGGTAGCGACGTTGCGAACCCCAAAAGCAGCGTACCGGTAAAAGTCTGGGAAAGCCCCGTCTCCACAACGATCTTTTCACCCGACTTGGCCATCCACACACCTAAGAACATAACAATGACAAGGAAGAAAATGAACTTACCCCAGATCTGCCAGAAGGGTTCTTTGACTCCAGGATAGATCTCGTGCTCTTCTTTCGTGCCACTTTTTCTTATTATTCCAAGCGCTGCTACATAAACTAATATTACGGCTATGTTCTCAATACCAAACACGCCTATAACCGGTAAGTTAACTCCGGCTAAACGCACTAGAGACGCTCCCAGAATCAGTACGCCCGCAACTAACACAAAAAGGCCCGTTACCTTATTCACCGGAGAAACCTTGAGAAGAATCCTTCCCCTTCCCACGTAATAATCGAGAAACACCAGTATCATCAGGTTCACTATGACAGAACCCATGATATCACCGTAACCCAGACCTATCCGGCCAAGGGAGAATATCGCCGCAGACGCTGTTACTATTTCAGGGAAAGATGTAGCTATAGCAAGAAAGAGCATGCCTATAATGCCCTTTTCGATATTAGTCTTTTCGGAGAGAATGACGCCTTCCTTGCAAAGGTTATATGCAAAGAATGTCAGAAATGATCCGCATAATATAAATTCAAGCCAAACCATATGTCCGTAAAATTAATCGTCTATTTTTATAATCTCCGCCCGGATATCGTCACCCTCGATCTCAATAATACCAAAAGAACGATATGGAGAAAACACTGTATCGGTCGGACTGCCTGGATTAAAGAAAAGAATACCGTCTTTTTTTTCGTTGACCGGGGTATGGGAATGTCCGAAGATAATGATGTCGACCTTATTTCCGAAAGATTCTTTCGCCATCTGCTGGACCTTGAATCCCGGGCCTCTGCCGTGAATAACCCCTATCTTCTTTCCTGCCGCTTCTATCAAAAGCTCATCGGGAAGTTTTTGGCTGATTTCATAACCATCCATATTGCCCTTGACCGCTTTTGTCTCTGCCAGCTTTTCAAGCTCTTCTATCACAGACATATCGACAAGATCCCCGGCATGAATAATCAGGTCACAATCCTTGAAATAATCATAGACTTTTTGAGGAAGCTTCCTGGCAGAAACAGGAATATGTGTATCGGCTATAACGCCAATTTTCATAATACCAGCTCGAATTTTCCGAACAAACGGAGTATCTTATTAAGTTGCTGCGTGTCCCAAACCCAGATATTCTGTTCTTTGGCCAGAAGGAACGCATTTTGTTCTATGCCTTTAAGCGGAATGAAGATCTTTCTTGCTATCTTATCCTTATCTTTTTGGGACTTAAGATCCCAAAGATTACAGATGTCGTATTCTTCGGTGATATCGCCTGTTTTAACGTGACAGATCCATTTCTTGTTCTTCACGCTGCCTGTTATTTGGAACACATTCTCACCGAATGGGCTAACTTCTACTTTCTCAAACCGAGGCATTTTCCGGTCGTTCATGCTGATCTGTACCTTTTCGCCGCCGAAACTGCTGAATAGATCCGAAATAACGTCTACGATGCTCTTGGAGTTGAACTCACAATATTTCTGGTAATCTTCCTCGAACATGCGCTTAAACTCCAGATACTTGATATCCATGTCGTCTATCATAGTGCGGGTTTTCATGCTGTAAACGCACTTAAGCCAGTACTCAAAAAGTTTGTCGGCTATCTTGTAGAAAATACCGCTATTATGCACCAGATCCATATCCTGGAGTTTCTGGAGCTTTTGCCCCAGATCTTTATCCGTCTTGCCCAAGTCCTCCTGTATAGCCTTTATCGTGCTGTTACCTCTAGCCAACGAAATAAGTATGGGTATGAACTTTTTCCGGGACCTCTTCTCCAGAAAAAAGTTCACACTGTTCTCGAAATACTGGTTAAGTAGCCCACTGGATTCATAAAGAAGATCTGCAAAGGCATCCAAGAGACATTCTTTCGCGTCACTTTTTTCGCGGCAATTTTTTACAAGTTCCGAGAACCTGCCTGCCAAAGTTTCCAGGTAAAATGGACTGCCTTGGGAAATCTGTATAAGATAGTTGCGTATATTCTCACAAGAATCGGCATTCTCAATCTTGTCCGAGATGAAAGAACGGGCCGTCTGGTTATCAAATCCATTAACCTCTATCACTTCGAAATTCCCAAAAAGAAGCGATAGTTTATTGGAAAGGATCTCTTTCAAAAGAGATTTCTGGGAACTGGACACTATGTACATAGTGCTCTTCTGAACCATTATGAACTTTCCAAAGGTCTGAAAGGGCCTTTTAAGCGAAAAATTCGATAGGTTATGAAACTCATCCAGAATAACTATGCAGCTCTTCCCGGTCTCTGTCTTGAAAGTAGAAGTAATTTCGAGAAGAGTTTCATACGCGTCGTTATCTTTGCGCTGTTTAAGCGCTTTGCATACTTGATCAACGCAACTCATGGTCTGAGGTATCTGTGGCCGGCACACCTTTTTAAGCTCTTTGAAATCTCCTTCGGCTTTTTCCCCTTTTGATTTCAGGTACCTGTAAAGAAGAGACGCCATGAAACGGGTGCAGAAATTATTGAAGTCTTCTTCCCCCATCTCGATATAGAGAGGTATCACGTCGGAATCCTTGACGTTCATCAGGAAATGACGCAGAACGGAAGATTTGCCCGCAAGCATCGGTCCGGTAAGTGCAAGGTTCTGCCTATACCCTCCCTTTAATGCCGTAACCCTCTTATGAAGAGTTGCAAGGACTTCTTCTCGTCCGAAAAATTTTTTACCAAAAACTGGTTCTATGAACATAACGTTCTATATAATGAAGATGAATTGAAACGGTCGAGAGAATCACAAAAACACTATCCTCTCTCCCGCTTATAAAAAATCTATATAAAATAAACAACTATATAATTACTGATCGCGAAGAATATTATATATTTTTGTATTTTATTGTCAACAACGGAAAAAAGATTTTTTCCGTATTGTAAGCCCAAGGGGCAGAAATATTCCTTGACATTAAAGCACCTTACGTCATTCAAATTAGGAGAAGCTAAAACCCTTGAAAATAAGGCTTTGTAGCGTGTCGGAAAAATGACCTGAAAACTGTTCTGCTCTTCGCGGCAACCTTTCCTCGTTAAATTTCCGTACATCTGCTTTGGATTTTTTGCGTTTGACCGTATAATCATTAATAGATAAATCAAAAAGCTTAAAATCTCTTCATCAGAAATCCTTTAAACCTGCGCTTGAGAACACTTATCGCATCATTAAAATGCACGAATCCTTCTTCGCTAGGCTTTAGTCCGCTTTTTTCAGGATCATGCCGAAGAACGTGAGAAAGGAACTTACTCACCCCTACCCTTTTAAAGATGCTTTGGCGGGATACTCAATATTCTTATTATAAATTTTTAGGAAACTGGTTCTTTTTAATCGGTCTTACCAGCTTAAAAGTACGGGTGGATACAAGCTTAAAAAACGCCTCGTATCCACCCGGATTGCCAGCTCTGTGTTTATAAAGATAGGCATAATAGGTTCCATCACCGAACCCGGGACACGCTTCGCGAAAATCGTCCTCCGAAAAAGGCTCCTTGAGCTTGCCTTTCTTTACCGCATCAACGATCGCTTTGTATACCTTTTTCCCTGCCATTTACGTTATTTTCTTCCTTCAATTGGTACAAATACATACCGACGAGTCGGGACACTAGAAGTGCCGTAAATAAAACACCTGTAACAGCTTCAAGAATTGCTAAAGATTGGGCACGTAAAGTAACGGGAGTTATGTCCCCATATCCAAGAGTTGTAAGGGTACTAAAGCTGTAATAATTGAAAATCGGCCAGTTTTGTGAAGACAGAGGCATCAAATGATCAGAAGCAATAAACGACCCGGGCACCACCAACTCGATCATCGAATAAAGTATCCCCCAGCTGATGCCAAAAAGAAGGTATGTGCAAGCCGCTCCCGCTAGAATATCAGCGGTTACTCTTTTTGCTCTCATTAGATGCAAAAGAATGCAAACAGCCGTATAGAACGTAAACATCACTATAAATGCTTCTGCCACAATATCAAGATAGAAGCTCCAGCTGCGATCTTGGGGAGTAAACTGATCAGTCCAGAGAAATAAAATGGTCGGAATTGCCAGAAAAAGCGATATTCTGAATTTTATCTTGTGTTCGCCACTTACTGCATATACTCCTGCAACAAGACCAAAGGTAAAGAATATCGCTAACAGTTTTCCAGCCCATAAGGCCTTTTCGAAGGTAGGATAAGCAAGAAGAATAAATAAAAGACTTAGTAGAAGATAGAAAAAAGTTCCTTTTCTTTTCATATGCAGTCCTTATGTTTAGGCGCTAGAAATAACACATTATTAGTATACTACCCTTTTAGAAAATTGCAAAAAAATCCCCTTGACGCTAATCAAGGGGACTCAAAAAAAAAAAAAAAAAACGATATATATTATTTAATCGATAGTAATATGCTCTTCAATATCGAAATGTTCGTGAAAATCCATAGAACAGGTCAGCTCACATATCTTGAACTGGCCATCATGAGCGCCTTCATCTACCCTCTTTTTACGGTACTTATCAAACTCTCCGTTCTTTACGACTTTAAGCACCGGATGGGACAGTCTTTGTGATTTCCTCTTTGTTTCATACTCACAGTTCAACCGACACAGCTCCTCATCCACAAACTTTATGAACTCTTCTTTTTTCTGGGACGGTGGGTTCTGCATGAATTCCACGAGAAATTGATAACAAAAAGGGCTACCGCTCTGCACGCATGCGGTAAAAAACTTTATCGGCACATCAAGATGATCCACCGCTTTATGTACGGCTTCACAAACCTGAGATTCGTAAAGTTTTTCTCCTGTAACTGAGGTAACATTAAGACCTTTCTGCACGAACTCTATTACGGGCGTTTTATTAAAAAAGCCCGTGACCCGGACGATATCATCAATGTTATATCTGTAAAGACCGGCAGGAGTCGTAATTATTATAAAGTATTCTTCGCCTTCTTTTAGCTGATCGCAAAGTAGCACCCTCTTCTCCCTTTTGCCCATATCCTCTTTAGGGATGAATTCGTAAAAATTCGAATTTATCGCCAGTATCCCTCCCGCGCCTTCATCAGTTATGGGGACCGATCCTCTCAATTCACTAGCCAGGTAACCAAAATCCCTTATTGGCACCTCACCAAAATATTTGGGGAACTCTTTTAAATAAACACCTACGGTACCACCCTTCCAACACTCAATAAGCTGTATCTTCGGCCACACCTCTTTCGGCAAAAGCTCTTTCTTCTCACAAAAAATAAGCCTTAATTCCACTGCCCTTTCTGGGGCCGGTTCTAGCCGTTCTTCCAGCATTGCGCGCAGCTCACTGGAAATCTTAAGATCCTCTTTTAAAGTACCGTTATCGATATCCTTGATAAGGTCATCTTTCAACTCGTTAAGTTTCTGACATAAAAGCACTATTGTACTCGGATTCATACTGGCAATGGTTGTCACTTTCTCCATTAACGCCAGACGTAATATGCAATAATATTTAGAGTCGTAATCTTTTATGTCGAGTACTTCGTACGGCAGAACATATAGGGACTTTACAACGTCTGTCATGTTCCTGTAACCATGACCCGACTCCGCTCCGTAAGCGACACCTGACTCAGTGTAACCCTCGACTTCCGGACTTACTATTGCCAGTATCTTACCATCAAATATATCGGGATGATCCTTAGATATGTAATACACCCACAGATCCATAAGATCTATTTTCTTTACACGCGAATATTCCGTTACGGGGATGTATTTCTGGCGACCGGTTGTCCCGCTCGTTGTCCCGAAAAGTATAGGCTTATCTACAGTAAGTATGTTATCCTCGCCTTTTTTCATCTTTTCGATATACTGCTCAAGTGAAAGATAGTCGTTCAAAGGAACGTTCTTGCGGTAATCCTCTATAGATTTGATTCCGGCAAAATTGTGCCTGCCTCCGTACTCAGTATGCTTGTTACGTTTAAGATACTCAAAAAGCACTTTCTCCTGCGACTTCATGGGATCTTTAGTAGTTTCTTCGAACATCAATACCTTGGGTACCAAAATCTTCAACGTATAATAAAGTATATTCATGCTAGTTCACCTCTTAGCTATTCTATAGTTGAGATTCTAACAGCATACTTTTCAAGCACATTATCTGCGACACTGACTCCCAGCCCGGGACCATCTAAAGAAACCGCCCTTCCTTTACGGCCAAAGGTCGTATCCTCTTTTGTTACGTCTTCCTTCAGAAGATGCCTGCCGTAGGAGCCTTCGAAATATTCTATGTCCTCCACGCAACACGCGAAATGTCTCCCAGCCGCTGAAAGGACGCCGGATTCGCCTACCTGACAACCTAATTGGTAACTGATGGAGTTCTCTCGGGCAATACGGACTATCTCAAGCGCGTTGAGGAGGCCACCACATTTTGACAGGCGAATATTAAACATGTTACAAGCTTTTTCCGCAGCCAGCTCCCGAGCATCGTCTATGGTACATATCGATTCGTCAGCTATGATCCGTTCCGCAACAGATCCAGTCACTTTCTTGAGACCCTTGATATCTGTAGCTCTTACGGGCTGTTCTACCGCACTTACACCAAACTGCCTCAGCTTTGCTATTCTGTCTATTGCTTCATCTTCACTCCACGCGCAATTAGCGTCTACCCTGAGATCCACATTAGCTCCCAGTATACCTCTGATCGCACGAAGTCTCTCGATATCGTCCTTAAGACCTACTTTTACTTTCACCTGACCGAACCCGTACAACTTGAACTTTAGTGCGTCCATAGCAGCCGAAGCTGTGCTTCCTGCGGAAATAACACCGCTGTAATAAACTTCGCTGGCGACATTGTCTCCCAAGACCAACCGAACCGATTCGCCATAACACTTTCCGACAGCATCCAATAGGGCAAGTTCTACCGCACACCTGGCAGGTCCATCAAGATCTTCCTTCCCGCGCATAAAATCCGCGGCGTCCTCTAAAGATAAAAACTCAACCCTCACAAGACCCGTCAAAGATCCGTTAAGAAGCTTCTTGCTCACCATAGAGGGGTCTTCACCAGTTACATATTCTCTGGGAAGAGCTTCTCCGTACCCCGTTGTACCATCCTCAAGATGTATCCTAACAAAAACCGAACCAGAGCTTTTTCTCTCATGCTGTGCGTGTTTAAAAGCCCTTTTGAACGGAAGTTCAACTTCCAGTATGTCTATCTTCTTAACCCTTGTGCTCATCCGCCCACCCAGTGATATCCTCCACAAGATCTTTTGCCTCATCCTCGAACTCTAAACTGTGGCATGACCCCTCGTAGATCTTTAATGTTTTATCATTAGTGCTTGTTTTGCCGAACCATCTTCGTACCTCTACCGTATTCACCACAAGATCGTTCCCGGCAAGAAGCAAAAGAATCGGCACAGTTATCTTTGGTGCTGCCCCGTTATTGTACATATCCAGCATAGCGGTCTCAAAAAAGAACCTCGCTGTAGCTTTCGTGAGTTTCAGCTGGTCGCTTTTGATAAATTCGAGATATTTCGGGTTCTTCGTAAAAAGTTCATCTTCTATAGGGATATTGAAAAGCTTTCGGGGACGTATGAAATTGCTTACCAAAACGTCCAGTTTCTGTGGAAAGGTAAGATCCACTCTGGCCTTTATCGCCGGGGTGACGAGTATCAGCCCGTCTATCATATCCTGCCAAAGGCTAGCAAACGCAACAGCAAGTTTTCCGCCCCAGCATAAACCCATCAGATAGACTTTCTTGCCAGGATTCTCTTTCTTTACCAGTTCCAGTGCTCCTTTCAAATCATCGATAAGCACATTATAGTTCTCAACATAGCCACGATCTGTCTTATTAACACCGGAACCCCTTCTTTCAAGAGCATAGATCGTGAACCCGCGCTGATTAAGCTTATCAGCAGTATCAGCAAACCATCCCGTATGGCTCTTTATACCGTGCAGATAGACAATCACCCCTCTATCGCTGTCACTATTCCATTGGCGATAGTAGATGTCCGTACCATCAGCTGCTCTGTAGTTCTTCAACTCACCGGGCATCCATCCAGTTCCTTGTTCTTTTCAGGCCATCTTCAATATTAACCAGCGGTTCATACCCCAGTTCTTTTCTAGTCTTATCGATATCAAAATCAAGGTTCAGGGTAAGAAGCTTGATCCTGGTCTTCGTTATGTATGGCGGTTTGTCCGAATGTGTCATCCTCGCCCATCCTTCAAGCAACTGACACATAAAAAACGCAATCGCTTTCGGTATATGTTTAACGGGTCTATCAATACCCCACACATCGGACACTTTATATATGAAAGTTTGTATATCCATCCCACTGTCATTCGTAACGTTATAAACTTGCCCCATGGCTTTGTCGGAATCGCCTGCCCGCAGTATTGCATCGGTAAGGTTCTCTATATAGACAGCATTTATCTTGTTCTTGCCGCTACCGACGAACATGAACCGGTTCTCTTTGATCTTTTCCAGAACGCGCGGAATGAATTTATTATCCCTGGGGCCGAACACGAAACCCGGCCGCACTACAGTAACGGGAAGCCCATATCCCCGGTTATAATCGCGGGCCAGCTGCTCAGAATCGATCTTTGAGTCTATATAAGGATCTCCGCTTTTCTGGTAAGGTGAATCAGCCGGTGTACCATGATGATCATGCATACCAAGAACGGCAAGTGAACTTACGTATACAACCCGTCCCACGTTATGCTGTCTGGCAGCTTCAAGAAGGTTTCTTGTACCTTCAACGTTTATTTTATGGGCTACTTCGGGCGAGATCCATTCATCGGCTAAAGCGGCAGAATGATATATCCTGTCGATTCCCTTAAGCGCTTCTTTCAAAGAATCCAGATCGTTAAGCTCACCGTACCTGAGCTCCACGCCGATCTCTTTAAGAAAATCGACCTTACTGGTAGTACGTACCAGCGCGATCACTTCTACACCGCGTTTTTTGAGAGCTTCAGCTATATGGCTACCGATAAATCCTGAAGCACCGGTCACAAGGTTTTTCATAATGTAAGCCTTTCCTTTTTGGTTCCCACCGTAAAAAGCAGCGGGATTAACGGATTAAAGACATGCTGCGCTGCCTGCATGCTATATCACCGCCCTTGCGATATTTATAAGCTCCTCGTCTTCCACCTTCTTTTTCGTTAAAGCCAGCTCCTTGAACTTCTGGTATATTAAGTCTATTTTTTTCTGGTCCTTAACATCATCTAGCTTGATACCTGCTTCGTTCAATTTATACAAAACCATATGTTTACCAGAATGTCTACCCAGAAACAACGTAGTGTCAAGTTGTCCAACCTCTTCCGGCGCGATTATCTCGTACGTTGACCTTTCCTTTAAAAGTGCCACTTGGTGCATTCCCGCTTCTGTCGCGAAAACATTATCCCCAACCACGGCTTTGTTGGGCGCCACGTGCATCCCGGTATGCTCTGCTACTAGCTTGCTTGTAGCATAAAGCTCTTTGGTGTTTACGTTAGTCTTGATGTTATATACGTCTTCTCTGGTCTTAAGCGCCATTACAAACTCTTCCAGCGAGGTGTTCCCGGCTCTCTCGCCGATACCGTTTATCGTACACTGGACTATATTCGCCCCGTGCCTGATCGCCGTCAGAGTATTAGCTACCGCCAAACCAAGGTCATTATGGAAATGTACTCCTATGAGCGCTTTTTTTATGTTCGGAACGTTCTGTTTTATCTTCTCCATGAGGCTGGCGGTCTCTTCAGGAATGAGCCACCCGACCGTATCCGGGACCCCTATAACAACCGCCCCGCTATCTATAGCCGCTTCATAGACCCTGTACAGAAACTCAGGTTCTGTCCTAGTGGCGTCTTCCGCCCCGAAAGCAATACTGTCTGTATACTTTTTAGCGTATTTGATTGCATCGGTCAGTGTTTCGATAATTTCATCCTGGGATTTATTGTCCAGGCTGAACTGGCGAAGTTTGGGAGAAGTCCCTATGAAAAGCGCCAACCCCCAGTTCTTCGCTTTTTCAAGAGACTGCACGGCTGCATCTATATCGCTTTTCATACATCTGGAAAGAACGGAAATCGTTGGCCTTTTTATGTTCTTGGCTACGAGCTCTACTCCTTCATATTCCAGTTCAGAGGATCCGGGAAACCCGGCTTCTATCGTATCTACTCCGAGTTTATCAAGCTGTTTTGCGATAGCAAGCTTCTGCTGAGGGTTCAGACTAGACCCGGGTGCCTGCTCCCCGTCCCCTAAGGTAGTGTCACTGATAAGTACTCTCTGGCCTTTTCTGATGGCCTCTATAACCGCACCTATAGCCATATTTTTTAGAGCTTCACCTATAGTAGAGAACGTAAAACCGTTCATGGACATACTCCCATCAGATCAGTTATAACTTTTTTGTATTTTAACGCATTCCTTTAAATTATTCAATGTCTAATCTTATTTTCATGCCCCTATTTATATTTTTTCAGCATTCCTAAGACACCATTCGCGGATTTCGGCATCTTCGCCTTATTCTCTATTAATATCTCTTCAGCCGAGAGCTTTTTTCCGTAAAGCTCTTCATTCCCTTCCCAGTGCTCGGTGATAACATCTCCTTCCAACTTTATCCCTGCGAACAAACCCCGGCTCCTTGAATACGACAATATCCCACCAAGATGAGCGTCAGTAGCAGCTTGAGCATCACGGCCAACAGGGCCGGCTGCGACAGCAGCGTCAGCACCCAGTTTGAATTTGCCTTTCAATATACCTTCTACGCTTCGTTCGGTCATTATGAGCAGCACTATGTCAGAAGCTTGCCCTCCTATCTGGAACCCTATACTTCCACCGGCTATCGTAAAGATCGCCGGCGGTGACCACTTACCGCGTTTTTTACGGACCATAATTATCCCCTGCCCGTATTTACCTCCAATCCCAAGGCCTGCCGAGATCGTATTAGGGAATATCGCAATAGCAGCACATTTTTTCATAAGATCTTCCGGCACGCTCTGGTCCGGCATATGTTGTATCTCCGACAGAACATCCCCGGAGGTTTCGACCAGCTTCGTCCATTTACTCCCTACAGCTTCTGTCGTATCGACGCTTAGACAAAATAACACACTGAGAGAAAGAACAATACATAACACCTTTTTCATATTATCCCCCCTTGACATTCCATACAATAAATCTGCCGATCAAATAAAGTATGTACAGGACAACAAATATCCATGAAATAGTTATTTCAAGCGATACGGCATCATTCAGCACAAGTTCTATCCCGCTTGACCTGAGCCACAACGATATCAGAAAAAGAACCGCATATAATGCTGCGATAAAGCCCGCCAGGACAATGATTTCCTTGGCAATAAACCTAATGGCGTCTTTTATCATTCCTGAACCTGCCGGTTCTCTCTAGGCCGGCCCGTTAATGGATCACCAAAGGATTCTTCCCTTCATAACCCATTGAATGAGCCTTTTGAGCTGACATAAAGCGTAGAGGATAAAAAATCCAACTGATACGTATAATTGAAGCGTTTTGGCGTGTTCTCGAGTAAGTTCCAGTCCCGTGAGCTTGAAAAGCACTATCCCCAGTAGAAGCGTTACATACAGAAAAACGACAAACATCGTTAAAACTGCAAGCTCTCGTATAACGACAGGAATAATTTCGTTTATATCTTTCATTCGGTAGCCCCTCTTTCTATTATAAGTACATATTAAGTATAATGGAGTGAGAGGCTTCTGGCAAGCTACTCCAGCTTAAGAACTATCTCACCGTCCTGGCCGGATAGAATGACACCGTATTGGGTGATAGCGACGACTTTGGCGCCGCCAACAGTATCTCCAATACCCACGATATTGTTATTGACTATAGCTTTAGGATCATCCTGTGAAAAGATTATCCCGGAAAGGTTAAATCCTGATGGCGCCGTCTTGCCCTTCTTTGTTTGCACAGAAGGTTTATACCTAGTCGCTATGGATTTCATCTTGGGAAGGAACTGGTCCGGAGGAAGATATCCCCGGATCCTGTCTATTGCTACCCCTTTACCGTTGAGAAAAAGTGTTGTCGGATAAGCTTTTATATTATATTTACGAACAAGGTCTCTGTTTTTATCTCCATCTACCTTCACACAAATAAAATTAACAGCCTCTTTTTCTACACCAGCATGGGAATACGTATCTTTATCCATCTTCTTACACCAGCCACACCATTCAGTATAGAAATCAACAAGAACCGGCTTCCCTTGCTTGTTAGATGCTCTAAGAGCTGAGTTCAAACTGCGATGCCAGGAGATAGCATGAGCGGTATGAGCGAATAACACGCACAATATACCTGCTGACAGTAATATTTTAAACCATGTTTTTTTCATCTCTTGTAGTATACCCCTTATGATTAAAAGTTGCCATAAAAAAACCGGGAATGCAGCTGTTGCATTCCCGGTTTTTCTTTAATAACCTTAAAAGCGGTTATTGTTTCTGTCCGGTAACCGTTTTGCCAGTATTTACGCTGGCATTGTATACCGTTTTGCCGCCTTCGTTAACCGGATCGGTAACTACATTTTCTGGTTTACCTTTGCCGGTTATGGCGTTCCAGAAAGCCACTATCGGGCTTACTGCGGTCTTAGCGGTGCCTTCGGTGGCTTTGCCAACCGTGTTCACCGTTCCGGTGACCACGTTACCCGAATACTCTACCGGGTCTTTCGCCTTTTCTTGTGCGACTGCGGGCATCGCGTAAGCACATACTAAGGCTATGACTAGAACAAGTACAACTGCCCTCTTCATACCAACTCCTCTCTGTTAACTACCTGCGGCCTGTGAACGTCCGTCTCTTACGGATCATTCCACTTTTTGGCCAGTGACGGTCTTGCCTGTATTTACCGTAGCATCATACACTGTTTCGCCACCTTTTTCAACAGGACCCGTTATTATTTTGTCTGGGGTGCCCTCGCCTTTCATGGAGTCACCCAGCGCCTCCACAGGAGCGGCTACTGTCTTGACCGTCCCTTCTGCGGCCTTACCCACGGTATTTACCGAACCTGTAACCACGTTGGTTACCGGATTGTCAGCTTTTCCTGCCATACCGGGAGCAGCATACGCGCACACAAGCGCCATAGCCATTAGCAAAACCAATAAAATCTTCATACCTTCCTCCTTCCTGTACTAATTAAGAGAATGCCATATCACATAATCAAGTATACCTACTAAAACTTCATATGTGGCTTTCTTTTTGAAACCCTAACGGGTCTTACTTAATCAAATTATTATGCGGCTTAGAATGAGGCTGGTAGCGACAAGTTTTGTAAAGCATCAACTCCGCTGTTCATCTTTCTCGTTCCTGAAAGTTCTTTTTGAGAGCCCTATTCGCCATGATACAAATAGGACAAATCCTCTGCATTGCCCTGGCTATTTTACACCAGATTGAATTTATTTCGCAATTTCGCGTGAACCTGCACATAAAACACTCCCCGCACCACTTTACCCAGATATTTTCGGACATAGTATCCTCCTTATTAAGAATGAGTATACATCGGGACATTTATCACTACAAGCTGCAAGACAAAAAAAGGGCAACCATTTATGGTCGCCCTTTTAATAAGATGGAGCGAGTGAGGGGAATCGAACCCCCGTAGCCAGCTTGGGAAGCTGGTGTACTGCCATTGTACTACACTCGCTAGAATTTAGTTAACTTTTCAAAGTGTTTAACCCGCTTCTTTATATCCGCAGGTTTTGTTTTCAATAGCCCGTCTGCAGAAAATCTTTCCACTGCAAAAGAAGCCATTATACTGCCATAGACAAGAGCCCGCCTCAAGACCTTGTCGGTAAGCTTCGGGTACTTTGACAGATATCCCAGCATACCGCCGGCAAACGTATCCCCCGCCCCAGTCGGGTCTTTTATCGTCTCAAGAAGGTATGCGGGAACCATAAAACGCAACCCCTTGGAAAAGAAAAGTGCACCATGCTCCCCCTTCTTGATCACCGTCATCTTCGCACCCTTTGAGGATATAAATCTTGCCGCTTCCAAAAGATTAGTCTCCCCTGAAAGCTGACGCGCTTCAGCATCATTCAACAAAAATAGATCCACTTTCTTAAGTAATCTCACCAGCGCCTTCTTACTGGTTGATATCCAATGGTTCATGGTATCGCACGCAACAAGACCCGTAGGCTTTATCTGATGAAAGATATAACTTTGAAGTTCAGGATCTATATTCGCTAAAAGAAGATTTGTCTTAGGGCTCACGTTGGATGGTATAACCGGCCTGAAACCATTGAAAACACCGAGTTTCGTGTCCAAAGTCTCGGCATAGCTCATGTCATAATGATACTTAGCCTTCCAGCGAAAGGTTTTACCTTTTTTCTGCTCAAGGCCCGTAGTGTCTATACTTCTTTTCTCGAAAAGACGGATGTATTTCTGGGGAAAATCCGCGCCTACAACGCTTATAAGGTTAACCGGGGCAAAAAAAGACGCGCTTATAGAAGAGTAAGTAGCCGACCCACCCAGTATATCTTTCTTCTTGCCGAAAGGCGTCTCTATACTGTCCAGTGCTGTTGATCCTATTACGGTAAGTTTCATTTTATTTCTTTCGATCCGCTAAACTTTTCTCTATAATCTTTATCGAACAGAAATCTTCGCACATACTGCAAACATCCGATTCCTTCGGTTTGTCCGCCCTGCGTCTTTCCGTCGGACTCTGTGGGTCAAGCGAAAGAGCGAATTGTTTCTTCCAGTCACGCTGAGCACGCGCTTCTGATATCTGTCTATCCCTCTTTGCGGCCGAAGGGATGCCTTTAGCAATATCTGCCGCATGGGCCGCTATTTTAGAAGCTATAACCCCTTGCTTAACGTCGTCTTCTACCGGCAGACTTACGTGTTCCGCCGGCGTAACATAACACAGGAAATCCGCACCGTGCCATGCGGCTATAGCCCCACCTATCGCACCCACGATATGGTCATATCCCGGCGCCGCATCAGTAACAAGCGGCCCCAGCACGTAAAAAGGCGCGCCATGGCACACAGACTTTTGCAGCTTAACGTTAGCTTCTATCTGGTCAAGGGGAACATGTCCTGGACCTTCTATCATCACCTGCACACCCTCCTTAAAAGCCACTTCCTGCTGATCACCAAGAACAAAAAGCTCTTCTATCTGTAACCTGTCAGTAGCATCCGCTATCGCTCCGGGTCTCAGGCTATCTCCCAGGCTCAATGTTATATCGTATTCTTTAGCTATTTTTATGACTTCGTCAAAACGCGACAGAAATGGGTTCTCTCTCTGGTTAGTCATCATCCAGGAAGCCAGAAGCGCTCCTCCCCTGCTCACTATGTTCATTATTCGGGGCTTCTTTTCAACAAGTCGTGTAGCTTCCAGGGTTATTCCAGAATGTATAGTGAAAAAGTCCACTCCTTCTTCCGCCTGCTGTCGCAGGACATCAATAAAATCGTCTTCTTTTCTGGAAAGAAAGTTACCGCCTTTACAGGCTATCTCGTATATAGGCACCGTGCCAACGGGAACGGGACATTCGGAAAGTATCTTCTTGCGCAGCTTCCCCAGTTCAGGACCCGTAGAAAGGTCCATGAGAGCATCAGCCCCGGCTTCACAAGCAACATCCATTTTCTTCATCTCTTTGTCTATACTTGAATGTCCCGGGGAAAGCCCAAGGTTAGCGTTAACTTTCGTGGTCATACCTTTTCCTATTGCACACGGTTTAACAAGATCGCGTTTCTTGTTCCCAGGCACGACCACCCAACCTTTTTCAAGGCCTTTCTGGATTTCAGCTACACTAGCATCTTCCTGCTTAGCAGCATTTTTAAATAATGATTCTTTAATTTTTATCGTTTTCATAATTTGATCGTTTCCAGATCTTTCACGGCGGACTTCTCTATTCCATAAAGTTTGAACCGGAACTTCTTGAATTTTTGTGACAGGTCGCCATCAAAAAGCTTAAGCACTTCCTCAAGCACACGAAGAGACTCTTTTCCCCTCTGAGTGTTGGCAAGAAACAGATCCACCAGGTTTTCCCTGGACTTTTCGGATGCGTTAGATTTTCTGCCTACATCATTGTTTAGATCGCGGGCTTCTACGAGCTCTTCAAGATGTTTTTTCCTGAGATCCTTTATCGAGTCAAATATCTCATGCCGCAGGTTCTTTAACTTCGCCGTCAGTCTCTCGTTATCGGAAGCGAACCTGATGATGTCCTCACACACGCGTACGCCTTCCATAACCCTATTTAAGTTCGCATCTATTATCCTGTATACGCCTCTATCCACAATTATTCTTCTTTCATCCTCTCAATGATCCCCGTCGTCGAGAACCCCTCAACAAACGGTATCACTTTAACTTCTCCCCCATTAGCTTTGACGTGATCACCGCCAACAATATCTTCCTCTTTCCAGTCTCCGCCTTTAAAGAGAATGTTAGGCGTTATCGTCTTTATGAGTTCTTCAGGGGTATCCTCATCGAACATCGCCACAAGATCTACGCATTCAAGTGCTGAAAGAACTTCCATCCTGACCCATTCGGTATTTAACGGCCTGTCATCACCTTTGATATTCTTTACCGACCCATCACTATTTACGCCTACTACCAGTAAGTCACAATCATTTCTTGCCTCTTTGAGGTACCTTACGTGACCCAGATGAAGTATATCAAAACATCCGTTAGTGAACCCTATCTTTTTACCGGACGCTTTCTCCTGGTCAATCGCCTCGGAAAGCTCTTCCCATGACTTAATTTTGCTTTTCACCATCATATGCCCTCTGATCATTTAAGAATCACGCAAACGCGTCTTCAACGAGTTTACAAATGATATGGATAACGGTCTCGTGGACTTCCTGGACCCTTGCGGTGTTATCGGAACGCGCCACGATAGCGACGTCTGCTTCCCCCACCAATTTGCCGCCGTCTTTGCCCGTAAGAGCCACGACGATTAACTTTTTCTCTTTTGCAACGTTCACACCTTCAAGCACGTTCGGGGAATTACCGCTGGTGGATATGGCTACAATAACGTCATCTGCTCCGGCAAGCGCTTCTATCTGCCGGCTGAAAATTTTATTATAGTCGTAATCATTCGCGGACGCCGTTAAAATAGAGGTATCGGTAGTGAGCGCCACTGCTGGAAGGCCTTTTCTCTCCTTCTCGAACCTCACTACCAGTTCAGCAGCAAAATGCTGGCTGTCAGCCGCACTGCCACCGTTTCCAAAAAGGAGAATTTTCCCTCCCTTTTTAATGCTTTCTATCATTACCTCTGCCGCGTGTACCACAGCGGAGAGGTTTTTCTCATCGGCAAGGAACTCTTGTTTAGCAGCGATACTGTCTTCGAGTATCTTTTTTACCGTTTCTATCATGTTACTCCTAAGAGTTATTCCCTGAAAGGAATATGCGCCTCTTCCGGCATATCCGCTACACCGGCGTCTTCCGAGTACCCGCCTTTTGTCATAACCTTCTTGATATGCATCTTGACGTTGATCTTCTCTTCAATGCCGAGCATCCCTTGGACCTTATCACGCACTTCCATCTGTATGGTCTCGGTTACCTGAGGAATGTTTGAACCCGCGGACAGCGCAACATCAGCGATCACATCTATACCTTTTTTCGTAATATCCACCTTTGAACGAACCTCTTTTATCCCGGGAATACCCTTGGCTATCTTGTGAATATATTCTTCGATCGCCGCAAGTGAAACAGTGACCTCGCCATCAGGATTCTGGAAAGAAAGCACTCGGCCCCTTTTCATCGATTTAGCCTGCCTGTACGGCGCAACTAACCCGATCAGCACAAACAGCGCACCAACCGCTCCGGCAACGGCCTGAGTGCCAAAGCTATCGCCGATACGTGAAATAGCGTCAGCCCACTGTTCGGGGGCGACGATGTTCACAGAAAGCAGTATAAGTAGAGCTCCTGTTCCCAGCATCATAAGCATAAAAACCAGCATACCAATTCTTCTGAAAAAATTCATAGATCCTCCTTCTCCGTCTCCTCCGCGGATCACGGATTACGGTTAATGATCCTATTTCTCTTCCTTCGGGAAATACTTTTCCACAAAATGGGTCGAGACGTCCCCTTTCCGAAAATCAGAATCGATCATGACCTTTTTATGAAAACTGACCGTTGTCTTTATCGGCTCCACCAGAAATTCATCCAGAGCCCTTTTCATAATCGTTATAGCTTCTTTTCTGTCCTTGCCGTATGTTATAAGCTTAGCTATCAGAGAATCATAGAACGGCGGGATCTCGTATCCTGCATAAACATGGGTATCCACCCTTACGCCCAACCCTCCAGGAACATGTATAGCGACCAGCTTACCCGGTGACGGGCGGAAATCATGATCAGGATCCTCCGCGTTAATACGGCATTCTATAGCATGCCCCTTGATGTTTATGTCCTCTTGCTTTACCGAAAGTTTCTGGCCGGCCGCAACCTTTATCTGTTCTTTAATAAGGTCTATGCCTGTCACCATCTCGGTAACAGGATGCTCAACTTGTATCCTGGTGTTCATTTCCATAAAATAGAACTCGTCTCCATCAACAAGGAATTCGACAGTTCCCGCACCGCGATAATTAACGGCTTTAGCACCCTTTACCGCCGCTTCGCCCATCTTTTTACGCATCGCCGCGCTCAATGCCGGTGACGGTGCCTCTTCAATAAGTTTCTGGTGACGTCGCTGTATAGTGCAATCTCTCTCTCCCAGATGAACAATGTTACCTTTCTCATCGGCAAGTATCTGAAACTCTATGTGACGCGGCGCTTCGATATATTTTTCCATATACACAGCAGAATTACCAAAAGCAGCTTCCGCTTCGCTTTGCGCCGTCAAAAAAGCGCTCACAAGACGCACATCGTTGTGACATACCCTCATTCCTTTACCTCCGCCTCCGGCGGACGCTTTGATGATAACTGGGTAACCTATCCGTTTGGCTTCCTTAAGGGCGTCTTCCTTGGTCTTAAGCAATCCGGCTGAACCTGGGATAACCGGAATACCCGCTTTTTTCATGGTATCTTTAGCGGTCATCTTATCGCCCATCAGTCGCATATTCTCAGGCGTCGGTCCGATGAACTTTATCTGGCACGACTCACAGATTTCCGCGAAATGAGCGTCCTCGGCAAGAAACCCGTAACCCGGATGCACAGCTTCCACATCGGTTATCTCCGCTGCGCTGATTATTGCCGGTATGTTCAGGTAACTGGAAGACGGCATCGCTTTACCTATACAAACAGCTTCGTCCGCGAGCCTTACATGAAGCGACGTTGCATCCACATCGGAATAAACCGCTACGGTCTTTATCCCAAGCTCTTTGCAAGCCCTTATGATCCTTAGAGCTATTTCTCCTCTATTTGCTATTAATATTCTTGTAAACATATGCTACTTTCGTCTTAAATATTTGTTACGCGGGTTCAATAATAAAAAGGTTCTGACCGTATTCAACAGGATCGGCGTTATCTACGCATATCTCAAGCACCTTACCGCCAAACTCCGCCTTTACCTCGTTCATTAGCTTCATAGCTTCAACGATGCAAAGCACGTCGCCTTTCTGCACCACGTCTCCGACCTTTACGTAAGGATCAGAGTCTGGTGACGCTGACTTGTAGAAAGTGCCTACCATAGGCGATTTTACATCTTTGCCACCTTTGGTAACTGTGGCCGGTTGTTCGGCTACCTCTACTGCTGCCGGTGCCGCCGCTGTAACAGGCGCTTTAGCCGCAACAGGCGTTACAACCTGTTCTATTGCGCCTGCGCCATTCTTGGTGAGTTTTACTTTTGTGCCTTCCTCTTCGATCTCGACCTGCATTAGATCGTTATCGTTCATAAGTTCCACAAGTTCTTTGATCTTCTTGATATTCATATCCTCTCCCTTTTACCGTGAACTGTAGTTCACGCTCTTTCTATATATTCCCCGGTACGGGTATCCACTCTGATCTTTTGCCCTTGCTCAACGAATAACGGCACCTTAACCACCTTACCGGTCTCAAGCGTCGCGGGTTTTGTCGCGCCGCTTACCGTATCACCTTTAAACCCCGGATCGGTCTCCGCGACCTCAAGGATCACGGTTATAGGAGGATCCACACTCATTATCCTGCCTTCATGCACCTTGGCCAGTACCGTCATGTTCTCTTTAAGGTATTCCGCTTTATCTCCCAGAAGCTCTTCAGACAGATGTACCTGCTCAAAAGTCTCTTCATCCATGAAACAATACCCCATATCGTCTTTATAGAGATACTGCATGTTTTTCTGTTCGATAAAAGCCTCTTCAAACGAGTCGTCGGGTCTGAGCGTTTCCTGGAAAATAGCTCCGCTATCCACGTTCTTTAACTTTGCACGCACAAAAGCAGGCCCTTTACCCGGTTTTATATGCTGATATTCGACGACCTCATGAAGAGCGCCTTTAAAAGTTATTATCTTACCCGGCCTTAAATTAACTGATTTAATCATCTCGTTAGCACCTCACATCCGTTCGCGGTAACCAGTACCATATCCTCTTCTCTGACTCCACCGACACCGGGCAGGTAAAGACCCGGCTCTACCGTAACAACCATGCCTTTTTTGAAGCGAGCACGGCTATCTCTGTGAAGTAAAGGCTTCTCATGTACATTAAGCCCCACTCCATGGCCAAGCCCGTGAAGCACGTAGTCACCCACGCCATTATTATTAAAGTATATATCTATTGTCCCCGCCACGGAACCGATAACCGCCCCGGGCTTGATCATTTTTATAGCATGATCGTGGGCATTACGGACCAATTTTTTGAAATCCGTAATTTTTCGGTTTATTCTACCCTTCGAGTATGTTCTTGTCAAGTCAGAACAGTAGCCTTCCCGCCGTATCCCAAAATCCACTAGTAAATGATCAGCATTCTTAAAGCGCTTTGACCCGGCTACAGCATGCGGATAAGCGGTATTCTTACCTATTGCGGCTATGGTCGGGAACGAATTTTCATAGCCTAAAGCCTTTGTCAGCACATCTATCATATCGGCTATTTCCTTCTCACTCATGCCCGGTTCAACGTTCTTCTTGACCTCTTTCCAAATCTTTACCGTCTGACGAGCAGCTTTCCTTAGAAGAGCGATCTCTTGCTGCTCTTTTACTTCACGCATATCCTCAAGCAGAGAAGGAACATGCTTGAACGTGAATCCCGCACCCGCTAGGAGGAATTTATACTCAAAGACCGGAATCAGCTTCTCGTTAATAGCGATCTTTTTGATCTTCTTGGTTTTGATATACCCCTTGAGCTTACCGTTAACCTGCCCGGCTATTATCTCTCCCAATTTTAGCCCCTTAAGCTTATTACGGCAAAGCTCCTCGTTCATATGGTCTATAAAATATACCGGGGGCTCTTTAGCGGAAATAAGAAGCTTCGCGCCCTTCGAATAGTATCCTGCAAGGTAATATATATCTTCCTTACCCGTTACAAGAATAGCGTCAATCCCAGCTCCCTTTATCTTGCGCCGTAACTTTGTCAAAATACTATTCCTGAAAAACGTCTTCTTATCCATTAATCAGTCCTATAAGGGCTTTCAAACCCAAAAGGTAGCTATCTTTACCAAACCCGCTTATCTGTCCGCTAACAACCGGAGCAATCAGCGATTTATGCCGGAACTCTTCTCTCGCGTAAATATTCGATAGATGCACTTCCACTGACGGTATTTCTTTAGCGCTCAGAGCGTCACATAACGCAACACTGGTATGCGTGTACGCAGCCGGGTTTATCATTATGCCAACAGCATCAGTAGCGCCTATCTTATCCACCAGGTCACCTTCGTGATTGGACTGGTAAAACTCAATCTCGAACCCGTTTTCTTCCGCAAGACCTTTTATTTCTATGTTGATCTTTTCCAACGTTTCGTCGCCATAAATATTCGTTTCCCGTTTACCCAATAGGTCCAGATTCGGCCCGTGTATTACTAGTATCTTTTTCATATTACCCCCTATACGTTCACTTCCTCTTCTACTTTTCTCTCTATTTCAATTATATCTTTCGCTTTTTTCGTTCGCACTCCGGAGATACCCCACCACAGGTATGTGACTCCGCCGACGATACTGACAATAAAAAGACCAAAAAGAAGCATCAGGCTGACAGCAAAGGCAGTTTCCTTGCCTGTCAAAGCCGCAAAAAGCGCAACGAACGCCCCTTCCCTTACACCGAGTCCTCCAAGCGAAGGTATCATACTGACGAATGTAACTACCGGCATTATGAGGAATATGTTCCCCGGACTTACGTTATGTCCCAACGAACGAAAAAATAGATATACTATCGAAAAATAAAGCGATTGGGCCAAGATTGATATCGCAAAAGACCTGAGAACAACACCGCCCCTGTTCCTGTAATCATGGACTATGTTATACAAAGCACCAAGCTTTTCACCCAGGTGGAACATCTTAAGCCCCTTGAAAGATCGTCCCACAAAACGCGCTATATTTCTGTTCGTTGCTATAACAAAACCAGCTAATCCTACGACAATAAGAACAAAAACAAGCGTTCTTACCGCTTCTAAGTGAAACCTTCCCCTGTCCACCACTAATGCTACGGCTGCCACTACCAGAAACGTATAAAGCCCAATGAAGCGGTCCATAAACACGCTTGCATACGCTTTCAATCGTTCATCACTACCATGTGCCGCGTAATAAGCTTTTATTATGTCTCCGCCTACGGCTGTCGGCATAAAATTATTGAAGAAATATCCCACAACAGTAAGCTGGAACGCTTCGCCCATCGTGATCTTCAGGTCTTCTCCCAAAAATATTATCTTGAACCGGTATGAGAGCATTAACACATTGGCCATAATGAAAACCAGACCTATGGCAATGAACCTCATATCACCAGCGATAACCGTCTGCCACATGCTGTGGACGTCATCCCTCATGACCCAAAAGAGCAATCCTAAAAGCCCGAAACTGATCAGAATACGTATTAGATTGGCTATCTTTGCTTTCATAAATTCTTCCTACCGGTGGAAAAAGAGTTTTCTTTTGAATCTTAGCATCTCTTCTTCTGCGGCGATTTCTCCCTGTTTTATGATTATCGCCCCCTTATCGAAATCGAACTGGTCGATATCTTTAAGTTCGGGTTTGATAATTACATCTGCCACCTTTGCCTGATAAGCGTTCAGCTCTTCTCCCATTATCTGCACCATTTGAACGGTTGCCTGCATAAGACTATTTATCTTCTGATTCTTCACGGCAAACCCCGGATTCACAGCTAAAAGAAATGTTGCACCCATACTAAAGGCCGCTTTGGTCGGTATACTGTTCCTTACCCCACCGTCGGCCAAAAGCCGTCCATCTACTTCCACTGCGGAAAATATCGCCGGCCACGAACAACTGGCACGTATCAACTTGAGCAGGTTCCCTGATGTATGAATAAGCTCTTCACCTGTCTCGATATCCGTAGTCGTAAGAGCAAAAGGATATTTCATATCCTCAAACCTTTTGTTGGTACCGATAATATCTACGATAATACTTTCAAGCTTGTCGCCCTTGATAAGACCGGTAGGATGCATACCAATATCTACCAGTCTGGGTAAAGTGAACTTGAGCGATCTTTCTTCCATTTCTTCGGGAGCAACACCAAGCGCGTAAGCCGCACCGATAAGACTACCTATACTAGTACCCACAATGATATCGAACGGCATATTGTCGCGACCGAAATGTTTTTCCAGCACTTTAAGTACCCCTATATTACATAAACCTCTTGCGCTTCCTCCTCCTAAAACCAGCGCTATCTTTCGTTTTCTGAGTAAGCCCATTTATTCCTCCTCAGGAGACTATTATCCCTGCATATCCGACAACCTGGTCGGTGTCACCGGTAACTTCGCCGCTATCGGTATACCGGATAAGCTCGCTTTTAGTTGCGCCCATCTTTTGGGCGTACAGGAGCATCAGTGCAACAGGAATATATCCACACATTGAGATGTTCCTCGCCTCAACTACTTCCATGAGACCTTCCGGATCCAGATCAAGCACCTTCTGTATAGCCAGTTTGTCCTTTTGCTCGGCTGAGCTTCTAGACTCGTAATGAGTCATGTCACTACTAGCTATCACAGTAACGTCACCGGCAGATTCTTTTACAGCCAAAGCGATCGCATCAGCTACTTCCCGCAAATGTTCCGGTGCCCCGCGCTGTACTGTTATCGGCAATATCTTCGCATCAGGCGATACCTGTTGTATGAACGGTAGCTGAACTTCAACTGAGTGCTCGTAAAGATGCGCTGACGGATCTTCAGTAAGAAGCGAAGTGTTTTTCATAATAGCTGCCAAAAGATCCTTATCTACTTCAACATTCCCTAGTGGCGTCTTCCAAGGTTCTGAAGAACAAGCAAACCTGCTCCCGTAACCCGTATGGTTCGGACTGATCACCACGTACGTTTTCCTGTGGGTTAAGCGCGCATATACCTCGCCAGCTATCGCACCGGAATACATGTATCCCGCGTGAGGAACCACTGCCCCAATAGCATCCACCTTTTCCTGGTTCTGCGGAATAAGGTTCTCCAGCTCTTCAAGCAAAAGCTGTTTGCTTCCCGGATAAAACTGGCCTGATACAGCTGGTTCCCTAACCATACTTCACCCCCTCGGTCAACCATACAACACCATTCGTATTATAGTATAATATTATAAGCGAAAGCGCCCTACTGGTAAAGCAAAAGGTATGCTCAAGCAGGCTCACCGCCCGGAATGGACTATTACGACTGCGTATCCGCCTAGGTTAAAGATTTTTTTCGCAACGTTCACAATATCGTCTTTTTTGACTGCCCGTATCTGAGACGGATACTTCTGGTAATTATCCGCGCCTAGACCGTAAAGTTCGTCCAGAGTAACCGTCATCGAAACAGGCAAATTGGCTTCCAAAGAATGAGCGTGTTGTGAAATAAGCCGGTTCTTTGCGGCCACGATATCCTCCTCCGAAAGTTGTCCATTAAGAACTTCTTTCAACACATCTTGTGCCGTCTTTTCCGCTTCTTCAAGCCTGTCTTCGGTAGTAGCGATATAAAGAACAAAATATCCTTTATCCACCTGGGGTACGGAAACGGCTCCGGAAGCATAACTAAGCCCTTCTCCTTCCCGCGCAGCATGAAACAAAAGCCCGTCGGACCCCGAAAGAAACGCACTTATAACTTCAAGCGCATACTTCTCTTTATTTGTTATCTTTACCCCCTGAAACCCCATCAGAAAAAGAGTCTGTTCCTTATACATCGAAATGTCTTTTTCTTTTATCCCTTCTAACGGCGCTACGGGTTGCATCTTTATCCCTATTCCCTCGCCCTTCCAGTTGCTGAACTTCTTTGTAAGAACGCTCATCGTGTATCCCACATCCACGTTCCCGGCGACTGTTAAGACAGCTTTTGCAGGAACCAAATGCTCTTCGTAAAACGAAAGGATGTCCTTTCGTTTTAAAGGAGTCACTGTTTGCGCCTCTCCAAGTATCCTCATGCCGTAAGGATGATCCCCGTACAGCTCGTTCAATAGATAAAGCATACCGTTCTCAAATATATCGGTGTCCTGTTCCCGTATCGCTGCAATCACTTTCTTTTTCTGTTTTTCGATCTGGTCTTCCGGAAAAGTAGAGTTCTTGACAACATCCTCAAATACATCCAGCCCCGCATCAAGGTCCTGACTCATCAAGCTCATTGACAGACCGATACTATTCATGCCGCTAAAAGCATTGATGCGACCACCTATCTCTTCTATGACCGGTATTATCTGGTTCTCGCTTCGTTTCTTGGTGCCTTTAAGCATCACAAGCGCCGTAAGATTGGAAACCCCATTATTCTTTTCAGTCTCGGCCCGGAGCCCGCCGGGAGCGGCCATTGTTATTGAAACAAGCGGAAGCTGCCCTCTCTTTTTAACGATGATTTTAAGCCCGTTATCAAGAGTAACTGACTTTTCCTGCCCGACAGCAGTTACTTCTTCCCGCTGCGCTTCTTCTTCAGTTTTCTTTTTAAAGCCTTCAGGGAGAACCGCAACTTTAGTGGAATTGTCAGCTATTAAATATTTGGAAGCCATCCTGTTTATCTCATCCGCACTGACCTCTTGTATTTTGTCCACATATCTTTTAAAAAATCCCGGGTCACCAACAAGAAGCTGCGAACTGGTCATGGAAGAATTTATACTCTCTATACGTTCATGAGACCGCAGATAATCCGAGACCACAATGGTCTTTGCTCGGGCAACTTCTTCTTTCTTAATCTTGCCTGCTTTAAGCTCATTAATAACAGAAAATATCTCTTCTTTGGCCGCTTCCATATTCTCGGGCTCCCCCGCACCCGTGACAATAAAAAGCCCCGGATACCTCGGCGTATAATTCACGCTTGAGATCGTATAAAGGAGCTCTTTTTCCTTAACAAGCCTCCTGTACAGCCTGGAATCGTTACCACCACCCAAGAGTATTGCCAGAACGTCAGCCGCGTACAAGTCAGATGAATACACACTCGTCGTATGGAATCCTATGGCAAGGTAGCCCAACCCCACCTCAGCGGGAAACTCTACCCCGCGCTGGTCTATCTGCCTGGGTTCTTCCTGAACCGTAACGTTCCAGGGACGCCCTCTTTTATATTCGTTAAGCTTGTCCGCTGCTGTAATAAGAGCGCGTCTAGGATCTATACCTCCGGTTATACCCACAACCATCCTGTCGGGAGTATACGCTGCAGCATGATAATCCAAAACGTCTTTTCTGGTGAGTTTAGTGAACGTATCCTCATAACCTATCACGGGATATTTATATACGTTATCCCGGTATGCCTGGGCAAAAAGCAGGTTCATTCTCATCTTAGCAGGATCGTCCCTGTTAAGCTTAATCTCCTTGAGTATAATCTCCCCTTCAGTCGCCATCTGCTCATCAGTAAATACCGGTTGCATTACCATATTTACCAAAAGATCAAAAGCTTTTTCAAAATTTTCGTTCGGGACGGTTATATGGTACTCTGCCGAATCCAACCCTGTGGATCCGTTAACAAATCCACCCATGGATTTGATCTCTTTACGTATCTGTTCAGCCTCTTTATTGTCAGTGCCTTTAAAAAGTAGATGTTCGAGAAAATGAGAGACTCCGGTACCAGCGTATTCACCCTCATTGGAAAGACCAGAAAGCACCCTGATCTGTATACTAACAAGTGACGAATCCGGAACATGGTTGAAGACAATAGTCGCTCCGTTATCCAGCACTATTTTCTCGAATTCAGTCGTGTACAAATCGGCTTTTGCCGCTATGGGATTTAATAATAATAATGATATTGTTAACAACGTACAGATAAGATATCGAATGACGTGCCTCCTTCCGTCAGAGTTCTGATGTATTATACACCTGGGACTTAGACTTATCAACTGGCAAACGGCTTTAACTGCCGCTTTCTTCTTCCAGCTTACGAGGCTCTATCATACTGGTGTGATGTGCGACCTTGATAGTAAGGTCATCTAGGATCGAGTAAATGCAGGGTATTATGACAAGCGTTAAAACCGTCGCGAATACCAGACCCCAGCAAAGCGACATGGCCATGGGCACAAGAAAGGGGTCCTTACCACCAATACCGTATGCAACTGTTGAAAGACCGCCAGCGGTCGTTACAGTGGTCAATATTACCGGACGCAACCGCATCTGTCCCGCCCTGATGATCGAATCATGCCGATTTGTTCCACTTCTGCGGAGTTTATTAATAAAATCTACTAATACAATGGAATCGTTAACAACAATACCATTCAAACCCACGACACCTAGAATAGCCAAAAAGGAAAAAGGCTGCCCGTGCAAAAGAAAGGCTACAATAACACCAATAAGCCCAAACGGGATCGCCAGCATGACTATCATAGGTTGAATAAGCGACTTGAAAAATGAAGCAAGTATAAGATAAACCACCAGAAAAGCAAAAAAGAACGCTTTGGCGAGGCTTATTAAAGACTCAACCGACTCTTCCTGCTCACCGCCATACTTTACAGAATAGCCTATGTGCCTCTCGGAAATATCTTGAAATTTCTTCATGAGCTTCTTGTTAACTTCAAGTGAGGTAACCTTGGTTGTATCCACGTTACATGAGGTAGTAACAACACGTTTACCATCCAGATGCTTGATAGTCGTACTGCCAGGAACTTTTTCGATAGTAGCAACTTTGTTCAGGGGAATAAGATTCCCGTATTTGTTAACGACCAAAACCTCATCGAAAACGTTCATATCGAAACTGCCGTTCTCTTTATCGAACATTACCGTAACATCGGTCTCTTCTTCTGCTTTTACGGGCTTGATCTTAGTCGCTATATTGCCCTGGAACACCCCTCTTATGGTCCTGGCTATCTGCTGTACGGAAAGACCGGCCATAGTCGCTTTCTCGCGATCAACTTTGACGCGAATCTCTTCCTTGCCGGGTTTATGGTCCCAGTTAATATCCGTGGCACCGTCTATGGTCTTAATATAATCCATATATTCGGTGGAGATAGCATCCAGCGTTTCGAAATTTTCCCCCCTTACCCTTGCTTCCACCGGTTTACCTACCGGCGGACCCGCTTCCGGCATATCAAACCTTAGATCGTCGAAACCCTTGATATTTCCCGCTTTTTTTCTAAGATCCTTAATGATCTGTTCAACCTTGCGTTTACGATCCTGCTCCGGAGTAAGGTACACCGTTATCTGCGCGAGGTTGCTTGCCTGCCCTGCGAACGGATCCTGTCGATCCTCCTCGATCTTGCCGATTGCCGTAACATAGGCATCCAGCTCTTCCTCCGGGAGCTCAGCAACGAGCTTCTCCAATGGCTTCATCATCTCTTCCGTCTTTTCCAGAGGCGTCCCTATTGGCGCTTCAGCGCGTATAAAAAAGAAGTTTATACCTGCACTTGGAAAAAGGATGAATTTCATCACATGAGTGGCCAAAAAGAAACTAAAGAAAAGTGCCGCAATAAACCCGATAAGCACCCTGTATTTATGCCTGATAGCTAGATTAACTGTTTTCGTATAAAAAGATACTATCTTCTTAAACCATGGCAGTTCCCTTTTAAGCATGGGTTTACCCTTTTTATCCGTCCTGATCTTCACGAAATCCGCCATGTGACTGGGCAATATTATAAGAGCTTCTCCGAGCGATGCCAGCAGTGCCGTGATGACCACTGCGGGGATATTCCATATGAACTTCCCTATTATTCCTGTCATGAATAGAAGCGGCGAAAATGCAGCTATGGTAGTAAAAACCGCAGCACATACCGCGCCCATGACTTCTTCAGTACCCTTTATAGCCGCCTCCTGCGGAGACAGTCCTTCCTCCATGTACCTATACACATTCTCCGCGACAATGATCCCGTCATCGACAAGCATACCAAGTACCACCACCAACCCAAACATGCTGATCATGTTTATCGTTATCCCCATCATATTCATTACTATGAACGTAGCGAAAAACGATATAGGTATACCAAGAACCGTGAATAAAGCGACTCGTTTCTGGAGAAACACCAGCATGATCACTATAACGATGATAACACCGAACCAGGCGTTATTCTTCAAAACGTTAAGGCGCCGTCTGGCAAAAAAGGAATAATCGTTCACGTAAGATATCTCAAGTTCGCCTTTGATCCGCTCCAGGAATTTGTCGCTGATTGTCTTTATATTGTCAACTATAGATATAGCGTCACCGGACTCTTTTTTCGACACAACCAGGTTTATCGAACGCGTAGCCTTCGTCTTATTGACTATATCCTCGTCCTTGAAGGTATCGACTACTTCGGCCACATCTTTGATCTTAAGCCAGTTCCCGGAATCATTCGCTCTTATGATCACGTTCTCAACTTCTTCGGCGGTCTGGAACTCGCCGGTAGTCCTCACGCTATATTCAGTCGTCGCCGTATCAATCTTACCCGCAGGAAGGCTCACGTTGCGACCTGCCAGAGCAGTTTCGATCTCATCCATGGACACGTAATATTCCTCAAGCTTATCCGGGTTTACTCTGACCTGCACTTCCCTGTCACGGTACCCACTTTTCTGGATGCGAGCAACACCTTTTATGTCCTCAATTTCGTCTTCAAGAGCATCAGCATACTCCTGAAGCTTTCGTTCGCTCATCTTTCCTGACAATGAGACCTCAACGATCGGGTACTGTTTACTCGTAACCTCGACGACCTCAGGATCGTCTTGTATGTCCGCGGGAAGATCCTTTACCTTATCAACCGCACTCTGTATATCCCTTATAACCTTTTGCTTGTCCGGTTCGTCGGGATCAAGTTTTACGTATATCAGAGAAGTGCTTGCCGCTGAAGTCGAGTTTACCTCCTTTAACCCATCCACTTCCTTGAGCTCTTTTTCTATAGGAACGGTTATCAGTTTTTCAACATCTTCCGGAGTCGCGCCAGGAAATACGGTGGTAACACTCACCATATCGAACGAAACGTTAGGGAATATTTCTCTATTCATCCCGAAAACGACTATCAGCCCGATTATTATAATAATAACCGATACTAGATTCACAAAAAGTGAATTATTTACGCTGAACCTTGGAAGACTCATATTAAATCCTCAAACTCCTTAAGCAATACATTCATCGACCTGAAAAGATCGACCTTTGACTTTCTGTGATCCCTGATAAACTCTACATTTTCAAGTTCCGCCCTCAAAAGATCCCTCTGGTAATCTATAATTATCTTCGTCTTTGAGCGACCCTGGCGGAACCGTTTCGTTTCCTCAGCAAGCTTCTTCGACTGCAAATCAACGGCCTGCTGCGTGTACTTAAGGCTGGCACCGAACGACCTCGTGTCGTTATAAGTATTCACTACCTCTGTGATAACTGTTCTTTCTGTCTGTTTCAAGCTTACCAGCGACTTCTCTTTCTCATACGTCGCCCTCTGATACTGGCTACGTGCCTGTGAATTCTCTATAGGCATATTGAACTCTATCCCCGCGAAATATTCCGCATGATCGGCAACCGTAGCCTTACCTGCCGCTTTATTGAACTTCCCGTTGATACCGTTCATCTTCATACTAAGAATAAGGTCTATCTCAGGCCACATCTGGTTCCCTTTTACCCGGAGATCAAGCCCCTTTATATCAACTTCACGTTTTCTTATCTTGTAGTCACGTCTATATTCAAACGCTTCTTTAAGACACTGCGGCAGGTCCCTGCCAACAGGATACGTCTTAAGCTCCTCAGCAGGATTTATCTCCACGCTTTCCTGAATATTGATTAAAAGTTTCAGGTTCTCCTGTGTGCGCTTGTAATTATTCTCAGCGATTATCGCTTCGGCCTGGCGGTTGGCTACATTGGCTTCTGCAGCGTAAAGATCAACTTTTTCTTTTAACCCTATATCAAAGTTCTTCTTTTCAACCTCATACAATTTTTTGGCCTTTTCCAATATGTCTTGAAAGATCTTGAGTAGTTTTTTCGCCGACATAAGATCCACGTACCCTTTAATCGTATTAGCTATATGCTCTTCTATGCGGTTTACCGTCTCTAAATCGGCATTCTCTATAGCAAGTTTCGTTAGGGTTATAGTACTTCTATCCACAAACCCGAACGAGTTCTTGCCTACAGGCTGCCTTGCCTCCAGAGATATCTCTGTATTATGTGCCGGATTTTTCGACACAAAAACAGTGTCCGACCAGGTCCTGGTATCGCTCCAGTTAGCCGTGATCTCAGTTCCTGTCGGCAGTTCTTTCGTAATGCCGAAAGAATATACGTTTGTCTGATCGTCATCCGGAGCGAAAACGGAAAGTTCTTGCCTCTTATCTTCAGAATATCCAATGTTCCCGAAAAGAAACGTATCAAACACAGCTTCTGAATACAACAGTTCAGTCTCCGCCACATAGAGATCAAGTTTAGCCACTTGAACTTCAAAACTGTTCGCTAAGGCAAGTCTGACACAGTCGTCCAGAGAAAGGACCATGATCTCCTTCTCTTTCAGTATGCTTTCGACATCCATACTCTCAGCAACCTGTACTGCCAAGCCCTGGGATGGCGCTAAAAGCATCAATATTATCAAGTACGTTACAGTTTTTCTCATTGTCTTTATCTAAGGTTACCGTATATCTTGCGGATCATCCGCAGATACTCTTCTCTTTCCTCATCCGTAAGCGCAGAATAAAGCTCCTTGGTCGCATCAATACGCATCTTATTGACATCAGATACGAGCGCCTTACCTTTTTCAACAAGCCCTACTTTAACCACTCTGCGGTCTTCGCTGGAACGCTCCCTTTCGACAATCTCCATTTCTATCATCTTGTCTACCACACCTGTTACCGCGCCCATAGAGAGGTTTAACGCCTGAGCTAACTCACCCATGGTGCAGGACCCTTTTTCCCCCAACATATCCAGAACGACGATATGCGATACTGCCAGATTTTCTCTGGTAAGAAGCACCTCCATCTTACTCGTCACCGCCCTCATCAAAGTAGGCAGCATTTTTGCCATCTCTTTCGCAAAATCAGTGCTTACACCTTTTACCATAATCGCCCCCCCCTTCAACCATTAAATATTCAGAAAGCTAAATATTTTATTTATTAAACTATTTTATATTTAAAGTATATCCTTAAATAGGACCAGTGTCAACTTTTTTCTTCAGGAAGCAAATCTTATGGTAAGAGAGAACGTAATAGGAGCATTTCCCAACTCTACCGGGAACGGCGGGAATGGCTGGGCCCGCCTTAGAGCACGTATAACCGACATTCTGACATCTCTTGAAAGGTTCGAGAAGGCTTTATTTACCCGCGCGAGACAGCCATCTCTGGAAAGCGTGAACACAACTTCAACTATGCCATCCTCGCTGGAAGATCCGGAAGAATATACCCTTGTCCGTATCTTTTCACGTATAAGGTTGAAATATTCAAGATATGCTTTCTCCCTCTGCTCCTGCACCTTTTGAGCAGTTTCACGGATCTCCTCAGATAGATACATCTCTTTCTGAGACGGGCTATCCATGACCGTAGTATCAGAAATCCGATCCTCTTCTTCGTCCTTCATATTCTCATCGACTTTTGCACTTGAATATATTTCCTCTTCTATGGCAATAGCAGGATCATTTATCAACATATAGTTCAGCTCAACCACCTCAGTCTCTGGCTTTTCAACCTTATCCGAGACGAGGTATGTCGGCGCTATCACGGCAATATGCGCGGCAAGCGATATAGTAAAAGCTATTCTGAATAATGGGTCTGTAAACATTTTTTCTAAAGATACCGTAAGCTATAATGCGGTTAGATCAGTAACATATTATAATATTTATATCGTTATCTTACAACTTATAGATTACGTCCCTGTTCATCTGTCCGTCAGAACTTAAGCGTCCCTTCCAGAAAGAAGTTCATTCCCGGAGCTGGATAATAATTTATCCTTCCATTGGTAGCGTTACGTACGCTGTAATTATAATACTTCTCATTGAAGAGGTTATTCACGCCCCCTCCTACCCTGAAATGTTCGTTTTCGTAGAAAAGATTAATATCAGCCGTAAAATACGGCTTAAGCGGTTTATATATGTTCTGCTGGTCATTTATACAATGTCTTTCTCCTACGAACAGTCCTACAAAATTGAAAGTAAAGTTCTCTAAAAAGAACAGTCTCATACCCAAAGCCCCCTTATTAAGCGGGACCATCGGGACGTACTTACCGCTATATGTATCGTCCACGAACTTTGAATAAGTAAAAGCATAGTTACCAAAAAGCTCTATATTCTTATTCACTTTCGCTTTTGCAGACATTTCAAGTCCCTGATGCCGGGTTTTACCATAGTTCTCGTTAGAACCCCTACCGAAAGCCCCGCCCAACGGATTATAGTATAGCTCGTTCTTTAGGTTCATCCAATAGCCAGTTATATCTATCCTGGCGATATCTCCTATTGCCTGCCGCACCCCTACCTCGTAGTTCCTTGATATCTGCTCCTTGAGGTTAGGATTAAGAGCTCCCCATACTATGTACTCATCGGTCGCGGGGAATCGAAAACTAAGGTTATGAGTAAAGAACACTTCTGAATTTTCCATGTACTCGCATATAAGCCCTAGGTTGTACATCCTGGCGACCTTGATCTTATCGGTATCTATAGTAGGGTTCCATCCAGAAAGATCTTGGTAATCCAAATCGTATTTAGCATATTCGTACCGCATCCCTCCGACAAACGTAAGTTCCGGCAATACAGAAAAAGAATCCTGCCCGTACCACGCAATCGTATTCTTTTTAACGGCAGTGATATTCTGTATCGTATTTGCCGCGTTGAAAACATCCGAATCGTTCTCTTCCCGGTAGTAATCAAGCCCCGTGACGAAGTTGTTAATGAAACCGAAAATATTCCTATCCAAGACATATTTTGGCGTTATCCCGTAAGTGTCTATCGTTGCCCTCCTTATGGGTTTCCAGCCACCGTTCGCTCCCACGTAATTAGAGTAAACATATCTCCTCCTGTAAGAGAAATCAGAAGACAGAGTACCCCCATCGCCGAAAGTTTTGTCGAACCCACCGACAAAATTCCAGTCCGTGTTCTTCGCATAATCGTCACCGAAAGAGGAGAATGTGCGATCGTGTGCTTCCTGATCAGCGGCTGAAAGCGCTCCGGGAAGACCGTATTCCGCCTTATGCCAGGATTGGCTCACTTTCAGAGAAAACTCGGGATCCACTTCA
This sequence comes from Candidatus Omnitrophota bacterium, assembly GCA_049642065.1. GTDB lineage: Bacteria > Omnitrophota > Gorgyraeia > Tantalellales > Tantalellaceae > WJMH01. The sequence continues at coordinate 31,439 of JBAROK010000092.1, read as the reverse complement.
TAAATGAGTTTTGAAGCGAAATCCCAGTTCCTGAAATACGTGTTGTTGCGGTACCCGTGCGTAGCTTTACGTCCACCCGTAAGGATAAAGCTCAGGTTCTCAACTTCTCCGCCTACTTCCACTTTTTCCTCGTTCATATCGTAACTACCATACCTCTGGGTGTACTTGACGTATGGCGTTCCCTTACCGCTTTTTGTAATGATATTGATAACACCGCTAACAGCGTTGTCTCCATAAAGTACGGCACCTGCACCACCGCGTATTATTTCTATCCTCTCTATCTGGTCCACTGGAATCTGCGTCCAGTCAACTCCGCTTAAGTCCACCTCGTTAACACGCCGGCCATCCACCAGAACAGCAACGTTTAACTGAGACTGTTCACCGAACCCGCGTATATCCACTTGAGCGGTCGATCCGTTCCCTACCCAGTCCTTGACAAATATACCGGTCTCGGACTTAAGCAGCCCAATGGTGGTCTGCGCATTTGAATTCTCGATATCTTTTCGCGTAACTACCGATACACTTGCAGGTGTTTTGCTTTCAAGCTCGTCCGAACGCATGGGCGTTATGTATATCGTATCCAGTTTGACTACACCCGCATCATCTGCCTTTACTCGCGCCGAGACACATAATAAAAGACACACCCCTACAATAATAAATTTCAAAAACACTCTCCCCTTCTTCATTTAAATTCCTTTCTTGCTAAAACTAAGCATAAAAAACCCCCGGCATCGTATGGATACCGGGGGTTAACCGTTTTTATAACCCTTATATTCTGTACCTCTCGCCTCCTCGGGCATTCAGGATACTTCTTAACACACAGGTAGGTCTTCTGACTCCCGGGTCTACCTACTCGCTTCGGCCTTCCCACCTCTTAAAGGCAGTGACCTGGCTTGAAGCTTTCGTCTCCGGTAACAGCGGCGGGACCGTGTCCGACTTTCACGGACTTCCCAATTAAAACCTTGCGGTTACCTGCATGATCATTCCAAAGCTTAATAGCTTAAACTATTCAGCGTCTGCTAAAAGAACACGGCGGAATCTGGTATTTTCAGCCAGTTTCCTTGCAAGCTCATAAGAGCCAAAAAGTACGGCTGCGAACACTATATTCCCAGCCATGGTATTTCTCAGAAACGGTATGGCTTTAATGTAACACATCACAAGACCGTCCAGCGTGCGCGGATACCACGCTATCCATACACCAAAATTCGTGATGACGAAGAACAAAAGAGCCGATACAACTGTCGCACCGAGTATGTTCGCCGGCGTCCTGCGCTCTTTAAGCCACATGCCTATAAACCCGACAAGTATGAACGCGCCCCAAGTATAAAGAAACACGCCATGAAGTCCTATTATGAGGTCGCTTATCATCATAATAGCAAGCGGAACCCACGGGACGATCCTTTTGTCCAGATACGCTCCCGCGAAAAGAGCTATTGCAGCGACAGGAGCCATGTTAGGCATATGCGGAACAAGTCTCAGTAAAAAACCGATCAATATAAGTATATAAGCTATCATCAGCCTCTCCTTTTTGACAATATATTACCTTATAATAGCTATTTTTTCAATAGCTGATCATTCTGCAGACACTTTGGAAAGAGCATACGAAACAATCGCACCGACCACAAAAGCGCCAACGCAGTATAATAAAACGGTTCTATCAGCCGGGATTCCCGGAAATATCTTGTAAAATGACGCTAAAATCAGCCCCAGAATAAAATAATACGTGACAGAAGGTATCTTCTCAAGACATATCTCGATAATGCGTGAGAATACCATCACTCCGGCAACTGCTCCAAGAGCTACGAATCCCAGTGGTTTCATCGCCAGGTCCTTGATAGCCCCTATTATTATCACGTACTGACCCATAAGAACCAGGATAAAAGAACCGCTTACTCCCGGCACTATCATCGCGCCCCCCGCAAGAAAGCCTGCTATAGCTAACATCACGTAGGAGCTGGTACCCTGAACAGCTGGAACCACCGTCATCGAATCATGCCCCTGAGCTTTACCGACCACGGAGATACCCAAAACTAGTATCACGCCAATGATAAAAGCAAGTATCCTTGATGTCCTTATTTTCATATCCCCGTGGGAACGTATGACAGCTGGGATACCTCCAAGTATAAGACCCATAAAAAGAAACATGGTCTTATGGAAATGTTCCGTAAGCATCAAGTCCATCACTTTAGCAAGAAGAACAAGCGCGGCAACAGCACCCGAGAAAACCTTGACCAAAAAGAAAATATATTCTTTGCGTTTTTCCGGCCTGTCAAAAAACCTTGATATAGATTCTATCAGCCTGTCGTATATCCCAAGAACCACAGCAAGAGTCCCGCCGGATACTCCCGGGATTATATTCGCCACTCCGATCGCCCCACCCTTTAATAGCAGTACTACTGTTTCCACTAACTTTTTCTTCATCCAGAACCTTTCTATTTTATTCGCCTACATGCCATCCGTCTTCACCGATAAGCGGCACGAAAATACATCCGCAAACACTATCTTGCGTAAAATCCTTATCCCTCCGCGTTACTACTACGAGCATCTGTCCGTACTGTCCTCCTACCGGTATCACTAAACGTCCCCCCTCAGCCAGCTGCTGTTTCAGCGCCGCAGGAACGTGCGGAGCGCCCGCCGTAACAATTATACCATCATACGGAGCTTCTTCTTCCCACCCAACAGTTCCGTCACCGCATTCGAACTCGATATTATTATATCTCTCTTCTTGTAATATCTTCTGTGCCCGATCAAGTAAACGCTTTTCTCTTTCAATCGTATACACGTGCTTGCAAAGCTTCGCTAATATTGCTGCTTGGTAACCGCTTCCGGTACCAATCTCAAGCACCTTCTCATCACCTTCAAGCCGCAGGCATTCGGTCATAAGAGCTACCATGTATGGCTGTGAGATCGTCTGTCCTTCGCCTATTGGAAGCGGCCTGTCCGCGTAGGAAGACACATCAAAAGGTCCCGGCACAAAAACATGCCTCGGAACACTCATGAACGCTTCAAGCACCCTGGGGTCGTTTATGCCCCTGGGCATCAGCTGCTCATCCACCATCTTTTTTCTTTGAATATAGTAATCCATTGGAGTTCATGTGATGAGTAAAAACAAGTCTGCAAAACTTTAAGGTATCCCTCACCGGGTGGATCTCGGAAGTCTCTTCCCCATAGATCGTCTGTATCCGTACCGAGGCTATCTTCATATCATGGTTCGCAGCCTGCATCAACATCTCTGACTCGATATCATATTTCTGAGACGTAAGCTTCAATGCCTTCAGAATATGTGTCCTGATAAGCCTGAACCCGCACTGGGTATCCGGTATCTCCTGTTTGCAAATCCCTGAGATCACCCAGGACATGAACCGGTTGGTCCAATATCTTGCAGAGGGCATGGTCTTAGTCTGGAGCATACGGTTACCGATAACTATATCCACTTCTTCTTCATGCGTGCCGTCCATAAGCGCGGCAATATCTTCCGGATGATGTTGACCGTCACCGTCCATCATTACCATCCATTCAAAATTCGTCTTCTTAAGAACGTGCCTTATCCCTTCCCGTACAGAAAACCCTTTCCCCAGGTTCCGCCGATGACGTATCACCATAGCACCGTTATCAAGCGCGATACGTTCCGTATTATCAATGGACCCGTCATCAATAACAAGTACCGTCATGCCCATACCGACTATATGGCGGACAATGCCTCCTATGGTCCGGGATTCGTTGTAAGACGGTATTACTACTATCGTGTTATCGTTTGTGGCTCCCATATCCTCCTAAAAACATACCATTGGTCCGGATATTTACGTATATATTTCTCGCACCTTTTAAGATACAGTTCCATGAGGATTATTATATCTTTTTCATAATCCCCCGTAGACTTGTATCTTATCGGTTCTTCCATTATCAACTTAAAAGAATCGTCCTTCTCACGTACGAGCATAGTGATAATGATCGGGGCTCCCGTTTTCAGCGAAAACGCGGCCGGCCCTTTAGGTATCAGTGCTTTCCTGTTAAAAAAATCCACATATATCCCATTGGAAGTATAATCTTTATCGCCTGCTATAGCTAAAAATTCGTTACGTTTTAAAGCCTTGAAGCATTCTTTTATACTTAGACCTATCGGGATGGACTTCATCTCGTTGATAGATCTCTGCCGCGTAAAAAAATCATTTATACGTTTGTTCTTGTGTTCAAGAACTATAGCGCTTATGGGGTATTTGAGGCCCCCAACAACCGCCCCTCCAAGTTCCCAGTTGCCCAAATGTAGCGAAGTCAGCACCGCACCCTTACCTTCGTCAAGCGCCCTGTCCAGATTTTCGCGTCCTTCTATCTTAAAATGTTCCGCCACGTATTCTTCGGTAAACTGGGTGAACTTGAAAAAATCAACAAGATATTTTGCAAAATTCTTGAAAATAGCCCTAACATGCTTGTCGAGCACTTTCTCGCTCACGTCGTCTCCAAGAACGACCCGGAGGTTCTCTTTCAGCTCCGCCTGGTCGCGTCTGGCGAAGAACCAGTATCCTCTTGCGATAAAGACGGCAACCGCATACCCTACCCCGAGAGGCAACAAATTCGCAAGCGAAAATCCTAGAATATATAACGAGTACAACATTTTTTAATCTAGCACCAGTTTTGCGATATCCAAGGCGCTTTTGGGTTTGGAAATTTTTCGCGCGTTTTTTCTCATACCCTCCAGCATGCCCTCTGAATCAAACAGTTCGTTTATCTTTCTGGGCACCTCGACGAAATCCTCTACCTCTACTGCCACGCCCTTTTCGATCATATAATCGGTGTTCCTGCGTTCGTGTCCCGGTATTGGACTTACGATAATCATAGGGGTCTCTTTCACTGCAGCTTCAGCTGTGGTCATACCCCCGGCTTTACCCACTACTATATCGGAGATCTCCATAAGCTCGTCAATGTTCTCCACAAATGAAAGAACGCGCATGTTTTCTCCGCCTTTTTTCCGGCCAAGCTTTTTAAGGCGCGTAAAGAGTTTCTTGTTAGAACCGGCAACTATCAAAAGCTGATAGTTATGTTCTTTGTCTTTCAAAAGTGCCTTGACGATAAGTTCCACCTCACCCAACCCTTGAGTGCCTCCCATTATCAATATCGTAGGATCATCCTTATTTAACCCGTATTCTTTATTTATTTTTTCCACGTCATGGCTCTTGCGAAACTTAGGATCCACAGGGATACCGGAAACCTTTATCTTCGATGGCGGAATGCCTTTTTGTTCAAGAACCTTGCCGGTCTCTTCTGAAGGCACTGCATAGAAATCCACTTCGTCAAATATCCAAAAAGAATGCGGCGCATGGTCTGTTAATACCCCAATCAATTTTACATCCTTCCCGCCTGAACGTTTATAATCGGCTACCATTCCACACGGCATCGCCTGTGTGCAAAAAATCGCATATGGCGAATGTTTTTCGATAAGCCGTTTTATCTTGGACATGTTATGTTTATGGAGGGCTTCTCTGGCTTTCTTGGTCTTTTTAACGACTTTTGGGTGGTCGTAAATATTGCCCCAAAGTTCGGGTTTTTTCTTGATAACTTCCAGATAAGCTTTGTTGATGATCTTGCCGAGTATAGGATTAGTATAATCAAGAGCGTTTATCTTATCGATATCAAGATCTTTTTGCAGCTGCAGCAACGCTTTTTCTATCGCGCTAGCAGCGTGAAAATGACCGGAAAATTCCGATATGTAAAAGATTAGGATCTTTTTCTTCATATCAGATCTGCATTGACCTGTTGTCGGCGTAACTTGGGCACGCTACTCATCCTCGAGTATTACAGCGATGACCTCGTCGGTCGTGACCGTTTCGCCAGGTTCTTTCTTGATTTTTGTTAATATCCCATCGCACGGTGCGGGGACATCAAACGTTGCCTTATCTGTAACTATTTCAACAAGATCCCGACCTTTGACCACTCTTTCGCTTTCACTTTTGTGCCAAAGCGTAATGGTCGCTTCCTTAGCATCCTGGGATATCCCTGTAAGCTTTAATTCCATTATACTGACTGCATTGCGTATTCGCTCGTTAGACTATTTTCTAACCTATCTGCGAACACTCTTTTTACTTCTGCCATCTCAAGACCTCGCCCCAGCTGTTCTCTGGCGCTAGTCACGCGTATATCACTCTCCCCGCAGGGGTGCATATGCATAAAACTTTCCAGATCGTTATTTATATTGATCGCTATGCCGTGATAAGTAACCCACCGTTTTACCGCTATGCCGATAAAGGCGATCTTACGGCCTCCGGCCCATACTCCTCGCCTTTCTTCATTGCAAAGCGTGGAAACACCAAGCTGTTCCAAAGCCGCTGAAGCCGCCGCCTCTAGTAGATCAATATAGAAAGAAACATCTTTTTTCTTTTCAGCAAGATCGACAATCGGATATATGACCAGCTGTCCGGGCATATGGCAGGTTATCTGGCCGCCTCTACCCGTAGAAATCACAGGAATATTATTATCCTCAAAAAAAGAGCGGTCGATTATACCTCTACCGTCATCGATACGGCCAAGCGTAACTACCGGCTTATGTTCTAGCATCACCAGAGTATCCGGCACACTGCCAGCGATCCTCTTACGTAAAAGATCCTGCTGCACACTTAAGGCTTCTTCGTACCCGACTATCCCCAGATCAACTATATCCATAAGAGTTATCAGATCATTTCGTCAAAATCACCGTGCTGCCTGAAATATTCGACTACCCCGCCCATCTCAAGCAGTTTACGCATTACCTTCGGTATGGGTTTTATCTCGATATTAACGCCTTTAGAGACGTTCTTTAACATGTTCCTATCCAGGTCAAGCTCAAGTTCGTCCATATCATCTATATAATTCGTCTCACATTCTACAAGACAAAGTCCCACGTTAAACGCATTGCGATAGAAAATCCTCGCAAAACTTTTAGCGATCACTGCACGCAACCCGCTCGCTTTCAAAGCCACCGGAGCTTGTTCCCTAGACGATCCGCATCCAAAATTCTCTCCCGCTACCAAGAAATCTCCGGATTTTACCCGCTTATGAAACTCATCTTCAACATCCGCGAAAATATATTTGGCGAGCTCTTTTTCGTCTTGGATCTTGAACTTATATCTGCCGGAGATTATATAGTCCGTGTTTATATCGTTCTGAATTTTAAGCCTATGCGCGTATGCCACTTTATCCTCCCTGTGAATTATAATCGCCTCTTATGTTCCCTTGGGTCCGCTATTTTCCCTTCCAGTGCCGTAGCTGCCGCAGTCGCGGGGCTACCCAGGTATATCTCGGCGTTCGGGTTGCCCATCCTACCCTTGAAATTGCGGTTAGCGGTAGAAAAAGCCCTTTCTCCGTCGGCAAGCACTCCCTGATGTGTGCCAACGCATACACCGCAACCGGGATTGTTAACTGCCGCGCCGGCGTTAACGAAAATCTCCACGTACCCTTTCTTTAAGGCGTCCAGGTATATCTTTCGAGACGCTGGAGTGATAAGCACCTTGACCCCGTGCGCTACCTTCCTGCCCTTAAGTATCTTTGCTACTATCTCAAGATCCTCCAGCCTGCCGTTCGTACAAGTACCGATATTTACTTCATCAACAGGCGTACCCAGAACCTCGTCAACATCACAAACGTTATCTACGGTATGCGGTTTTGCTACCTGAGGCGTCAACTCTGAGAGATCGTACTCTAACGTCTCAGAATACCTGGCGTCATCGTCCGCTTCGACCGGATTAGGCTCCCTTATGGAATGTTTTTTCGCCCAATCCATGGTTTTTCTGTCCGCCTTCATAAGCCCGCATTTAGCACCCATTTCAACTGCCATGTTGGATATGGTCAGACGCGCGTCAACACTGAACCCATTAATAACATCTCCGTAAAACTCGACTGCTTTATACGTGGCGCCATCAGCCCCAACTTGGCCGATAAGATACAAAATAACGTCTTTTGAATACACTCCCTTAGGAAGATCCCCATCCAGGACAAACTTTATCGTTTCAGGCACCTTGAACCAGTTCTTACCGCTTGCCAGTGCTATCGCTAGATCAGTCGACCCTACGCCCGTAGAAAGAACATTCAGCGCGCCGTAAGTACACGTATGCGAATCGGCTCCAAGCACAAGATCTCCGCAAGTAACGTACCCAGCCTCGGGAACCAGCTGGTGGCAAACCCCGCAACCTATATCAAAAACCTTAACACCGTGTTCCTTGCTGAACCCGCGTATTTTGTCATGAATAGCAGAAACCCCGATGTTAGGACTGGGGGCGGAATGGTCTATGACCATGCAATACCGTTCTTTATCAAAAACGCTCTCTACACCCAGTTTGCGGAAACTGTCGATTATCATCCCACTTGTTCCGTCCTGTCCGAAACAAAAATCCACGTTGGCTATAACAATATCTCCCGCTCTAGCCCTCTTCCCTGAATGATCGGATAATATCTTTTCTGCTATTGTCTGTCTCATATTCGTACCACCTATAATCCTTATGTTTTCAAATTGCGATCACAAACTGTCCACCCACTCCTTGATCCTATCAGCACCCTTATTTATAGTATCCATGTCCGTAGCAAAACTTATGCGAATAAATCCGTCTTCCCCAAAAGGGCCACCGTGTATAACCGCAACCTTTTTCTCTTCAAGAAGCCTCTTCGCAAAGGTTAGCGAATCCAGTCCGCACGCGGATACGTCGCAGAAAAGATAGAACGCGCCTTCCGGTTTGAAAGGTTTCAGCTTTGCGTTCTCCGACAGATTTTTGATAAGGTTATCTCTTCTGTCCTGGAACATCTTTCTATTCTTCTCAATCTCCTCATCAAGATCCGTCGTAAGCGCGCATTCTGCGGCAGCCTGGCTTATGGAACACGGATTACTAGTAGCGTGGCTCTGAAAAGTGGATACCATATCTGCTATCTCTTTAGGCGCCGCCATGTACCCCACTCTCCAACCCGTCATTGAATAACTTTTGGAAACTCCGTTGACTAAAATTGTGGAAGATTTTATTTCGTCCGAAAGGGACGCCACAGAAACGTGTTCTTTTCCATCAAAGATTATTTTCTCGTATATCTCATCGCTTATGATAACCACATCGTTAGCCACACATATATCGGCTATTTCTTTAAGTTCATCTTTATCGTAGACTACGCCGGCAGGATTCGAAGGACTGTTCACGATCAAAGCCCGGGTCTTCTTCGTTAAAGCCCCTTTTACTTCCTCGGCAGTGAGTTTGAACCCGTTTTCCTTTTTTGTAATTATCTCTACCGGAATCGCACCGGCAAGTTTTACCATCTCGGGATAACTCACCCAGTAAGGGCTCACGACAAGAACCTCATCACCCGGATTGCAGAGCACCTGAAGAGCATTATATAACGAATGTTTTGCACCGTTCGATACCACTATCTGACCGATATCATATGATAAGCCGTTATCTTTGCTTAACTTGCTGCATATAGCTTCTTTCAGGGACTTCGTCCCGCTGGCTGGTGTATATTTGGTCTGCCCCTGCTTAAGCGCCGCAACAGCAGCCTCTTTTATCACATCCGGCGTATCAAAATCCGGTTCACCGGCCGCAAGGATAATAACATCCTCACCAGCCGCTTTCATGGCCTTGGCTTTTGATGTTATAGATAAAGTCGCCGAAGGCTGTATAGCCTTAATCTTTTCAGAAAGGATCATTCTTCCCCCACCATAATATTAAAATTAAGTAATTACATATTGCAATGAATAAGTTAAAATATCATAATATCGTGAATATTACAAGGGGTAAAAATCTCCATAAAACGGGTAAAAAACAGCTGCAGGAACCTATTCACCGACGATACGAACTTGTGTGGGGTGGTAAACAACAAGACTGGGACCGTTCCTATCCTTTATTTTACCGGTTATTTCCAGGATCTTGTCTTTATAACTCCTCTCTGGGTTGGCAAAAAACTGCAGATTAGAACCGTATATTATTACTGATACGCCTCTTTCAATAAAATTCAGGAAAACGGTATTACCGGAACTTACAACACTTTCCACTGTCCCTTTGATGGTAACAACCCGTCCCACATAAGCATTCGCTTCACTAGCAGAGATGGTCTTGAGATCTTTCCAGAGACCCCGCCTTGCATCTTTTGCTTCTTTCTGCGCCTCTACCAAAACTTTAAGATGTTTATCATTCGGCGGATACACCACAAGAAGCGCATACCCGTCCCGCAGAAGTTCTGTATTGACCATTTTACCATCAGCTTTCACGTAAGCCAGCCAGCGTCCGTATTTATCTTCTTTCTTAGAATCGAACTCGAGACTGACCCGCCTCCCGCCAACAAGTGACCTGTTTAGTTTTTTCGCTTCAAGAGCAAAAGGTTCAGGATTATGCAGCCACCTACCAGCAACCTTTTTCATGGTTTCCGGCGTATCAACGCCAATATATCGGACACGCCTGCCGTTAGATAATTCCACCGTATCACCGTCAATAACGTTCCTGACAAGATACCCTTTAGGTGAAACATACTCTCGCCTGCATCCGGAAAACGCTATACAGGGTACCAGGATAAATGCCAGAACGGCTCTTGAATTTCGGATGGCATTACTTGAAATACGGATCATGCTTTTAGCGCCTTTTATTAGGGGTAAAATATCTTTGCTGAAGGACATATATTGTTAAGCTTGCACTCCGGACACAACGGCTTCCTGGCGTTACAAACGTTCCGGCCATGTTCGATCAAAAGGTTAGATAAATATCCCCATTTCCCCCTATCAAACAGTTCCATAAGATCCTTTTCGATCTTTACAGGATCCGTATGACGGGTAAGAGCCATCCTTCCGCTAAGACGTTTCACGTGAGTATCAACCGCTATACCCTCATTTTTTCCATATGCGTGGAAAAGCACTATATTAGCGGTTTTCCGGGCCACACCAGGAAGCTCCGTTAACTCCTCCATCGTTCTAGGGACTTTTCCGTCATAATCTTTAGCAATCTTTTTTGCTGCGGCAATTATGTTCTTCGTTTTGTTCTTATAAAACCCTGTTGACCTTATCTCTTTTTCTAAAACAGACTGTTTAGCTTGCGCATAATTAGCCACCTTCTTATACTTCTTAAAAAGATCCTTAGTGACCATGTTTACCCGTACATCCGTACATTGCGCTGACAATATCGTAGCAACAAGCAGTCCAAGTGCATCCTTATGGGTAAGAGCAGTGGTCACTCCGGGATATTCTTTATTAAGTATATCGTAAATCTTTTTTGCTTTTTTCTTATCCATTTTTGAAAAGGATCACTTTCTGCGAAACATCTTCTCAAGATCGTCCACCATTATCTTTGTCATGGTAGGCCTTCCATGTGGGCACGTGAAAGGCAGATCGCATTCATTTAGCTGCCTAAAAAGCGATATCATCTCTTCGCGCGTTAACCGGTCTCCCGCCTTGATAGCAGCACGACAGGATGTCAGCTTAACAATTTCTTCCACAGGATCCACTTTCGCCAAGTCAAGCGATGATAGATCGCTTAACACATCGTATACCACCGTCTTAACGTCCCTGTCCTTAAGAACCGCCGGCACGGCCTGCACCGCAACGGATCTTTCCCCGAACGGCTCTATCCGAAACCCCAGCGCACTAAAGTCTTCCATGACCTTCTCCATAACAACAGATTCTGCAGCTGAAAGATCGATCCTTACGGGGAAAAGCAGATTCTGCGCTTCAATAGGACTCTCCTCGGAAGTTTTAGAGAAAAACTCGTAAAGGATCCTTTCGTGAGCCGCGTGCTGGTCAGTTATCGTGATACCGTCTTTCTTAAGTTGAACAATATAACAATCAGCTACCTGGAAAATCTCTTCTTCTTCACCCAATACCGCTCTCCTATCTGTCCAAGCAGGTTTATCTTTTTGTGATAGATCGGTTTTGTCCTCTTTTTCCTGATAAGCATAAACAAATTCAGTCTGATCTTCTGTATCCCCTATAATTAAAGGGTTCTCGTGTATTATACCCGCTTTCTCAATTCCCACAGGAGCAGCCATAAAATCCGAATCGGCTGATCTTGCCTCGTCAAACTTATCTTTTATGCTCCTTATAACAGTATTTTTCAGCGCATTATCGTTACTGAACTTTACTTCCAGTTTCGTAGGATGCACGTTCACATCCACCTCTTGAGGCGTTACCCTCAGAAAAAGAACAACTGAAGGATATCTTCCTCTTTCCAGCATGCTCCTATAAGCTACGTACACAGCGTCACTTAGGATCTTACTCCTTACAAACCTGCCGTTGACAAAGAATACCTGAGCTCTTTTATCGCGTCTCGTGCATGAAGGCCGGCTCACATAACCGTTTACTTCGAAACCGTTCGAAGCATCCGAGAGATCGACCATATGATCCGCAAAATCACCACCAAGAACAAGACGTATCCTTTCCGAAAGCCCCATCTCCCTAGTCGCATGCAATAGACACCTGTCTTCCTGCGTAAGCTTAAACTCTATGTCAGGATATGAAATTATGAATCTGCCGACTACATTGACTATCTCCGCCAGTTCTGTAGATTCTTTTTTGAGGAATTTCCTGCGAGCTGGAACATTGTAAAAAAGATTTCTTACTTCCACTGTAGTTCCTCTCGAACGGCCTGCTGGTCTTGATTTCAGGACTTCCCCGCTTTCTAAATATACATAAACTCCGGAATCATCCCCTTTAGCGCAACTTGTAAGGTCCATCTGGGATACAGCAGCGATACTTGATAAAGCTTCACCACGGAACCCTAGTGAATTAATATCATCTAGATCATCTGCCTCTTTTATTTTGCTCGTAGCATACCGCATACATGCTCTTTTAGCCTCTTCGCCATTCATCCCTTCGCCGTTATCGGCTACCCGTATAAGAGTCTGGCCCGCAGATTGTATCTCTACCTCTATACTGTCAGATTCGGCATCAATCGAATTTTCCACAAGCTCCTTTACTACAGAAGCCGGTCTTTCTACCACCTCACCGGCGGAAATCTTCCCGACAACTTCTTCTGTCAAAATATTTATCTTGTTACTAACCATGTCTCGTCCTTTGACTATATTAGTCTTTTTGCGCATCTTCTTTCATTTCTGAGAGTTTTTTAAGTGCCTCCAGCGGTGTAAGGCGGTCTACATCCAGCCTTTTCAGCTCCTCCATGACCGGATGATCAGCATACCCGCCTTCAAAGAAATTAAATTGTTTTTCCGGAATCTCTTTTTCTGAAAACCGCGACCGTATGTTGCCCCTTAAAGAATCCTTCTGCAGGTTTTCAAGTATATCCCTCGCCCTATCCACTACGACTTGCGGTAAGCCCGCCAGTTTAGCAACGTGTATACCGAAACTTTCGTCACAACTGCCTTCTGTTACCTTATAAAGAAAAACTATCTCATCGCCCCACTCCTGTACCGCAAGATGGTAGTTCTTTACCCCTTCCATCACTCCGGATAATTCCGTAAGCTCATGATAATGCGTAGCGAACATGGCTTTTGCGCCGGAAAGATGATGATGTATAAACTCCACGACCGCCCAGGCTATAGAAACGCCATCGAATGTGCTTGTCCCTCTGCCTATTTCATCTAGGATTATCAGACTCTTCTCAGTCGCATTGTTCAGTATATTGGCTGTCTCTAGCATTTCTACCATAAAGGTGCTCATGCCCTTGTACAAGCGGTCCGAAGCGCCTACACGCGTAAAAATACGGTCTATAACACCTATTTCAGCGGCCTTTGCCGGCACAAAACTTCCCATCTGCGCCATAATTGCAATAAGCGCTACCTGCCTTATATACGTGGATTTACCCGCCATGTTTGAACCGGTTATTATGAATATCCGGTTGCTCTCATTGTCCATCACAAGGTCGTTTGGCACGAACTCTTTATCTCTCAGTATCTTTTCCAAAACCGGATGGCGTCCTTCTTCTATGTTTATGCAGCTACCGTCATTGACCTTCGGCCGGGAGTATCTGTTCTTCGCAGCTGTTTCTGCTAGAGACGTGACCAAGTCCAGATCAGCGATATGTTCAGAAGTCTTTTTCAGTCGTTCTATTTCACCCCCTACTTTATCCCTCAACCCAGAAAATATCTCGTATTCAAGCCCTTTGATACGCTCTTCAGCACCGATTATCTTTGATTCCTGTTCTTTAAGCTCCTGTGTAATAAACCTCTCGGCGTTAACAAGTGTCTGTTTTCTTACATAATCAGCAGGAACACTATCAAAATTGGCTTTGGTAACCTCGATATAGTACCCGAAAACCTTGTTATACCCGACTTTCAGGGATGATATTCCAGTCCTCTCAATCTCTTGTTTCTGAAGGGCTGCGACCCAATCTTTACCATGCGCGACAAGATGCCGTAACTCGTCTACGTCCGGATCATATCCGGTTTTAATGATCCCACCTTCTTTGATCGTAACAGGCGGCTCCTCCATAATCGAACTATCGATCCATCCTATTACATCACGAAACTCATCTAACCCTTTGGTTATCTTCTTTACCCTAGATGTGCCTGCATCTTTAAGAATTTCTCTCAGCTCTTTAATTTTTTTAAGTGACGCCGCAAGAGCAACCATATCCCTGGCATTTGCCGTAGCCAGACTTATCTTGTTTGAAAGACGTTCTATATCGTATATATCATTTAATAGTTCCCTTATTTTCGTACGTTTCTGTCCGTCTTCATGGAACAACAGTACCGCGTCCAGCCGATCATTTATTTTTTCCACGTCCACCAGGGGATTCAATATGGTCCGTTTCAGTTTCCTTTTTCCCATAGGGGTCTTTGTCTCATCAAGTACGTCAAAAAGAGTGTTCTTGCTGGATAGATCTTCCTGGTTCTGGATAAGCTCCAGATGACGATGTGAGTTACGGTCCATGGACATGAACTGGCTGGACCGGTAAGTGGATATAACATCTATGTTCTTAAGGTGTGACTTTTGGGTGTTTTTAAGATATTTTAACAGCGCTCCTGCCGCCCCCACAGCCAAGGACAACCCTTCGCACCCGAACCCTTCAAGACTTTCAACCAGGAAATGGCTCTTAATCTCCTTAAGGGACAGCTCGTAATCGAACATCCAGTCGTCGTTAACGGTTACGGCACCAAGATTGATATCACTAATCTCACGGAAGCCTTTATCTTTTGAAAAGCTTTCCGGGATAAGGCATTCGGTAGGCGATATTTTGTACAGTTCCGAAAACAGGTCTTCCTTATTATCAAGTTCGGTAACGCGAAACTCACCCGTGGATATATCTGCATACGCCAGACCGCAACCTTCACTAGTGGTGTTAAGAGCAAGTATATAATTGTTAACCGATTCTTCCAGGATGGAATCTGCAATGAATGTTCCAGGCGTTATTACTTTCGTGATTTCACGCCTAACTAGTTTCGTGCCGGGTCCGGCCTCTTCTGTCTGTTCGCAAATAGCGACCTTTTTGCCGTGTCTTACAAGCCTGGCGATATAATTCTCTGCCGCGTGATGTGGGACACCACACATCGGGACCTTAGTACCCTTACCGCCATTTCTGGCAGTAAGCGTAATATGAAGTATCTTACTGGCCTCGATAGCGTCATCGAAGAACATCTCATAAAAGTCACCAAGCCGGAAAAAAAGTATTGCATCCTTCTGCTGGCCTTTAATCTCGAGATATTGCCGCATCATTGGCGTGATATCAGATGACATATACGAACCTTCCATGCTTTTTTGTTGATGACAGGTGGGTCTTTCCGTAGAGATATTATACTACACCGACATACTAAAAAACAGACCCAAAACCCCCGTTTTTAGGGTTTTGGGTCTATAACTGACCTTAAGAGCCCAAGACACTTAAGCTCTTAAATTATCCTATTGATTTGCGTCTGAACCTCTTGAAAAGACCGCCCTTTTTGGATATCTTTTTCTGTTCCGTCCTAGCTTTTTCCCTCTTTATATCCTCGACAGTTTTTTCTTCTTTCTTCTCAATATCCACTTCGGGAGCGACATGTGATTCTTCTTTCTTCTCACCCGCTTCTTCTGACCCTGCCGGGGTCTTCTTCTTAGTCTTAGCTTTAGCCTTTTCCTTCACGGTACCAAGAAGCTTATCGTCGGAAATCGTTCTCTTAGTCAACTCGATTATGACTATTTCCGCCCCATCGCCCTTACGATTGCCAAGCGACATTATACGGGTATATCCACCAGGAATACCCTTATAAAGCGGTCCAAGCTCGTCGAAAAGGCTTTTTACCACACCTTTATCACATAGCTTCTGGAAAGCCTGTCTCCTGGCACTGACGGAATCTGGATTATTCTTAGCCAACGTTATAAGCGGTTCAGCATAACTTCTAAGCGCTTTTGCTTTTGCTTTAGTCGTTTCAATCCTTTGAAATGTAAAGAGATCGTTGGTCAAGCTTTTCAGTGTAGCTTTCCTCCAACTAGTTCTTCTGCTTAACCTTCCCTTTATCTTGCGATGTCTCATCGATCTATCCCCTTTTTATTATTCTTCCTCTTCGTCAATTTCCATCCCCAGATGCATGCCCATCAAGCTCAATACCTGGTTAATCTCGTTCAGTGATTTTTTACCGAAATTCTTGTACTTGAGCATTTCTGTTTCTTTTCTTCTCACTAGATCTCCAATCGTACGAATGTTCGCTTCGGCCAGACAGTTAGAACTTCTGACGGATAGCTCAAGTTCCGAGATCGGTTTGGAGAACTTCTTCATCAAGTCCTTCTTCTCTTTGCTTTCCTCTTCCTCTTCTTCTATCTCTTCCGGCAATTTTCCTATAGTCAGGAAAACATCCAAATGGCGCTGCAATATGTTCGCCGCGTAAAGAATTGTATCCTTTGGCTCCATACTCCCATTGGTCCATATCTCGAGAACAAGCTTGTCATAATCGGTAATATGTCCGACTCTAGTATTCTCTACATCGATATTGACCCTCTTTACAGGGGAGAACAACGAATCGATAGCAATAGTATCGATCGCATCGTCACCAGTCTTATTCCTGTCTGAAGGAACGTATCCACGACCCCTTTCGACCTTCATCTCTATCTCCAGCTTGGCATCTTCAGTAAGCGTCGCTATATGATGGTTGGGATCGATAACCTCCACGGTCTCGTCCGTCTGTATATCTTTAGCGGTAACCTTACCCTTTTTACTAACGCTAAGAAACATCGGTTTAGGAGTCTTGAAATGGGACCTTAAAACCAGGTTCTTGACGTTCATTATTATCTGCGGTACGTCCTCATAAACTCCTTCTATAGCGCCGAATTCATGAAGTGTGCCATTAATCTTGACCTGCGTCACAGCAGTTCCCTCGATCGACGAAAGAAGCACTCTGCGCAGTGAGTTGCCTATAGTCATCCCGTAACCTTTTTCAAAAGGTTCAGCGACGATCTTCCCATAAGTCGGAACATAGGTCTCTTCGTCAAAAATTATCTTTTTAGGCAGTTCAAAATTTTTCAGTTTCATCCCCATTACGTGTACCCTCCTCGTTTACAAATTACGTATATCGCACTGGCGTATTCGGCAAACCTTACTTAGAATACAACTCGACGATAAGACTTTCTTCTATGACCATTCCGATCTCGGCTTTGGTCGGCAGTCTCTTGATCTTTAATGACAATGTGTCCGCCGATACTTCCATCCATTCAGGAATAATTCTTTCTTCAAGGATTTTCGTTGTTTCCTTAAAGTCTTTTATCTGGCTGTCTTTGCCAGCAATCTCGATCTGGTCACCTGTCTTTACCTGATAGGACGGTATATTGACCTTGCGGCCGTTTACTTTAACGAACCTATGGTTCACGGCCTGACGGGCTTTGGAACGCGATTCCGCGAAATTTGCCCTGAACACCACGTTATCGAGCCGCCTTTCCAAGTACTGAAAAAGCACCTCACCGGTAGCACCCTTGGCTTTTTCAGCTTTCTTAAAATAGTTTGCGAACTGTCTTTCAAGTATGCCGTATGTCCTCTTGGCCTTCTGTTTTTCCCTAAGCTGAATCGAATAGTTCGAAGGTTTTCTCTTTCTCAGCTGGCCATGCTGACCGGGAGCATATGCTCTCTTCAGAAGAGCGCACTTATCGGTGGTGCATTTAGTGCCCTTCAGAAATAATTTCTCCCCTTCTCTCCGGCAAAGCCGACAGGATGCTGTTGTTGTTCTTGCCATTTATTTTACTCCTTATTTTAAACTCTTCTTCGCTTTTTATGCCTGCAACCGTTATGCGGTGTCGGCGTAAGGTCCATTATGCTTTTTATGTACAAGCCTTCGGAACGTATGCTTCTTGCTGCGCTCTCCTTGCCTGAACCGGGACCTCTTACGACCACGTCCACTTCCTTTATACCATGGGCTTTCGCTTTCTTGACGGCATCTTTTGCCGCTACGTTCGCAGCGAATGGCGTTGACTTCCTAGAACCTTTGAACCCTACTATTCCGGGGGAACTCCAGCAAAGCACCTCCCCCTTCGGATCGGTGACCGTCACTATGGTATTGTTGAAAGTCGCGTGGACAAAGATTTTCCCGCTCGATAGTTTCCTGGTTATCTTCTTACGTCTTCTACTTTTTGCTTTTTTCTGCACTTTTACCTCTTTCGGATATTTTTATATTATTTAGTGGTTTTCACAGCGCTTCTTGCTGTCTTGTCCTTAAAAGCTCCTATGGTCCTTTTCGGCCCTTTCCTGGTCCTCGAGTTGGTCTTTGTCCTCTGACCCCTAGCGGGAAGGTTTTTCTTATGCCTCAGACCTCTGTATGTTCCAATGCTCATCAACCTCTTAATATTCGCGGTATGCATCCTGCGAAGATCACCTTCGACCTGGTATTTTTCCTGGATAATATGCGTTATGGTCGTTACTTCCTGCTCATCCAGATCCTTCGCCCTTTTATCAGGAGAAACCCCAGCTTCCTTTAATATCTCGTTAGCCACAGTCCTTCCAATTCCGAATATGTAGGTCAGAGCTATCTCCGCCCTTTTGTCTTTAGGTATGTCAATTCCTATTATTCTCGGCATTTCTTCTCCTTATTATCCCTGTCTTTGCTTGTGCTTCGGATCTTTGCAAATAACCCTTACAACGCCTTTGCGTCTGATTACCTTACAGTGCGTACACATTTTTCTGACACTTGATCTTACTTTCATAATTATTTCTCTCTTTTTATTATTCTGCCTTTACCCAAATCGTACGGTGACATCTCAACCGTAACCTTATCGCCCGGAACGATACGTATAAAATACATACGCATTTTTCCGGATACGTGAGCAAGCACTATGTGGCCGTTTTCAAGTTTTACCCTGAACCTGGCGTTCGGTAGCGTCTCCATTATCTCACCATCAGCAACGATCGGTTCTTCTTTCGGACTCATGTTATTATCTCCGCTTCTTTTCGTCCCACCATAACAGTATTTTCAAAGTGGGCTGATAGCCTGCCGTCCAACGTGACAGCCGTCCATCCGTCTTCAAGAACTTTAATTTTTCTAGTACCGGCGTTTATCATCGGCTCTATGGCCAGTAAAAGCCCTTCTTTTAGCACAGGTCCTTTACCTTTCTCTCCCCAGTTAGGCACTTCCGGCGATTCGTGAAGGCTTCTTCCTATCCCGTGCCCCACAAAGGTCCTGACCTCTTCCAGACCTTCTCTTTTGGCTACCGACTCTATCGCATGGGATATATCCGATACCCTGTTGCCGGCCACAGCTTGCCTAGTCCCCTTTTTCAGGCACTCCTCGGCAACTTCCACCAGATGTTTTGCTTCGACACTGATACTACCTACGCTATAAGTCCTCGCTGCATCAGCATAAAACCCGTTCTTTTTGACACCAACATCCACCCCTATGATGTCTCCTGGGTGTAGGATAATATCCTCAGACGGTATACCGTGAACAACAACTTCGTTCACTGAAGCGCAAATAGTCGCAGGATAACCTTTGTACCCTTTGAAGGCAGGCTCCCCACCCCCTTCGCAAATGATCTCTTCTATCCCGCGGTCAAGTTCCGCCGTTGAAACGCCTTCTTGAACTCTCTTTTCCAGCCAGGAAAAAATCTCTCTTATAATCTTTCCAGATTCCCGCAGTTTTTCAATATCAGATTCATTAGTCAGAACCGTCATTTACTAGACCTTCCTCTCGGAATAGAGAGTCTATTTCTTCAAAGAGCTTTTCAGCCTCAAGATCACCATCAACCTCGACCAGGAGACTTTTATCCCTATAGTAATCAATAAGATCTTTTGTGCTGTTTTTATATACTTCAAGACGGTTCTTGACCGTCTCAGGCTTATCGTCTTCCCGCTGGATTAGTTCTGCTCCGCACTTATCGCATATGCCTTCTACTTTAGGCGGCATATTTGTCATATGATATATCTTTTCGCACTGCGGACAAAGGCGCCTACCTGAAAGTCTTTTAATAACCACATCATCCGATACTCTTACATACAGCACCATATCAAGGCAGCTGTCCTCATCATCCAGAGCAGTACCAAGAGCCTCAGCCTGAGCTTTCGTGCGCGGAAACCCATCAAGAATAATACCCTTAGCTGCATCCGGTTTCGCCATCCTGTCGACAACAAGCTGCGTAACAATCTCATCCGGCACGAGCTCTCCTTTATTCATGTATTCTTGCGCTTTAAGACCCGTTTCCGTTCCCTCCTTGATGGCACCGCGAAGCATGTCGCCTGTCGATATATGCAAAAGTCCATAGGCTTTTACCAATATCGCCGCCTGTGTGCCTTTACCAGCACCCGGCGCACCCAATAGAACTATATTCACTGTACGGGTCAGTTTTTCGGTCATCCCAAACGCCCCTTAACTCTTCCCTTTTTCATAAACCCTTCGTAATGTCTCATAAGCATATGCGATTCTATCTGCCTCATAGTATCCAGCATTACACCTACTACGATCAATAGACCCGTGCCTCCAAAGAAACTCGCCACCAAGAACGGTATCCCAATCTGACTGTTTATTACGCTCGGAAGCACCGCTATGATCGTCAGAAACATAGCACCCGGTAGAGTTATACGAGTCATTATGAAATCCAAGTACTCCGCAGTCTGCCTGCCCGGCCGTATACCCGGCACGAACCCGCCGAACCTTTTCATGTTGTTAGCCATATCTACCGGATTAAAGGTTATTGCGGCATAAAAATAACAGAAAAACAGTATCAGTAGCGAATATACTACGTAATAAAGCGGTCTACCCATCATAAGCGAACTTGCCACGCCTTGCAGCGCTCTATTCTGCACAAGACCCGCTATAGTAGCAGGAAAAAGTATTATCGACTGCGCGAATATGATCGGTATTACACCACTCTGGTTGACCCTGAGTGGTATATACGTACTCTGCCCGCCGTAGATCCTGCGGCCCACTACCCTTTTAGCGTACTGTATGGGTATCTTCCTCTGCCCTTGTGTTATCATAACGACCGCCACAATGACAGATACAAACATCACCGCCAGAAAAACCAATTTAAATGCGTCTATCTGCGCTTCCCCGGAAGTACCGGGCGTAGCCAGTGAGATAAGCTGTATCACTGCTGCCGGTAACCTTGAAATAATACCTGCCGTGATTATGAGCGAAATACCGTTACCGATACCTTTCTCCTGTATCTGCTCGCCCAACCACATTATAAAAGCCGTTCCCGTGGTAAGAGTCAGTACCGTTAATAAACGGAATCCCCACCCAGGATACTGCACGATCTGCAAACCCTGGAACCTCGCGGGATTCTCCAGCCACAAAGCTATAAAGAAAGCCTGTATCACCGAAAGCACCACAGTACCGTATCTGGTATACTGGATGATCTGCTTACGCCCTTCTTCACCCTGTTTTGCCAGCCTTTCCAAAGCCGGTATGACCGTCGTCAGAAGCTGCAGAATAATGGAAGCCGATATGTAAGGCATAATACCCAGAGCGAATATCGTCAGCCTTTTCATGGCACCACCGGAGAACATGTTCATTATGCCGAACAGTGTTCCGCCCTGCGATCTGGATATGTTGTCAAAGAACATAGCGAGCTTCGCACCATCAATTCCAGGTGTCGGGATAAAAGCGCCTACCCTGTAAACTGCTATCAGCCCGATAGTGAACAATATCTTCTTTTTGAGATCGGGTATCTTGAATATATTGGAGACCGCTTCAAACACCTGACTGCTCCTTTACTTGCAACCTTATTCTGCCGCCTTATTAGGGGGCGTATACGCTAAGACTTCTATCTTACCGCCAGCCTCTTCTATTGCCTTCTTAGCTGTTTCACTGAAAGAGTTAGCTTTAACTGTAACGGATTTAGTAAGTTTACCTTTACCCAGCACCTTGAGTGGCAAACGTTTCTTTTTAAGTATCTTTTCACCGAGCAAAAGAACCTTATCAATAACGGCACCATCCTCAATGGAGTCCATATTCTGCAGCGTACCGATATTGACGATATTCCATTCTTTCCTCCACTTGTTGGTGAAACCCCTTTTAGGTATACGACGTATCAGGGGCATCTGTCCGCCTTCAAACCCGGGATTGTAAGTCCCTCCGCCCGACCTGGCCTTAGCACCCTTATGTCCCTTACCGCTCGTTTTACCGCGACCCGAACCGATACCACGGCCCTTCCGCTTACTGCTTCTTTTTACCCCACGGGGTTTGCCTATATCTTCTAACTTTAAAACCATTTTATCCTCTTCTTTTTAGTCTTAACTTCTCGAACCCATCTATAGTAGCCTTAACAACGTTGATAGCATTACGCGAACCAAGGCTCTTGGTAAGAATATCTTTAATACCTGCTGCGTCGCACAACGCCCTCACGGGTCCTCCGGCTATAACTCCGGTACCGGGACCAGCCGGTTTCAGAATAACCTTTGTTGATTTGAACTTTCCGGTTATCTCATGCGGAATGGTATTGTCTTTCATCTTAACCTTAACAAGGCTGATCTTCGCTTTCGAAGAACCTTTTTTTATGGCTTCGACCACTTCGTTTGACTTGCCGAATCCCATCCCGACCTTGCCTTTCATGTCACCCACGACAACCAAAGCGTTAAAAGAGAAATTCTTACCACCCTTAACAACCTTTGATACCCTGTTTATCTTAATTACACGCTCAACCATCTCTTCTTCAGGAGCTTCTTCTTCCGTAGCAACCTGAGGACCAAATGCCGCCTTCCACGTTCTGGGAGCTTCCGGAGCAGCCTTTTCAACCACAGGAGCAGCTTCGTCAGCCACAGGAACAGCTTCTTCAGCGACAGGTTCTTCAGAACCAGCTTCGTCTTTAGGCGCGTTCATATCTTTCTTTTCCTCTTCCGTCATCTTTCTCTCCTATTTATTTAAAACTCAAGTCCATTCTTTCTTGCCGCTTCCGCAAGGGCTTTTATAACACCATGGTAACGATACCCCCCCCTGTCAAACGCGATTTTCTTGATCCCTTTTTCTGTAGCTATTTTTGCTATTCTTTCGCCCAGCTTCTCAGCAAAATTGACATTTTTTCTTGTAGCGGCAGCATCCTTCCCTTTGATATCGCCGGAAAGTGTCGATACCCCACACAAGGTCTTACCTTCAACATCGTCAATGATCTCCACAAAAAGGTTTTTGTTGCTCTTGCGCACGGCCATCCTCGGTCTTTCCAGACTGCCGGAGATCTTCTTTCTTATAGATTTCTTTCTTCTGTCAGCTCGTTGTTTCTTATCCATGATTTCCTCTTATTAACGCTTACGCGATACTCTTTCCTTGTTTCTGGCGCACATATTCGCCTACGTACCTGATCCCTTTACCCTTGTACGGTTCGGGAGGATAATAATCTCTTATCTCCGACGCAGCCTCACCAACCTGCTGCTTGTCTATACCCTTGACCACTATCTCGGTCGGGCTTGTCGTTTCGATCGTCACACCTTCAGGAGGCGTGTAGTTCACACTATGAGAGAACCCAATGTCCAAGACTAGGTTCTTACCTTTTACCTGTGCTTTATAACCTACTCCCTGTATCTGGAGCTTTTTCTCGAAACCAGTGGTAAGCCCTATGATTATGTTCTGAATAAGGCTTCTTGTGGTCCCATGTAGCGCCCTGTGTTCACTTGAATCCGAAGGCCTCGTTATCTCAAGTTTATTATCCTTCGCTTCGACTTTATACCCATCCGGGATAACGTACTCGAGCTTTTTCCCTTTGCCTTCGATCTTTACAGTATTGCCACTTATATCGACCTTTATTCCCGAAGGGATATCTATCGGCCGTCTTCCTACTCTTGACATTTATTTCTCCTTGTTTTTACCAGATCTGACAGATAAGTTCTCCGCCAACTCCCTGCTCTTTAGCCTCCTTATCAGTAAGCAATCCCTTGCTTGTGGACAAAATGGCCATACCAACACCACCCATGACGCTCTTAACGTCCTTCGCCGGCACATACTCACGTCGTCCGGACTTGGATATCTTCTTCAGGTTCTCCATTATGGGTGTACCGTCATCGAGATACTTCAGATAGACCTTTATCTTACCCTGCTTGTTATCTTCGATAACCTTGTAGTTATCAATAAACCCTTCCCTCTTAACTATTCCTATGATCCCTTCGAGGGTACCGGACCTTTTAATGATGACATCCTTTTTGCCTGCCCGTATGGCATTGCGTATAACTGTCAGCTGATCCGCGATTAAATCCGTAACACTCATCTATTCTCTCCTGTTTTCTGAGCCCTGAGCTCTATTTTCTACCAGCTTGCTTTCTTCACGCCGGGTATCATACCTTTAGACGCCATTTCCCTGAAACATATGCGGCACAACTTAAAACGTTTCATGTAACCTTTTTTTCTGCCGCATATCTGGCATCTGGTGATAACCCTGGTGCTGAACTTCGGTTCTTTTCTGGATTTTTCTATTAATGCTTTCTTCGCCATATTCTTCCTTCTGTGCTATTTCTTAGCAAAAGGCATACCAAAACCTTCAAGAAGACTCATCGACTCTTCCTTGGTCTTTGCCGTCGTTACAAAACATATATCCATCCCATGCGTACGGGGAACTTTATCAAGTTCCAACTCAGGGAATATTGTCTGTTCCTTGATGCCCAGCGTATAATTTCCCTGTTTATCGAACGCCGTCCTGGAAACACCACGAAAGTCCCTGATCCTGGGTATTACAAAATTGATGAGCCGGTCCAAGAATTCGTACATCTTGTCCTTGCGCAGCGTCACTTTGACCCCTACCGGCACGCCGGCACGGATCTTAAAGTTGGAAATGGATTTCTTCGCTTTGTTCACTACGGGCCTTTGGCCCGTTAACGCGGCGAGTTCATCCCTTATCGGCTCAATAAGATCTTTCTCGTGCGCCATATCGCCAATCCCGACGTTAACCACAATCTTCTCAAGACGAGGAACATCCATTTTATTTTTATACCCGAACTTTTCTATCAAGCTGGGCAGTACAGTGTTCTCGTATTCATCCTTCAATCTTGCCATTGTTGTATCTCCCTTATATTGCTGCTTACAGCACCTCTTTGCATTTCTTACAATACCTGGCCTTCGAACCGTCATTAAGTGTTTCCACTCCGACACGGGTAACCCGGTTACATCCTTTGCATAGGACCGCCAGATTAGAAAGGTTTATCGACGCTTCCCTCTGGATAATACCGCCCTGATCGTCCTGCTTGGTCTTTCTTGTATGTTTCTTAGTAAAATTGACCCCTTGGACTATGGCACGATCCGCTGTCGGATAAACTTTCAGAACCTTCCCCGTTTTGCCTCTATCTTTTCCCACAAGGACCTTTACGGTATCGTTCTTTTGTATATGAAGCATTTCGACTTCCTCCTTAAATAACCTCAGGTGCCAGTGACACGATCTTCATGAATTTTTTCTTCCTTAGTTCACGAGCCACCGGACCAAACACACGGGTTCCGCGCGGGTTTCCATCTTTATCGATTATAACAACAGCGTTGTGATCGAACCTGAGCGTCGTACCGTCCTCTCGTGTTATAGGATACGCTGTCCTTACTACAACACCCCTTACTACCTCACCCTTTTTTACCTCGGCTGTAGGGGTCGATTCCTTTATGTTACACGTAATAACGTCACCAATCTCCGCGGTCCTCTTGCCAGACCTTCCGATAACACCTATCATCGAGGCCTTTTTAGCTCCGCTGTTATCAGCTACATCCAGAATACTTCCCATTATAATCATCGCAGTTAACCCCTTTGCGCTTTTTCGAGAATCTCAACGACCCGCCAGGCCTTATCCTTGGACATAGGTCTCGATTCGATAACC
Source organism: Candidatus Omnitrophota bacterium (assembly GCA_049642065.1). Taxonomy (GTDB): domain Bacteria; phylum Omnitrophota; class Gorgyraeia; order Tantalellales; family Tantalellaceae; genus WJMH01. The sequence continues at coordinate 5,331 of JBAROK010000092.1, read as the reverse complement.
TTCACCAGGTCCCCTTTTTCGGCCTCGTTCTTTTCGTCATGGGCCTTGATCTTGGTCCGCTCTTTAACAAATTTCTTATACAGGCGGTGTTTTTTCCGCGTTTCCCACTGGACCGTAACGGTCTTATCCATCTTGTCGCTTACCACCGTGCCGACTATAGTTTTTTTATTTGGTATCACCTGTTTCACCGCTCTTCTCCTTTAATATTGTGTAACATCTAGCAATGTCATGTCTAATTAAACTGAAACGGTGGGGTCTTTCCACTCGTCCGGTCGTAATCTCAGCTCTCATCTTGAACATCTGCTCCTTTAACGTAAGAAGCTGCTGTTCTACTTCAGGTACCGTCATGTTTCTTAGCTTAGTTGCCTTCATCAAAGCCGTCCTCCCCTTGATACATATTTGGTCTTTATGGGCAGTTTATGAGCCGCCAGCCTGAAAGCTTCCCGGGCCATGTCATGAGGCACGCCCTCCATCTCGAACATGATCCGTCCCTTTTTTACGACTGCTACCCAGCCTACCGGCGACCCTTTTCCTTTACCCATACGGGTCTCCGCCGCGGTCGCAGTTATCGGCTTATCGGGGAATATCCTGATCCACAGTTTCCCGGCCCTGCCGGTTTCTCTCATCAAAGCTACCCTAGCCGCCTCTATTTGTCTATCAGTTATCCACCCTGACTCCAAGGCCTTCATTCCACCTTCACCAAAGTTCAGAGTACTGGCGGCAAAACTCTTTCCTTTGCGGCGACCTCTCTGCTGTTTCCTGAATTTTACTCTTTTGGGCATCAGCGCCATATCTACTTACTCCTCTGTTCCCTCTTTTTTAGTCTCCTTTTTCGGCAAAGAATCTCTTCCGAACTTTTCTCCTCGATAGATCCATACCTTAACACCGATAATACCATAACTCGTTCTGGACTCGGAAAACCCGTAATCAATATCAGCTCTTATGGTCTGAAGCGGTATCTTTCCCCACTTATATCCCTCAGTCCGCGCTATTTCAGCTCCGCCTATCCTGCCGGAAATCTTGATCTTTATACCTTTCCCCCCCGCATCCTTATGCGCCTGTATGGTCTTTTTAAGAGTGCGCCTGAAGGCAATCCTTCTCAGAAGCTGAAAAGCTATATTATCAGCCGTTATCTGCGCATCAAGGGTAGGATTCGAAACCTCTTTTATGTCCACGAACAGCTTAGTCTCCTCTCCCACGATGTTCTGCACGGATTCTTTAAGCTGTTCGATCTGAGCACCTTTACGGCCTATAACCATACCAGGCCTGCCTGAATATATGAGCACCCTGACACGATTACTGGCGCGTTCTATATCCACGTGAGAAACCAGCGCCGCCGTGAGCTCTTTATCGATAAGCCTGCGTATCTTAGTGTCCTGCAGCAACTTCTGCGCAAACTCCTCTTTATTAGCGTACCAGCGGCTGCTCCAGTCTTTATTAACACCTATTCGAAAACTAGTCGGATGTACTTTCTGACCCATTTTATTTGCTCCCCGCTTCCTTCTTTTGGGGTTTAGCCCCTTTAACCTGATCCAGCGCAACATAAATATGCGCGGTTCTATGCCTTATCGGCGCCGCTCGACCCATCGTCGCGGCCCTATAACGTCTTAACATAGGCCCACCGTCTGCCTTGATATCCGAAATGAACAGGTCTTTTGAAAGTAACTTTTCCTGCTTGTTATGATTCGCGTTCGCGAAAGCAGAATTTAGCACCTTTTTCAAAAAGGCACATGCCCTTTTATTGACATTGTCCAGTATAGTATTGGCTTCCTCAACGGTCTTACCCTTGATCAGCTCTATAACAAGCCTGACCTTTCTTGCTGATACTCTAATGTATTTTACTTTTGCACTTGCTATCATCTTATCCCTCTATCGTTTACTCTTATAATTACGTCTTTTCAGCAGACTGCTTCGTAGCAGCACCATGACTGCGAAAAGTCCTGGTAACTGCGAACTCACCTAATTTATGCCCAACCATATTTTCGGTAACGAACAGCGGATGGAATTTTTTCCCATTATGCACAGATATCGTCATACCAACAAACTCGGGTAGTATGGTCGACCTTCTGGACCAGGTCTTTATCGGCTTTTTGCTGCCGCTTTCGATCATTCTATTCACTTTTTTCATAAGGCTCTCATCTACAAAAGGCCCTTTTTTGATCGACCTTGACATATTTTAGTTCCTCCGTTTTATTATTTTGCCGTCCGGCGTTTAATTATTTTACTGTTCGACGCCTTGTTCTTTTTACGCGTCTTTAACCCTTTTGTGATCTTACCCCAAGGAGTACAGGGATGTCTTCCCCCTGATGATTTACCTTCACCACCGCCCATCGGATGGTCTACAGGGTTCTTAGCTACCGCCCTGCTCTTGGGTCGTTTACCACGGTGTCTCGACCTGCCTGCCTTACCGAGAGAAATGTTCTCGTGATCAGAGTTACCAACCTTGCCAATCGAAGCGTAACATTGCTCACTTACTAGCCGCACTTCACCGCTCGGCATACGCAGGTGTATGTTCTTCCCGTCCTTTGCCTCGACTATAGCGTTATTGCCGGCAGATCTAGCGATCGTAGCTCCCCTTCCGGCATGAAGTTCTATACAATATACTTCGGCTCCAAGCGGCACGTCCTTAAGCGGCATTGAATTGCCTATCTCGTATTTCGCGCCAGGACCGCATTGCACACTGCTATCAACCCTGAGCCCTGCCGGAGCTATGGCATATACCTTCTCGCCATCCTCGTAACGAACAAGAGCTATGCGAGCTGAACGGTTTGGATCGTATTCGATCGCTTCGACCACACCCGAAAGACCTTTTTTCGCATACCGGAAATCTATGAGCCTGTATCTTCTCTTGTGACCGCCACCTTTTGAACTTACGGTCTTACGTCCGAGGTTATTCCTGCCACCGGTCTTGCGCAGCGCCTTCGTAAGAGATTTCTCCGGCTTCTTCTTGGTTATCTCGTCAAACCCGGAAATATCTGCCCATCTCTGCCCGGGTGTTCTTGCTTTAAGTTTCCTGGTGCCCATATTACGTTACCTCTATCCTGTTATCAGGCTTCAATGTTACGATAGCCTTTTTCCAAGAGGAGGTCATCCCTTCTTGGAATCTTACTCTCCTCTTCTTGCCTTTTACGTTCATTATGTTCACAGTCTCTACCTGTACCTTGTAGAGCTCTTCGACCGATTTTTTTACATCGATCTTGTTCGCTCTTTTATCGACTCGAAAAAGATATTTGTTCTGAGTAAGCATCTCAGATCCCTTTTCGGTTCGGATCATGTTCTTTATGATTTCGTGCGCTGTCTTCATTTCAACCTCTCTGCAATTTTCTCAAGAGCTTCTTTTTCTATAACGAGATGCTCATTCAATAGAACATCCCTGGCATTTATGCTTCTTCCCTCTTTAATGCTTACCTTTTTGAGGTTACGCGCGGAAAGCTTGACTGAATCGGACATATTGTCTACGATCACCAAAGCCTTGCCATCTATCTTCAAGTTCTCCAACATAGACTTGAAATCTTTTGTTTTCGGTTCGGCTATCTCAATTTTTACGACAGGTTTTATCATCTCCTCTGCCAACCTGGCGTTCAAGCTGGAGAGCAATGCCTGCTTCAGTGCTTTTTGGGGAAGTGCATACCCAAAGTCACGGGGCTTCGGTGCAAACGTTACGCCTCCATGCCTCCACAGTGGGTTACGGGAAGACCCTACTCTTGCACGACCAGTACCTTTCTGTCTCCAGGGTTTCTGTCCGCCACCCCTTACTTCCGCACGCGTCTTAGTGGAACCGGTTCCCCTATGCATATTGGCTTCGTACATCTTTTTTGCTTCATACAGAAGCGCTTTATTGACTTTGCCATCGAACAGTTTCGCATCCAGCTGTATATTGTCTACGGCCTTACCGTTCATGTCGTAGACCTGCAATTTCGTGTTAACCTTCTTCATTTTTGCTCTTCATTTCCTTCTTTGCCTTGCTCTTTATCTTCAGCCTTTTCTTCCTCTGGCTTCGCTTCTTGTTGCTCTTCTTGGGGCTGATCTTCCTGCGTCTCTTCCTGTGGCGCCTGTTCTTCCTGCGCCTCTTCCGCCTGCTGCTCTTCTTCCGGCTCTTCTTCTACGTATGTGCGTTCTGCAAGTGCCTTTTTCTTAGCATACTTGATAACTACATAAGTACCGTTCGCCCCCGGAATAGACCCTAAAACAGCAATCGTGTTATTCTCAAAATCTACGTCTACGACTTTTATGTTTTGCACCGTAGTCGTGTCAGAGCCCATATGCCCGGGCATTTTCATGCCTTTAAATACACGTGAAGGATATGAACTCTGACCAATCGAGCCTGGGCGGCGTCGCATACCAGATCCTCCGTGGGATACATTACTGCCAGAAAATCCGTGTCTTTTCACGACGCCCTGGAATCCTTTACCTTTGGAAATGCCGATTATATCCAGAAAGTCCCCCTTCTGGAACATCGTATTGGTCAATGTGTCCCCTACCTTTACGTCCGGTGCTCCATCGCATCTTATTTCGCGGACAAATTTTTTGGGTTGCAGGCTATTGGCTTTGAGATACTCTCTCTGCGGCTTCTTCACCCGTTGTTCTTTCGTGTCTTCATATCCGACTTGGACTGAGTTATACCCGTTCTTCTCTTCGGTCTTTATAGCCTGCACCGAACAGGGACCGGCCTCAATAACCGTAACGGGCACTCTGCCGCCGTCTTCCTTGAAGATCTGAGTCATTCCTATTTTCTTTCCCAATATTCCCGGAACCATCTTCTTTGCCTCTCTTAGATTACTTTGACTACGTCTTATTCTCGTTTAATCTTGCCTGATCTCAACATCGACGCCCGCCGGAAGATCCAGCTTTTTTAACGAATCAATCGTTTTGGCCGTCGGGTCTACTATGTCCAGAAGCCTTTATGCGTCTTAAGCTCAAACTGTTCACGTGACTTCTTATCCACAAATGGTGATCTAAGAACAGTAAAAAGCTCGCGCCGTGTCGGCAGCGGTACCGGTCCTACTATCGAGGCACCGGTCTTTTTGACTGTTTCTACGATCTCTTCCATCGACAGATCCAAAAGCTTATGATCGAACGATTTCAGACGTAACCTTATTTTTGATGATTTTGTCTTTTTAGCCATTTTTTTCCTTAATATAGCACTACTTTCATGATTAGTGGCCAGCTAACCTGTCGCTGACCACTAACCGCTGTTTTATCTTATTCGATTATCTCAGAGATAACTCCGGCACCTACCGTGTGGCCACCTTCTCTTATGGCGAACCTCAGCTCTTTCTCAAGCGCTACCGGCGTTATCAGATCAATTTCCAGCGACACGTTGTCACCGGG
>JBAROK010000088.1:0-14647 GCA_049642065.1 Candidatus Omnitrophota bacterium | reverse complement strand
CCCGGTGACAACGTGTCGCTGGAAATTGATCTGATAACGCCGGTAGCGCTTGAGAAAGAGCTGAGGTTCGCCATAAGAGAAGGTGGCCACACGGTAGGTGCCGGAGTTATCTCTGAGATAATCGAATGATTGAATAAGGCGTGACGCGAGAGCGTCGCGCCTTTCTTTTAGATGGGGACAAAATGGCAAAGAAAAAAGGCGCGACAGAGATAGTAACCCTGCAGTGCGAAACCTGCAAACGCCGTAATTATACGACGAAGAAGAACAAAAGGAACAACCCGGACCGTTTGGAGCGGAGCAAGTATTGTAGTTTCGATAAGAAACATACTCCGCATAAAGAAGTGAAGCGGTAGGAGAGTAGCTCAATTGGCAGAGCACCGGTCTCCAAAACCGGGGGTTGCAGGTTCGAGGCCTGTCTCTCCTGCCACTAAATAGATTAGTGGCGGCAAATAGACTCAGGGGAAGACAAAAACACGAAGGTAAATCATGATTAAGATCGGTAAATTCGTAAGTCAGGTAAAGACGGAGATGCAGAAGGTTTCATGGCCGTCAAGGGACGAACTTATCAGTTCCACGATTGTCGTGCTTATATCGACGATACTTATGGCCGTCTATATCGGTGTTTGCGATTTGTTCCTTTCTCGGTTCGTTAACGTTTTGATAAGAGGGGTTTTCTGATTATGGCTATGAAATGGTACGTAGTACACACGCTTACCGGCAAAGAAAATGTTGTCAAAAAATCTCTTGAGAACCAATTGGAATGCGAGCCTGAGAAGAAAAAGTTCATCAAGAACATCTTGATACCCACGGAGAAAGTGGCTGAGGTAAGAGAAGGCGAAAAGAAGATCACCGAAAGAAAGTTCTTCCCGGGATACCTTTTGATAGAGATGGAGCTTAACGATAAGACATGGTACCTCATACAGAATACTCCGGGTGTATCTGGGTTTGTGGGGACGAAGACAAGGCCCGTGGCGCTTGAAGATGATGAAGTAGAAGAAATACTGAAGCAGACGCAGGAAGCGAAAGAGAAGCCCGTACCCAAGGTTATGTTCGCGCAGGGTGAAGCCGTAAGAGTTAAAGACGGACCTTTCAAGAACTTCACGGGTAGCATTGAAGATACAAATTTGGAAAAAGGTAAGATAAAAGTCATGATATCGATCTTCGGCAGGCCTACACCGGTGGAGCTGGAAGCCTGGCAGATCGAAAAAATGTAGATGGAGAAAAAATGGCAAAGAAAGTAAAGGTACAGATAAAACTGCATTGCCCCGGCGGGCAGGCGAACCCTGCGCCTCCGGTAGGGCCGGCGCTTGGACAGCACGGTATTCCTATAATGGATTTCTGTAAGCGGTTCAACGACAAGACCAAAGATAGACAGGGGTTGATTCTTCCTGTAGTTATCAGCTTGTTCGAGGACAGGACTTTTGATTTTATAATAAAGAGCCCACCGGCCAGCGTTCTTTTGAAAAGGGCTGCGGGTATAGCTAAGGCCAGCGGTAACCCGAAAGCCGAGAAAGTGGGCAAGGTTACGCTTGAGCAGGTTAAGGAGATAGTGAAAGAGAAACTGGAAGACCTGAATGCTGTTGATGAAAAAGGCGCTATTGAGATCATAAAGGGTTCTGCGCGCAGCATGGGGATTGAAGTCGAAGAATAATAGAAGGCGGACATAAATGACCAAACTGACTAAAAGACAAAAAGCTATACAAGAACTGGTTGGAGAAACGACCGAGTACAGCCTTGAAGAAGCTGTATCTGTTCTTAAGAAAGCCCCTGAGACTAAATTCGACCAGACTGTAGAGGTCTCGATGAAACTTGCTCTCGAGCAAGCTTCGAATCCCATACGTGGCGTGGTTTCTTTGCCGCATGGAACCGGTAAAAAGACTCGTATAGCCGTATTCTGCAAGGGGGATTTCGAGAAAGAGGCGAAAGAAGCCGGAGCTGATTTTGTGGGTGGCGATGAGCTGTTAGAAAAGGTCAAGGGGGGATGGCTTGATTTCGACGTAGCGGTAACGACGCCTGATATGATGAAAGATCTGGCGAAGCTAGGTAAGGTGCTTGGTCCAAGAGGTCTTATGCCCAATCCGAAGTCAGGGACGGTAACGAAAGAAATCGGCAAAGCGATAAAGGACCTTCAGGGAGGTAAGATCGAGTACAGGATGGACAAACAGTCCGGGGTAAAGGGACCAGTAGGGAAACTCTCCTTTGAAGAGAAGGCTCTTGTAGATAATATAAATTCCTTTATTAAGGCGGTTATGGGGAGCACCCCTAAGCTGCAGAAGATTCAGAATGTAAAATCGATCGCTATAAGCTCCACTATGGGGCCGGGACTCAAGCTGGATAAGAACCAGTTCAGGCAGGGGTAGTTTAGTTACGTATATATAGGAAAAGGGAAAGATCATGGCAGAAAAATACGGACAGAAAGTAAGAGAAATGCTGGTACAGGAGATGAAAGATATCGTCTCCGAAAAGAAGGGTTTCGTGGTCTCCAGTGTCGAGAATATCAAGGCTTCCGATATAGATGTGTTCAGGAAGCAGATGAGGCAGTCCGGGTTACGGTACCTCGTTATAAAGAACAAGCTTGCGAACATAGCCTTAAAAGAAGCAGGCGTGGAGGAGATGGCCAATTCCATGAGCGAAAAGAAAACTCACGGTATTGGTGTTATCGAAGCAGACCCGGTCATTGTCGCCAAGCTTATGACGGAGTTTTCCAAGAAGAATAAGGGTTTTAGCGTGTCCAACGGGTATCTGGAAGGACGCGTTCTGTCAGCGGAAAGGATAAAAGAGCTTGCAGATCTACCCAGCCGGGAACAGCTTTTGGCAATGGTAGTGGGGATGATGAACGGACCTATTTCCGGTTTTGTTGGGGTGCTCTCATCTCTCTTAAGGAGTTTATTGTACGCGGTAAACGCGATCAAAGAGAAGAAAGAAAAAGCTGCGTAATTTATGCAGGTGGGCTAGTAGTTCGGCCAATGATGCTAAGGCCGGGCGGTGGCCAAACAAAGAAACTAAAGCAAAAAAGCGATAAATCAAGGAGGAACTAAAATGGTAGCGGAAGAAAAAAAGGAACAGGCACAGGCGGAAGAGACTCAGGCTGAAGCTCCAGCTGAGGAAAAGACCGAAACTGCTGTAGCCGAAGAAAAAGCGGATGCTCCTGCTGCGGAAGAGAAACCGAAGGTGGAGCTTTCGGAAAAGATGGAAGGGATGATCAAGAACATCGAAGAGATGAGTGTTCTTGAGCTTTCCGACCTGGTAAAAGCGCTTGAAGACAAGTTCGGCGTAAGTGCTGCGGCTCCGGCAATGGCTGTTGCTGCAATGCCCGGAGCGGCTGGTGCCGCCGAAGTAGAAGAGAAGAGCGTTTTCACCGTTGTTCTTGCTGAGGTTGGTGCCAAGAAGATCAACGTCATCAAAGAGGTCAGGGCTCTTACGAACCTGGGTCTTAAAGAGGCGAAAGATCTTGTTGAAGCGGCTCCGAAAGAGGTTGCAGAAGACATCCTCAAGGACGAGGCCGAGAAGATGAAGAAGCAGCTTGAAGATGCTGGCGCCAAAGTCGAGTTGAAGTAACATCACCATACGAGCGCTATAAACTGTGAGTCAAGATATAAAGAAGGCTTATGGCTTATAGCTAATGGTGTAGTGTCTTTATCGCACAATATTTAGCAATGAAACAAGAGGATGGATTAAGAATGACCGTCGAACTCAAACGGAAAAGTTATGCCAGGCTTAAGGATGTATACGATATCCCTAACCTGATAAAGATTCAGATTGATTCGTACGACGCCTTTCTGCAGCGTTTTACGCCCATGACGAAAAGAGAGAACGCAGGGCTTGAGGAGCTTTTTAGGGAAGTCTTCCCGATAGTTAGCCGGGACGGGGCGTACAGTCTGGAGTATCTTTATTACGATATCGGGCAACCTAAGTATGATGCAGAGGAATGCAAACGGCGTTCCCTGACCTATGCCGCTCCCATGAGGATGAAACTGCGCCTCAAACTTGAGAACGAGATCAAGGAACAGGAAGTCTATGTGGGGGAGATACCGCTGATGACCGAAATGGGTACTTATATCATTAACGGTGATGAGCGCGTCGTGGTCAGCCAGCTTCACCGTTCTCCGGGCATATCGTTCGAGGAAACCAGTGCCGTGGGTGGAAAGTCAATTTATTCCGCCAGGTTAATCCCGGACAGGGGTGCGTGGATAGAGTTCCTTTTCGACAAGAGCGATCTTCTCTACGTATATATTGATCGTAATAAGAAGTTCCTTGCGACGACTTTCTTGAGGATATTCGGTCTTTCCAAAGATCCGGATATACTTGAGGCTTTCGGCGGGCTAGAGAAAGTTGCTCTTACCAGGCAGAAACAGACCGAAGAACTTGTCGGCAGGGTTCTTGCCGAGGATCTCATTGACGAGCAGTCTTCGTCCATTATCGCCCAGAAAACGGAAAGAATAACACCGTCCGTTGCTGACCGCATCTGGGCCGGCAAGGTGCGTAACATAAAGCTGCTCCGTGACGTTCCTAAAGAGATAGTGAGTACTCTGGAGCATGATGGGACCAAAACCAAGGAAGAAGCCTATCTTGATATATACCGCAAACTAAGACCCGGAGATCCTCCTACTCTGGAGTCTGCACAGGATCTGCTTGATCAGATGTTCTTTGATGAGAAGCGGTATAATCTTACCGATGTGGGCATACGCATGATCAATCGTAAGCTCGATATGGATAGGCCCTTGGGTAACCACTTGCTTAACGCAGCGACCTTGGTACAGGCGATAAGGTATCTTTTGGAGATCAAAGGCGGTACCAAGGCTATAGACGATATAGACCACTTGGGTAACAGGCGCGTAAGATGTGTTGGCGAACAGCTTTCTAATCAGATCCGCATAAGCATGGCCAGGGTTGAAAGGGTTGCCAGGGAAAGAATGAGCGTTTACGAGATGGAAGACGTTATGCCGCATAACCTGGTGAACACTAAGCTTATAACCAGTGTTATACATGACTTTTTCGCTAGGGGAAGGTTGTCTCAGTTTATGGACCAGACCAACCCGCTTGCTGAGATTACGCATCTCCGGCGTTTAAGCGCCCTCGGCCCCGGAGGTCTCAATCGCGAAAGAGCCGGGTTCGAGGTAAGGGACGTTCATTATTCCCATTATGGCAGGCTTTGTCCTATTGAGACTCCTGAAGGTCCCAACATAGGTCTTATTAACTCGCTCAGTTCGTACGCGGGAGTGGACCAGTTCGGTTTTCTCGTGACGCCTTACCGTAAGGTAGAGAACGGGCGCGTACTTGATAAGGTAGAACATCTTTCTGCTGATATAGAGGATAATTATATTATAGCCCAGGCGAACTCACAGCTGGACGCCAGAGGGTATTTCAAGAACGACAAGGTTTTTTCTAGGTTCAAGTCCGATTTTATACTTGCTGACGCGAAAAAGGTCCAGTACATGGACGTCTCTCCATTGCAGCTTGTAAGTGTCTGTGCCGGGCTTATACCGTTTTTGGAACATGACGATGCTAACAGAGCTCTTATGGGTTCCAATATGCAGAGGCAGGCTGTTCCGCTGCTGTTTCCAGAAGCGCCGCTTGTGGGAACGGGTCTGGAAAAACGTGCGGCCAAGGATTCCGGAGCTGTCCTGACATGTAAGAAGGGCGGAAAGGTTTCTAAATCTGACGGCACGGAAATAGTTGTAGGAGGGGAAAAATATCCTCTCAAGAAATTCGAACGGACAAATGCCAGGACAAGTATTAATCAGAGGCCGTTAGTTAAAGCAGGCGATATTGTTGAAGACGGTGACACGATAGCCGACGGTATTTCCACTGAATCTGGTGACCTTGCACTGGGAAGGAATGTGCTGGTAGGGTTCATGTCCTGGAGAGGGTTCAACTTTGAGGATGCTATCCTTATAAGCGAGAACCTACTTAAAGAAGATGTTTACACTTCCGTTCATATACATAAGTTCGAAGTAGAGGCAAGAGACACGCGTCTGGGTAACGAAGAGGTAACGTGCGATATACCGAACGTATCGGAAGACGCACTTAAGAATTTGGATGCGAACGGAATCATCCGTATAGGCGCTGAAGTAAGCCCTAGCAGCATACTTGTGGGTAAAGTTGCTCCCAAATCCGAAACGGAACTTTCTCCGGAAGAGAAACTTCTTCGTGCGATATTCGGCGAAAAAGCCGGGGACGTCAAGGACGTTTCACTACGTGTACCTTCGGGTGTTGACGGTATAGTTGTGGACGTTAAAGAACTGTCTCGCAAAATGAGCAAGACCCGTACAAAGGAGCAGAAGAGACAGGATTCCAAAGAACGGAAGATAGTCAAGGAAGGATACGATAACATACTTGAACAGCTTGAGATCAGGAAAGCCGAGAGGATACACAAGGCGCTCATTGGCAGCAAGCTTATCAACGATCTGGAAGATCTGGAAACGGGTAAGAGCGTAGTTAAGGCGGCCAAAAAGATAACTGATAAAGACTTTCCTGAATTTAGGCAAGCTGATCTTGAAAGTGTATACGTTGACGGTAACGAAAAACTCCAGGAAAAGGTTAACGGTATCATTGCGACCATAGGTGGTCAGATCGAACAGACCATGCTCGAAAGAGGAAGGGAACTTGATCGTATCAAACATGGTGATGAACTTCCGCCCGGGGTCTTGCGCAGGATAACCGTTTTTGTTGCCAGCAAGAAGAAGCTTCAAGCAGGGGACAAGATGGCCGGTCGTCACGGGAATAAAGGTGTTATAGCCAAGATACTTCCCGAAGCAGATATGCCGTATCTTCCGGACGGTACGCCGCTTGACATAGTGCTGAATCCGCTTGGCGTACCGAGTCGTATGAATATCGGTCAGCTTCTTGAGACTCAGCTTGGTTGGGCCGCAAAGATACTCGGCATGAGCATCTCCACGCCGGTATTTGACGGCGCCAGGGAGAAAGATATAGAACAGGAAATGAAGAATGCCAAACTTCCCGTTGTAGGGAAGATAACTCTTCGTGACGGGTATACCGGAAAATCTTTCGATCAGGACGTGACCGTTGGTTACATCTATATGATGAAGCTGGCTCATCTTGCGGACGACAAGATGCATGCCAGGTCGATTGGCCCGTATTCACTTGTCACGCAGCAGCCTCTAGGCGGTAAGGCCCAGTTTGGTGGTCAGAGGTTCGGTGAGATGGAAGTATGGGCACTTGAAGCATACGGCGCTGCATACACACTGCAGGAGCTTCTTACGGTGAAGAGCGACGATGTTGTTGGCCGTACGAAGATTTATGAGACTATAGTCAAGGGTGAAAATATGCTTGAACCTAGCACGCCGGAATCGTTTAACGTGCTTATAAAAGAGCTGCAGAGTCTGGGACTTAATGTTCATCTTGAACAAACAGAAGAACAAGGAGAGGTATAAGATTATGTTGCGTAGGGTAAATAAATTCGATAGTGTCAGGATACAGATAGCCTCTCCCGATAAGATAAAAGAATGGGCAACGCGCAAGGTCGGAAATAAAGGCGTCTTGTTCGAAGTAAAGAAACCGGAGACTATCAACTACAGGACACTGAAACCGGAAAGGGATGGTCTTTTCTGCGAAAGGATATTCGGCCCCACGAAGGACTATGAGTGCAACTGCGGTAAATACAAACGCATCAAGAATAAAGGCACCCGATGTGACCGTTGCGGCGTTCTTGTGACAAAGTCCAGCGTGCGTCGTGAATGGATGGCATGCATAAAGCTGGCCGCACCTGTTTCCCACATATGGTTCTTTAAGGCGATACCTGGCCGTATGTCCAACATGCTTGATATGAAGATGAGGGATCTCGAAAGGATCCTTTATTATGAGCAGTATGTAGTTGTCGATCCCGGCGAGACGCCACTAAAAGCGCAGGAGATGCTTACCGAAGATCAGCACCGTGAAGCCAAAGAAAAATACGGCACCAAGTTTAAAGCTATGATGGGTGCTGAGGCCGTCCGGGAACTCTTGAGGCGGGTGGACCTTGACGCTATCACTGCTGAGCTGCAAATAAAGTTGGCTGAAAAGAAAGACCTGAACACTAAAAAACGGATACTCAAAAGGCTAAAGGTTGTGGATACTTTCCGCAAGAGCGGGAACCTGGCTGAATGGATGATACTGGATATAGTTCCCGTTATTCCGCCTGATCTTAGACCTCTCGTTCCGCTTGACGGCGGCAGGTTCGCTACCAGTGACCTTAACGATCTTTACAGACGCGTTATTAACCGTAATAACCGCTTGAAAAAACTTCTTGAGCTTAAAGCTCCTGACGTTATCGTAAGAAATGAAAAACGTATGCTTCAAGAAGCAGTGGATGCATTATTCGATAACGGACGGCACGGACGCGAAGTGCTGGGTTCTGGCGGAAGACCGCTCAAATCGCTGGCAGACATGCTTAAAGGAAAACAGGGACGTTTCAGGCAGAACCTCTTGGGTAAGCGTGTCGATTACTCGGGTCGTAGCGTTATCGTTATTGGTCCTGAGCTTAAGCTGAACGAATGTGGTTTGCCTAAGATAATGGCTCTTGAACTTTTTCAGCCTTTTATTATACGCAAGCTGAGAGAAAAAGGTTTTGTACATACAATTAAAAGCGCAAAGAAGATGGTGCAGCAGGAGAATCCCGAGGTCTGGGACATACTTGATGAGGTTATTAAGGACCATCCTGTAATGCTTAACAGAGCTCCCACGCTTCACCGTCTCGGTATACAGGCTTTTCAGCCAAGACTTATCGAAGGCAAGGCGATAAGGATACATCCACTGGTCTGTGCGGCTTTCAATGCGGACTTTGATGGTGACCAGATGGCTGTACACGTACCGCTTTCAATGGAAGCTCAGATGGAAGCGCGTCTTATAATGAACGCGACGAACAACATTTTCTCGCCGTCGAACGGCCGGCCGATAACGACACCGTCGCAGGATATCGTGCTTGGTTGTTATTACATCACCAAAGCCAAGCCTGGAGCCAAAGGGGAAGGTATGTTATTCGCTGACAAGGAAGAGGTTATAATGGCTTATCAGAACGAAGAAGTTGATAAGCTGGCCCCTATAAAGGTCCGTATAGGCGATGAGATCATTGATACAACTGTTGGAAGAGTTGTTTTTAACGACATGTTGCCGGAAGGGATGCCTTATTATAACGAGCCGATGAACAAGAAAGCCGTTAGCCAGGTGATATCGGACTGTTACAAGCTAAAGGGGCATATGGAAACTGTAAAACTCTTGGATGCGCTTAAAAAACTCGGGTTCGAGGAATCCACGCTTTCCGGAGCATCGATGGCTGTGGCTGATATTGAGATACCAAAGCAAAAGAAGACGAAGCTAGCAGAGGCAGAGGTGCTCATTGAAAAGATACAGAGTCAGTACCAGAGAGGGTTTATTACTGACGGTGAAAGATACAACAAGATCATCGATATCTGGACCCACGTTACAGAAGACGTATCAAACCTGGTGTTCCGTAATCTTGACAGTTTCAATCCGGTATTCATGATGGCCGATTCAGGTGCCAGAGGTTCACGTCAGCAGATCAGGCAGCTTGCGGGTATGAGAGGTCTTATGGCCAAGCCGTCAGGCGAGATCATAGAGACACCTATTACCGCTAATTTTCGTGAAGGTCTTACAGTACTGGAATATTTTATCTCCAGCCATGGTGCGCGTAAGGGTCTTGCAGATACGGCTCTTAAAACAGCGGACTCTGGATATCTAACCAGACGTCTTGTTGATGTTGCGCAGGACGTGATCATACGGGAAGATGACTGCGGTACGCTTAACGGAATCACCGCAATAGCTATCATTGAAGGTGACGAAGTAGTTGTATCCTTGGCTGAACGTATTGTCGGCCGCGTGGCGTTGGACAATATCGTGGATATCATAACCGACAGTGTAATCGTGAAAGCGGGCGAGACGATTACCGAAGAGCATGCCAAAGAGGTAGAAAAATCAGGCATAGAGAAGATACGTATACGCAGCGTTCTGACATGTGAATCCGACCAGGGCGTGTGTGCCAAGTGTTACGGCCGTAATCTTGCCACAGGGAAACTTGTTGAGATTGGCGAGGCGGTTGGGATCATTGGCGCGCAGTCTATCGGTGAGCCCGGAACACAGCTTACTATGCGTACTTTCCATATTGGTGGTACTGCCAGCAGGATAATCGAACAGTCCTTCTTTGCAAGTAAAGAACCCGGGTTCATTAAGTATCATAACCTGAGAGTTGTCGAAAGTAGGCAGAAGGGCGTGTTTGTCGTCCTGAACAGGAACGGCCAGATAAGCATCAACGAAGCTGACGGCAGGGAAATAGAAAGACAGACGATTCCGCAAGGATCCAGTATCTTTTTTGCCGATGGCGCCAAGATTAAGAAGGCCCAGAAATTTGCGGAATGGGATCCTTACATTGTTCCGATACTTGCTGAAATTGCCGGTAAGGTCCAGTACGAAGACATCAAGAAAGATGTCACGATGAAAATAGAAAGGGATGCTTCTACCGGTGCGAAGAACAAAGTGATAATAGACCAGAAGGGAGATTATCATCCGCAGATACTGCTTATCAATAATAAGAACGAGGTTGAAGCGATATACCCCTTGCCGGTCGGTGCGCATATTACCGTTAAGGACAAACAGGCTATTCTTGCGGGTGACGTGCTTGCCAAGACCCACCGTGTTATATCCAAGACCAAGGATATTACGGGTGGTCTGCCCCGTGTAGCGGAACTTTTCGAGGCCAGGAAACCGAAAGATCCTTCCATCATCAGTGAGATCGATGGTGTTGTGGAATTTGGTGAGACCAAGAAAGGCCAGAAGAGGATCGTTATAGAGAGTGAAACGGGCATGAAAAAAGAGTACATGATACCGCACGGTAAGCACCTGAACGTTTATCGAGGTGACCGCGTGGCCGCTGGAGAACAGCTGGTCGACGGTCCTGTCGTCCCGCAGGATATTCTCCGGGTTTCCGGTGAAAAAGCGCTCCAGGAATACCTGCTTAACGAGGTTCAGGAAGTCTATCGTCTTCAGGGTGTGCAGATAAATGATAAGCATATAGAGGTTATCATCCGTCAGATGCTGAAGAACGTAAAGATTACTGACTCCGGTGACACTGAATTCCTGATGGGAGATAAGGTCGATAAGACCAACTTTAAGAAAGAGAATATGCGGGTGCTTAAACAGAAAAAGAAACCTGCGGCAGCTGAACCGGTACTGCAAGGTATTACTAAAGCGTCGCTTACTACTGAAAGTTTCATTTCGGCGGCAAGCTTCCAGGAGACTACCAGAGTCCTTACGGATGCTGCATCCACCGGTAAGATCGATAACCTGACCGGCCTAAAGGAGAACATAATCATGGGTCATCTGATTCCTGCCGGTACAGGATACGGCGATCACAGGAACATATCGTTAGACCGTGAACTTTTAAAGCCGGAACCGGCAAAACCGGAAGAAGGCGAAGCAATAGAAGAAGAGAAATAATATAAGCAAACAAAGAAAAGGAATAATATGCCGACGATAAACCAGCTTATAAGAAAAGGTAGAAAGGCAATAAAGGAGAAAAGTAATTCTCCAGCGCTCAAGAATTGTCCGCAGCGAAGAGGTGTCTGTCTGCAGGTAAAGACGCGTACACCGAAGAAGCCGAACTCTGCGTTACGTAAGATCGCTAGAGTAAGGCTTACTAACAAAATGGAAGTCACTGCGTACATACCGGGTGAAGGGCATAACCTTCAGGAGCACTCAATTGTGACCATTCGCGGGGGGAGAGTTAAAGATCTTCCGGGCGTTAGGTACCATATCATACGCGGTACCTTGGATGCTTCGGGGGTCGAATCCCGCAGAAGGGGAAGGTCCAAGTACGGGGCGAAGAAACCAAAATAGCAAGCAAGCAAAAAGAGGATAGAAAATGAGAAGAAGAAGAGCTGAAAGAAGAGAACCGAGACCCGACCCGAAATACCAAAGCAAGGTACTCGGCAAATTCATCAACATGGTAATGGAACGCGGCAAGAAATCTGTTGCTGAGACTATCGTATATGGGGCCTTGGGCGCGGTAAAAGAAAAGATGAGCGATAAGGATCCGCTGGAAGTTTTTATGCAGGCGCTTGAGAACGCTCGCCCACTTCTTGAGGTTAAATCAAGAAGGATAGGCGGTGCCACGTACCAGGTGCCTATAGAAGTAAAACTAGACCGCGGCCAGTTCATGGCAATGAGATGGATAAGGGATTTTGCGCGTACGCAAAAAGGCCGCCCCATGAAAGAAAAGCTGGCGGAAGAGATATTAAACGCCTACAACAGAGAAGGGGCGACGATCAAGAAAAGGGAAGATACACATAAGATGGCCGAAGCTAACAAAGCTTTTGCGCATTACAAATGGTGATAACAGGATGGTTGAAGTTACGGCTTCAGGACGCCAAACAAATACATACGTTAGGAAAATGGAAAAAATCAAAGATATTAGGAACATAGGTATAATAGCCCATATAGACGCGGGTAAGACGACTACCATCGAACGGATATTGTTTCATACCGGGAAGATCCATAGGATGGGTGAGGTCCACGAAGGAACCGCCGTCATGGATTGGATGGAACAGGAGCAGGAACGTGGTATAACCATAACCAGCGCTGTAACGACCTGTGACTGGAAGGATAAAAAGATAAACATCATAGATACGCCCGGTCACGTGGATTTTACGATCGAAGTGGAACGTTCTTTGAAGGTGTTGGATGGAACGCTTGTTGTTTTCTGTGCGGTCGGTGGGGTGCAGCCGCAGACGGAGACAGTATGGCGCCAGGCGGATCATTACGAAGTGCCGAAAATAGCTCTTATCAATAAGATGGATCGCGTTGGTGCTGATTTTTATAAGGTGATGATCGATATGCACAAAAAGTTGGGAGCGAATGCCCAGCCCATACAGATACCGATCGGTAAAGAAGATGATTTCAGTGGGATAATAGACCTGATTACCTGTAAAGCATATATGTTCGGTGAAGAAGGTGATCTTGGCGAGTTAGAAGAGCAGGAGATACCGGAAGAGATGAAGGATATCGCCAGTCACTGGAGACACAACCTTATCGAGAAGCTTGGTGAAGTGGACGAAGAGGTGCAGGAAAAATATCTGATGGATCAGGGGATATATCCCGAGCAGCTCAAACAGTATATCAGACGAGTTACGAACAAGAATCTTTTTGTGCCCGTGATGGTCGCCTCGGCTCTTAAGAACAAGGGCATGAAGTTCGTTCTTGATGCGGTTTGTGATTACCTGCCTTCGCCACTTGACGTAGTTCTGCCGAACGCAAAGAACGTGAAAACGAAAGAAGATTACCAGATAAAGCCCGATGAAAAAGAGCCGCTTTGCGCTTACGCGTACAAGGTGATGAGTGATCCTTACGTCGGGACGTTGACGTTTACGAGGGTTTACTCAGGGAGTTTAAAGTCCGGAACGTACGTATACAATTCTACTGTGGGGAAAAAGGAGAGAATCGGTCAGATCGTTAGGATCCATGCCGATCAGAGAGAGATGACACAAGAAGCGGGTCCGGGTCAGATAGTCGGATTGGTAGGGCTTAAGCATACTTTTACAGCACATACGCTTTGCAACGAAGCGCACCAGTTGACCCTTGAAAGGATAGATTATCCGGAACCGGTCATTTCGATGGCGATAGAGCCGGAGACGAAAGCTGACCAAGACAAACTGGGAGAAGGTCTTAAGAAGATGGAAAGCGAAGACCCGTCTTTCAAGGTGAACTATAACGAAGAAACAGGACAGACGATTATAAACGGGATGGGCGAGCTTCATTTAGAGATCATAATCGACAGGCTCAAGAGAGAGTTCAACGTTGGAGCTAATGTTGGTAGTCCGCAGGTCGCATATCGTGAAACTGCTACTAAGACGATAGAGGCAACCGGTAAATTTGTTCAGCAAAGTGGCGGTCGTGGACAGTACGGTCATGTTGAGCTAAAAATAGAACCGGGAGAACCGGGTTCAGGTGTGTCATTTGAGGAAAAGATAAAAGGCGGAGTAGTGCCGAGAGACTATTTCAAGGCGGTTGAACAGGGTATTAGAAACTGCGCTAAAACGGGTGTTTTGGCCGGGTATCCGGTCACTGATATCAAAGTGACGCTTTACGATGGGTCTTACCACGAAGTAGATTCGTCAGAAATCGCTTTTAGTAATGCAGCGTCAATAGGGTTGAGGTCGGGATTATCAAAAGCACAACCGGTTCTGTTGGAACCGATAATGGCGCTTGAAGTAACTACTCCGGATGAGTATCTGGGAGATGTTATTGGCGACATGAACATGAGAAGGATCAAGGTTGAGAACATTGAACAGAAAGGTTCGACAAAGATCATTAAAGGAGCTGCGCCGTTAGCCCAAATGTTCGGGTATGCAACGGCCTTAAGAAGCTTGACACAGGGTAGGGCAACGTATACAATGGAGCCTTCTTTCTATAAAGAAGTGCCTAAAGATATAATGGAGAAGATTACCGGTGGTGCGACCGGTTGAGGGAAGCAATATTAAGATAATATTAAAAAGAATATTAATTACAAGAATTTAAGGAGGGAATGATGGCCAAGGCAAAATTTGAAAGAACAAAACCGCATTTGAACATCGGTACGATAGGTCACGTTGATCATGGCAAGACTACCCTGACAGCGGCGATAACGATGTATCTGGCGAAC
>JBAROK010000077.1:0-5731 GCA_049642065.1 Candidatus Omnitrophota bacterium | reverse complement strand
AATCATAATCAAGCATTGTCACCTGCATCTGAAAAGGCATGTCCGGATCAGCGATCGGCGGCAGCACCCTGTGCAGTATAGTTTCCAGAAGAGGCTTCACTGACTCTCTCGGTTCATCGAGATCAAGTACCGCGTACCCGTCCTTCCCTGAAGCATACACTACAGGGAAGTCAAGTTGTTCATCTGTAGCGTTCAACTCGCAGAAAAGATCAAAAGTCTTATCGGCAACTTCATCAGGACGTGCGTTCGGACGATCCAATTTATTTACTACAAGTATCGGCTTTAAGTGCAGCTCCAGAGATTTTTTTAAAACAAATTTTGTCTGGGGCATGGGGCCTTCAAAGGCATCGACCAGGAGAAGCACTCCATCTACCATTTTAAGTATACGCTCCACCTCACTCCCGAAATCGGCATGTCCCGGAGTATCAACTATGTTAAATTGAACGCCCTTAAATTCAAGCGAAGCGTTTTTGGAAAGTATGGTTATCCCTCTTTCTTTCTCGAGAGGATTTGAATCCATGATCGCGGTTTCCCCATCCTTAAAATCATATGCGCCGGTATATTTTAGCAGCGCATCGACAAGTGTTGTTTTACCATGGTCAACATGCGCGATGATCGCAAGATTCCTTACGTTTTTTCTTCTCTTTTGGTTTGGCACAATAATCCTATTTCTCTTCCAGTTTTTATCACAATGATTCGAATAAAACAAATATAAAAACCACGAGGTTAAGGTCTCTTATCCTCGTGGTTGAAGATTGCCCGACTTAACGATAAATATACTATGGCAGACGCTTTATTAAAAGCATCTGGGTAGTTTGAGAAGCGTCCCTAGTCGTTCGCCATATCCCAATTACTAGGGTGTTTTTTCTTGTTTTTTCTTTTTCGCTTCGTTTTTTTGGTTTTTTGCTTTGTTTACTTGTTTATTATGTTTATTCTTATCTTTCTGGCCTTTATCTCCCATATCTTCTCCTCCTTCTTTATAGGTTAGCTTTTTCTAGTAACTTTGTTCCAGCTCTGTCACCGTTTTCCCTTTGAAGCATACCATTGGTGAAGGTAATTGGCAAACAAATAGAATGGCGAAAAGGCAGGGATTCGAGATCCTGGATTCTACAAGTCTCTATTAGCAAGTATTCCGCAACTTTTTACTCCTATCCTATTACTCAGATTGGACACATAAATAGATACAATAGAGTGATAGATGAGAGAACAGGGGCTGGTTAAGTTGCCGCTCTTTTGAAAAATAAGGCCTGGCAATCTCTTGCCAGGCCTTATTTCGTGGGTTATGTTATATCTTTACTACGTTTGCAGCCTGAGGACCTTTGGCGCCTTCTTCGATGTCAAATTGGACTTTTTGACCTTCGCTTAAAGACTTGAAGCCTTCACCCTGCACCGCATTGTGGTGAACAAAACAATCTTTGCTTCCATCATCTGGTGTAATAAACCCATAACCTTTTGAGTCGTTGAACCATTTTACTGTTCCTGTTGCCATTACTTTCTTCTCCTTGTTTTAAACCAAAAATTAGAGTAAATACCGCAGTCACAAAAAAAACCACAAGGTGCATGTTTCTACCCTCATGGTTTAAACTGCTATTCCTATCTACTCCGTACAGACAATATTATAAACTAATTCCTGACATTAATCAATAAAATAGAGAAATATGCAAAAAAATGGCGGCGAGGGCGGGATTCGGATCCCGATGATGTAAATTCTTTAAAATGTTATATTTATACATGGGCTAAATGTCACCATGTCAGGATTGTGTAATGAATTTGAAAAATGGGGACAGGTCTAACCTTATTTTTGGCACACCTTTATGCACAGTTTAGCAAACATCTCTTATACTATTATCGGTGTGTGAAATTATATTTCCAGTATTCGACATCGGGTTTGATCGGGAGAACACCTAATTCCTGGCACGTCTCAAGAACCAGACAGAAAAGAAAAACGACAACAAGAACTATGCCTAACAGGCGTTTTGACAGACTTTTCGCGCGCTTGACCAGTATAATGCTCGGCAGCAAACCGAACAGTATCACGATCCCAAACCCCCCTACCAGGTCCAGGGCCGACATGAAAAGGTTCGGATATACAAGAGCTATTATGAACGGCGGGGCGAACGAAAGGGCGCCTATCAAAACCCTGTTGGGTGTCTTGCATAGTTTCAGATGATTTATTGAGAGGTCTTCCACGAAAGCCATGAGGCCGGTCCCATTGGCGATGTAGGACGTGGCTATTGCGAAAAGAGCGAAAAGCATAGCAAGCGTGATAAAAATAGGCGCCTTTATCGTCTGCGCTAAAGGTACCGTCGCGGGCAGGTTGTTATTGAAAGCTGTTGCGATGCTGTTATCAGTACCACCTAAAGGCAATGCCCCAAGGCCAACCTGGATCCACATCACACTTAACAGGAAACCGATGATCATGGCCGAAAGGATGACTCTCCTTACAAGGCGTTCCCTCCAGTCGAGTGCCTCGCAGACAATGGGTATGATCGTATGAAAATTGTAAGTGGTCAGAATTATCGGTATCGTAGCGGGCAGGAATTTCCAGTCCGCAAAAGCAAAGCGCTTGGGATCGACATGAACCTCTGCCATCCCGAACATAGCAAGGAACACACCTAACATCAGAATGACCAGCAGTGAATTATATTTTTCGGCTATACTCATCCCCGTAAGATTAATAGTGGTCATTATCGCAAAGAATATTACCATTATCATGGCATTGGATATTTTGGGATGTAAAAGATTGGTGATTATCGTAGCGGCTCCAGACAGATAGACGGTCAGAAGACCGTACAGGATAAGAAGGTTTGTCAGGATAGCGACCCATTTACCCGTCAGCCCCAGGTGCCTGTGGTAAAAGCTGGGGTAATTGAATATCGTGTCCCCTTTCCTTGTAACTTCACGCGTAAGAACCATCGCAGTAAAAAACATCGCCGTGCCCATTACAAAAAGGCCTATTACCGCGGGGACAAATCCAGCCAAGCCGGTCTTCGTGGGTAGGCCCAGGGTCCCGGCACCTACAAGGTTCCCCGCGATCAGGAACACGATCGATACGACGATAGTAAATGGTATCTTCTTATTCAAAAAAACTCTTTTCGGTAGCCAAAAAATCGGGCACGATAAAACAACATACTTATATTAATGGCAAATAAAGTTATTGCTCCTTCCCATCAAAAATATGTTTAGTTCTTAAACATACTCTCACTAACAGAAGCATCACAGGAACCTCCATCAATACCCCTACCACCGTTGCCAATGATGCCCCAGAAGACAATCCAAAGATTTGTGACAAAAATTTTTATTACCGGTACTCCACCGGTTTGATTCCCCGCCCCGGCCCCTTATACCTGCGATATCTTTTATCGTCACTACTCCCCTTGTCGACAAGTACCGCGTTCACTGGGCAAAGGTTGTAACACTTCATGCAGATGATACAGTCAGGGCCGAAAACCGCGCCCTTATCTTGGTCTATGGTTATATTATTTCTAGGGCACATGCGGTAGCAGAGCCCGCATTTTACGCATTTGTCGCTGTCACACATGAAGAATTTCTTGGCATAATCTGTAAAGGGTTGGAGCAATATACGCTGGAACCAGCCGAAGAACCTGGAGAAAGGACTTGTCCCGTCGATTTTTCTTTTTCCTTCGAGAACGGAGGAGCAAAGCTCTTTCAGGTAGGACTCCGCTTCAGCGAATAGCTCGTCCTGCTTGTCTTTATCTGGCACTTTCCATAAATTCCATCCGGGTATATTTATGTTTATGGGCATGGTAAGGTGGTCCACATAGAATACGTCATAACCTTTCTTTTCAAGGATCTTCTTCCAGTACATGCCGGTATCGCCCGTAAAAACGGCGCAGTCACCTACCAGAAATATCTTCTTGCCGTTCCCCTCTTTCAATTGGTTCATTTGCTCTCTGACCGGATCGGGCAGGTCCGAACCCCATACAGGATAAAATACGCCTATCATATCGCAATTTTCGGCGAATTCCTGTCCCGTTGTAACGGATTCGAAGAGGTTAACGTTATGCCCCTTCTCTTCAATCATTTTTTTGGCCTGCTGGACAAGCCAGAGAGTGTTGCCTGTTGATGTGAAGTATAAGATGTTAATGACCATTTTTTATTCCTCCTCTACGGAAGTTTTTTATTGAAAATGTGTTATCTGTTTTATTTCCTTGGCATGTACAATTTTTGGACAGTTTTTTAAGAAAAAATGGGGGCGCTTTGGGCTCACTATTGATCGTCCATTCCAGTTCCTCGGATGTGTCAAGAATCTATAGAAGAACCATTTATAATGATTCCCTGAGGAAGAGGTTTAATAAATTCCTGTCGTAAGCTGTATGTATATGCTCCCTGTGTTGGGACCAGTAAAATATCTCCAGGCTTAATGTCCTCGCCAAAATATGAATAACCCCAAAGATCATGGGGGGTACAAAGTGAGCCGAAAATCATACATGCCTGCTCATTTAGCTCCGGACGGCTTAGATTAATTACCGGGAAATACTCCGTTTCATACCTCTCCCATCCGATCATATTCGTCCCACCATCACAAATAACAATATCATCCGCTTTTTTATCGATAACTTTTATCAATATATGCATAGCCTCATGACTGATCCAACGTCCCGGTTCTAGATAAATGGTACAGTCAACATGCTTTAAAAGATGTGCATCCAAAGCTTCCTTCAACTTGCAGGAAAACTCCTCAATCGGTAAAGAAGGCAAGCAACAGTGCTCCATTGTTTCCATCAATTGGGGCTCGAGGCACTGCTTGAGACGCCCTTCCGGAGTTCCTCTTGGTTGCATCCATTCTCCGTGAACCGGCCAATACCCACCGCCTATGTCAACAAAACTGATCCTTTGAAGGAAGGCCGGTTCCATTCGCGACAACACTCCGCCTAGACGCGCAAGAAAGGCTACTTGCCTGTCGGCATCAAGATTCCAGCTGGAATGAAACTGCAACCCGCACAATTCAACATGGGGGCACTGTTCGGCTTCATTAAAAAAAGACGTTATTTCATTCAGCGGGATCCCGAATTTTCTCCATAGCCCATTCTCCTCGACCATAAGACGTACACCAGCTTTAATCCGTACATTCTTTTTTGCGGCGGCCTTTTCAAGACGCCGGAGTTCACCAAAACTGTCCAGAAGCACAGTTACTTGATCGGCATAGTTGCAAGCAAGATCAAGCTCATCCGAAGTCTTTCCCGGACCACTGAAAATTATTTTTGGCGAAAAATACTGCACCGCTTGCCTAAGCTCTTTTCCGCTTGAGACGTCCATTCCATATCCTTCGCTAGTCAACGTTTTTATCAAAAACGGATGATTGTTGCTTTTAAGCGCATAAAAAAAGCTAACTTTTTTAAGGTTAGCCTCAAAAGCATTTCGGAATTCTTTTGCCTTCCTAATCAAGGCCTGTTCATCTAAAAGATATAAAGGAGATCCAAATCGACTGTGCGCATCGGTATATAGCTGACTGTTTTTAAAAAATTGATCCACGAACCGGAGCAGCTGTCTTTGATCCATTAATGGTGTTCGGTTTTTTAAAATTTCCCGCGCCTTATCTAAATACTTTTGATGCCCCATCTTTTATTTTACCTCAATAATTAATTTTTGTGCTATTTCAAGACATTGTTTTTCCATTGTCTCCTCAAAATTTGGTCTAAAAATAACATACCCCAGCAATCGAGAGTCATAATCTTCCGGTGGAAGCTCAATAGTATCCCCCATAGAG